>JACKFI010000015.1 GCA_020632555.1 Candidatus Omnitrophota bacterium | reverse complement strand
TAAAGGATTATTTGTTAGATTAAGGTAATGGAGAGGTGGGCCCGACATTGATGGATCGGGCACAACACCTCTCCCATTTCTGAGGATAATTTTGATATTTAATGTAGGGAGAGGTGGCCGAGTGGTTTAAGGCGCACGCCTGGAGAGCGTGTGGTGATCGAAAGGTTACTCCAGGGTTCGAATCCCTGCCTCTCCGCCAATTTTTTGGTGAACCCTTCGTCGAGGATTCAAGGCGTTTTAGGCTTGAGTAGACGGGGATTCGAACTCAAGTTCGACCGGAGGGTTTTATCCGGTGGATGGCGGCTATACGGCACGATAATGTGGCTTGTAAAGGGATGGTTGGCCTCAGGAGAATAAAAGAACGAGGGAATTAATTCGTGTTTAAAAAATTTTGTTTAATGAACGTGGTCTTCTTGTTGGCTTCCCATGGGGCTTTTGCACAGGAGGAAACACTGCAGGCGAAAATTTCGCGCATTGTTGCGCCGATGAGAGCAGAGGTTGGTGTTTCCATTCTTGGCATAGAGGACAGGAAGGCTTTGGGTGTTAATGAGGAAAGCAAGTTTCCCATGCAAAGCGTTTTTAAATTCCCTCTCGCTTTGACTGTCTTGAGCGAAGTGGATAAAGGCCGCTTGGCATTGGATCAGGAAATAAATATACGCAGGAACGATCTTTTGCCGAATACCTGGAGCCCGATAAGGGATAAGTATCCCGATGGAGATATCAAGATGTCATTGGCCGAGATTTTAAAATATACCGTGGCCCAAAGCGATAATAACGGATGCGACATTTTGCTGAAGCTTATCGGAGGGCCTGCGGTGGTAAATGATTATATACATGGCCTCGGCATCAAGGATTTTTCCGTCCAATTTAACGAACAAGAGATGCATAAAAACTGGAACGTCCAGTTTTCTAATTGGGCTACTCCCGTAGCTATCATCGAGTTGCTTAAAATTTTTTATGAAGAGAAGATTTTATCCCGTAAAAGCTTTGATTTTCTTTGGGGTGTGATGACGGAAACAAAGACAGGGCAGAACAGGATCAAGGGGCAGTTGCCGCAAGGAACTGCGGTTGCTCATAAAACGGGGACCTCTGATACGAATAAGGAAGGAATTACGGCAGCTGTCAATGATGTGGGGATTATCACTTTACCCGACGGTAAACATGTCGCCATTGCTGTATTTATTGCCAACTCGCGCGAGGATGTCGCAACGAATGAAAAGATCATCTCCGACATCTCCAGGGCCGTCTGGGATAATTTTGATGGACGCGTGCGGTGAGGCGAGAAACGTCTGGATTGTGCCGGGCGCTGGCGGCAGATAAAGAGCGTGTTGGGTTAAAGTCTCGAGAGAATTATGAGTCAAAGAATGCTTACTGAGAAACAAGCAAGAGAATTTGCAAGCCATTGGATTGATGGATGGAATTCACACAATCTGGATGCGATTATGGCGCATTATGACGAGAAAGTTGTTTTGACTTCTCCAGTCGCGCAAAAGATTATGAATATCCCATCCGGCACAATCGAGGGCAAAGCAGCATTGCAAGTTTACTTTGCCAAAGGACTGGACTTTTACCCTGATTTAAGATTTGAACTTATTGAGGTAATGTGGGGAATAAAAAGCGTGGTTGTGCATTACAAAAATCAGAAAGGTATAAAAGTTGGGGAATTAATGGAATTTGGTCTGACAGGTAAAGTTATTAGGGTTATTGTAAATTATAATAGTTAGCGCCGTTTTGATAAAATACCTTTACGGTATGGCTGGGTAGTGTCGATGGGTAGGTCAAGAGATATTAGCGACCCCGTACTTCGTTTGCGATAAATTTTTATAAGTAGCGGTATTTCAAGGGGTTGTAGGGTTCGCCTATCGTCAACGACTACCCGCCATTCTTCTCTAGGCGATAACCTTCAAACCCGTAGGGGAAGGTTATCGCAAAATGGGAAAGAATGGCGGCAGTACTGTGAGTCTAACGGACGAACAGTACTCCGTGAAATGAAGTAAGAATCTCTAGGCGATAACCTTCAAACCCGAAGGGGAAGGTTATCGCAAAATGGAAAAGAATGGCGGAAAGTACTTGTGAGCCCGATAGGCGAACAAGTACTCCGCAGTTTTTAAAAAATTCTCTAAGCGATAACCTTCAAACCCGAAGGGGAAGGTTATCGCAACTTTATATATTCCTCTCCTTTGATGGGAGGGGTTGAAGTCACGAGACCTTCGTGGAACAAACGTCATAGTTCTTAAATATAAGAACTCCCCTTAATCCCCTCTTTAAATAAAGAGGGGAAAGCGGTAAGTTCACTACTAGTCTTATAGGGCATCGGCAGTTATGGTATGAAGAGCGTTAATATGGTAAAGTAACTTTTGTCATATGCGAATATTACTTGTTGAAGATGAAAAGAAATTAGCAGCATTAATCAAAAGAGCCTTGAAAGAGGCTCTTTATGCTGTTGATCTGGCTGATAATGGTGAAGACGCGCTATTTTCAGCACAATCGAATCCGTATGATCTTATCATTCTTGATATTATGATTCCCGGTAAAGATGGTTTAGCGATTTGCCGGCAATTAAGAAAAAATAAGCTCGATACTCCGATTTTGATGTTGACTGCCCGCAATGATGTGGAAGATAAGATTTTAGGTTTGGATGCCGGGGCGGATGATTATTTAACCAAGCCATTTTCATTTCCTGAGTTATTAGCTCGCGTGCGTGCTTTACTTCGGCGCAAAAAAAATGACAAATCAAGTCGCCTTAAAGTTGCAGATCTCGAGCTTGATCAAGTGACACGCAAGGTCTATCGCGCTGGTCGAGAAATTGAATTAACTGCAACGGAATATTCTCTCCTTGAGTATTTAATGCTTAATAGTGGCCAAGTGTTGACCCGCACCATGATTTCTGAACATGTTTGGAATGATGATTTTGATGCGTATTCCAATGTGATTAATGTGTATATCAACTATTTGAGAGAAAAAATTGATCAAGGTCACCCAACACAACTGATCCATTCTCAACGTGGAGTCGGGTATATCCTAAAAGATAAATGAAAATCAATTCTATCCGTTTTAAAGTCAGCGTATTATTCTCTGGATTCCTACTCTTAATCCTTGCCGTTTTTAGTATGTATGAATTTTATACAATTCGTCAGACGCTTTACGATGAGATTAAAGACGATTTGGTTCTAAAGGTAAAACATATTGATAATTTTATTGATGCTTATGGCATTGTGTCTCAAATGGAGAGTTCTTCGGCATCCATAATGAATCGATTGTTTAATTCAAACGAGGTGACTGATTATGAGAAAAAGGTTATTGATCAATTATGGATGAAAGACAGCCAATCGATGGGTTTGCAAAAAGATTATTATCGAATTTTGAGCCTCGATGGAAAAGTTATTTTAAATTCAATTAATATGACGGATGAGATTCAAAAGGCATTAAGCGTACAATTTCCTGCATTGACGACTCAAACGAGTTTTAAGAATTTAAGTATTAATGGGGCTCATTATTATGGAACCAATTATTTGATTTCTTTTGGTGAACATAATCCGCTTATCTTGCAATTAGTGACGTCATTATCATCTTTGGAGAAGATTCTTGCCAAACAATTTGATTCAATGATTAGCGGGATTGCTTTAATATTGTTGCTGACTATTTTTATGGGAACATGGCTGACCAGACGTATTTTAAAACCTGTCACGGATGTTACAAAAACGGCTAATGAAATTTCGCAGGTGAATTTGAGCCAAAGGATTTTGGTCAAAGAGTTGGATCAGGAGATGGAATTATTAGTCGGGTCTTTTAATAATATGATTGATCGCTTAGAAAGGTCTTTTGCTTATGTTAATGAATTTAATTCGCATATTGCGCATGAATTAAAGACTCCGCTGGCGATTATGAAAGGTGAATTTGAGTTGGCGATTGGTTCGACTAATTCGAAAGAAGAAAACCAGCGTGTTATGCGCGATTCATTGGATGAAGTGAATCGCTTGATTAAACTCATTAAGGATCTGTTGCTTTTGGCGAAATTTGAATATAAAGCCAGTATCTTCAAAATGGAAGAGATGAATTTTAATGATTTTCTTGAAGATATTTATCAGCATTCTAAGATCTTAATCGTCGGAAGAAATATTAGTCTCCAGCTTGCGCCTTTTAATCAACTAATTCACATTAAGGGAGATAGTGTTCACTTGCGCCGGGTTTTTATTAATTTGATCCACAATGCAATCAAATTTACACCTGATGGCGGTCAGGTAAAGATTTTTAGCAAAGTTGTTAAACAGAAAGTATTTGTTTCAGTTGAAGATACTGGCATCGGTATTCCCTTGGACCAACAGTCGAGAATATTTGAGAAATTTTTTCGTATTCGTCAAATCACGCAGGAAGAAACAGAAAGTAATGGCTTGGGTTTGTCCATGGCGCGCGCGATTGTTAGAGCCCATGGCGGGGACATTACTTTTGAAAGTGAAGTTAATAAAGGGTCTATTTTTACAGTTGATTTGCCTCTCATTGTTGTTTAATCCTATCAAAATCACATTAACTGAATGTCAAAGATAAGAAAATTCTTATTTTTGATTAACGTTATTTTTATCTTCTGTCCTTTAAACTTTACCCAGAAGTTAAAAATAACCTGTTTTAAAAAAAAGGAGAGGGTCATGAAAAAGGTGAGTTTGGTTTTAACGGGAGTGTTGTTAACCAGTGGGTTGTGTTTTGCCGCTGATCAGGGAGTGGCAACCAAAATGGTGAATCCCTCGACTATCGCGGTTAAGTCGTCAACAGCACAAGGGACGATAGAGTCAATTAGTGCAGCTGATCCAACAAAGAATTTAAGTGCTGGATTATCTTTGAGAGCAGAAGATGGAAAAATTGTAAAGTTTTTGTTGGCCACTCCAGCTGTTTATAGTGCTGATGCCAAACGTTTGCAATTGAATCAAATTAAAGCGGGAGAAAAAGCAATGGTGAAATATTCCGCGAATAAAGATGGTTCGCTGGAAGCCCGGTCGATTCAATTGATTAAATAATAGCTTAAACGGTGGCAGATTGATTTCTGCCACCGTTTAGGTTTTTTTCAAGCGCGATGAGAAAGAGAGCAAGTTTTTCTTTCTTAAGTCAGGAGAAAGCCTATGAAAACAATATTGATTGTTGATGACCAGACGAGAATCAGGCAAATTTTAGGTCGGGTTTTAATGAATGAAGGATTTCATGTTATCAAGGCAAAAGACGCGATGCAGGCTCAGCAGGTATTAAAAGAAGGCAAGAAAGTGGATTTGATGTTGTTAGACATTAATATGCCGCAGGTCCAGGGAGATACGTTATATGATGTTGTGCAAGCGTTTCATTATCGCACCAAGGTGATTGTTTGTAGTGTTCTGCCAATGGATGAGCAAAGCAAGAAGATTCCAGGCGCGGTAGACTACTATGATAAGACCGATGATTTATCAATATTACTTAAAAAGATTGAAGAAGTTTTCAAGAAAGAAGAAAACGCTGTAATGTGAAAATAAAAGCTGCAACAGATATTGTTAAAGGAGGAGCATAAGATGAAAACATTAAATTTAAAATCACATTTGCCCGGGGTTTTAATTTTAAGCTTATTGCTTTTTGTTCATCCTGTTTTTGCTCAAGAAAATGTTCAGGATTTAAAGGCGGAGATTCAAGAACTTAAAACCAAAGTGGCTCAGTTAGAAGCACAACAAAACAATATGGAACAAAAGCAATTTCCTGCCGTTGGTGAAGATAGTGGTTGGGATCCATTTGTTGAAATGCAGCGTATACATGAACAAATGGGGCACATGTTTAATCAGGCTTGGGGGCAGTCGATGAGTCCGCGGGTGGGGATGTTTAGCAATCAGATGTATTTTGACAATTCCCAGATTGAAGAAACCAAAGACGGGTATATGATTAAACTTGATATCGCAGGATTTGATAAGGACAAGATTGATATTAAGCTTGAAAATCACTCGATTAGTATTTCTGGTGAATATAAAAAAGACGAAAAGCAGGAGCATCAAAAAACAGCTTTTGAATCGCACAGTTATGGAAAATTCTTAAATACAATCCCGCTTCCTAAAGATGCGGATACTTCAAAGATGAAAACAGAAAAAAAGGGCGATCAATTAGAAATTTATTTGCCCAAACGCAAGTGAAGCGGGGGTTGAAATGGGAATGATGGGATTTATGTTATTGCGGGCGTAGACGGTGGGTTATTTGTAGAGCTTGGCTAATCCTTCGGTTAAGAGGATGTTGTTGAGCAGTTGTCCTTCTGCGGCGATTTTGTATGGGTCGGCGCAATCTTTGATAACAAAAATATCTGCAAGCCAGCGGCCAAAGATTTCTTCTTTTTGTTTGGTGGTGCGGACAATAATCAGAGGGCAATGTGATAAATAATCAATCAAAAACTGCTTGGCTAATTTTCCCTCTTGCGTATTTATCTCCGGCGCATCAATACCACTCAAGCGCATCCGATCATAAAGCCTGATGCTAAAGCCGACATCTATCCTTAAATCCAAGGTATCACCGTCGATAACATTTTTAACTGTGGCGGCATACGTGTAAAGCTTGCCGGCGGAGTCTTTGGCAAGTTGCACATGATAATGTCCATCTTTTTTGATCACGCGAACACCACGGGTGTCATCAGATACCGCCGACACTGAGCTTTGGACGATCATGCCATTTAGGGGTACATCAATTTTAAAACCGCAATCGACACAGAGGTCTATATTATCTAGCAAATCAACATAGCGATGAACTGCATAAACATACGGCTCACCCCTTTTGATTTCTAAAAGTTTGAGAGTCCTTTTAGGTGAATCATCCTGCGCATTGAGCTTGGCGATAGCCATTTTGATATCGACGCTGGACCAATCTTCTTGAATTGCTTTTTGTTCAACATCTTTACGTAGATTTGGATCCGCAATACGAAGTAATGCCAAATAATGTGTGAATGTCAACGGTGTTTTTTGCGGAAACTTTGGATACTCTTGGTAAAAGTGAACCATGCGTGAGAGAATATCCGCACTGAGCTCAAGCCCTAATTCATTTTGAATATCTCGACTCAAATCATGATACAGCACTTGCGTGATCATCACTTTTTTGCCTGAAGATGATCCGTAAAGCTTAATCTTTTCTCCAATCTGCCAATATGTTTTGAGTCTTTGGTATTCGAGAGTTTTTTGTGCCGCGAGTAAACCGTCTTTGAGAACAGATTTGATCGAAACGATTAAGGATTTGTAAGGCTTAGTTGTTGAGAGTCGAGTCTTCATGAGCTTGTGGCAACGATTATAAATAAGTTGTGAATAAATTTCTATCCCAAATTAAGTTTTCTTGAGAAATCAGAAAAACAAGTAATGTTAAAAATATTGACACTATTTCTCGCTGTGGTATACTATCTTTAGTTATGCGTAGAAGTAACTAGGTGCATTTTTGAATAACTAAAAGTAACGAAGAGTTTGGCAAACAATTTAAGAAATGTGTAAAAAGCTGTAACCTGTATTAGTTATCATTATATAAGAGTGTAGCAGAAGACATAGATATGAAACAAAAGATAAAACAATTAAGCGCTCTTACATCTGAAGAAGTTGATTTAATGATGCGCCTGGAGTGGGCGAGAAAGCCTATTTATACCAGGGAAGAGCTTTATGCTCAATGTAAGAATAAGTCAAAAGCAGACTATTTAATAAAACAGCTTCTTAGAAAAAGCCGGCTTAAATCACTTTCAAAAAATATTTATTTGTTGATTCCCATCCGGGTGCCGGGGGCCAGTTGGGGTGTAAATGAATTTTTAGCGTCAAAGGCTTTGGTTAGAGGAAGTCGATACTACATTGCATACTCTGGGGTTTTTAATTCTTACGGTTTTACTGAACAGGTAGCGGCTATGGTTCATGTTATCAATGAAAAATATTCTTTAAAGAAAAATATTTGTGGCGTTAGGTATCAATTTATTAAAAAGAAAGCAGATCGGTTTTATGGTCTGGTGCCCAGAATGATTGATGGGGAAGAGATTGTTTTCCCCAGTAAAGAACGTGCTTTGATTGATGTCTTTGAGTTTTATGGTGATAAAAGTGCTGAACAAATCCTTAAAGCACAGCTAAGTCGAATTAATGTAGAATTGTTGGTCGAATATGTAGTCCAATATCCTGTTGTTGCAATTCGAAGACGGATGGGTTTTGCTTTAGAGAACTGTGGGGTTGAGAAAAGACTTTTAAAAAAAATTCAAGTTGGTGATCGCGGATACACTCCGCTGTATAATTTCTTGGTACGGAAAGGGCCAATCAATAAAAGCTGGAGACTGATCATCAATGGATAAAGAGAAGCTTAAAGATTTGGTTAATAAAATAAGCACAACACAAAGCTTTAGGCCTTTGGCAGTCGAAAAGGATTATTATCTAAGCCTGCTGTTAAGTGATGTGAATTCGCAATTAAGCGACAAGATAATTTTTAAAGGGGGCACTCTTTTAAATAAAGCGTATCTGAATTATCACCGATTAAGTGAGGATTTGGATTTTACATATGATGGCGTCTTGATTTCACGACCAATGAGATCACGAGCGATAGATCCAATCAGAGAAAAAATGCCGGAATTTTTAAAGAATCATGGGTTCACAAGCGAGAATCCGCGCGGGGAAGGGTTTAATAACTCGATACAGTATGTTTTTAAAGCTCAATATTCATCGGTGATTTCAAACAAAAACGAAGAAATAAAGATCGAGATTTCTTTGCGTGAGCCGCTGGTTGTGCCGCCTGTAAAAACAACAATTAAGCATTTTTTTCAAGATCCCATTACCGGCAAGGATATTATCCCCCAGGGAAAGGTTTTATCTTTGTCGTATAAAGAAGCAGTGGCCGAGAAACTAAAAGCAGCAATTACTCGTAAAGATGTTGCGATTAGAGATTATTACGATCTATGGCATATCGACGAAAGGGGTTTTGATTTTAAAGATCCTCAGTTTATCCAGATTTTCCAAAGAAAGCTTGCGATTGAGAAATACCGAGCAGAATATTGGAATACCTTTGGGTTAAATAATGAAAAGATCGCCGCGTTAAATGAACAAGTACAGAATCAATTACAGCCAATGATTAGAACCAACGAAGAGTATGATTTAAATAAAACATTTAGTCGGTTTAATAAAATATTTTCAAATAAGAAGTTTCAACCAATGCATGAGCTGGAACAAGATCAGGGAGTGGGGTTGTAAGATGAGTTACATCATGGTTGATATTGAAGCTGATGGCCCGATACCGGGCGATTATTCCATGGTATGTTTGGGTGCCATTGTGGTAGAACCGTCATTGACAAAAACATTTTATGGACAATTAAAACCTATATCGGAGAAATGGCTTCCAGATGCACTTAAAGTGTCTGGGTTTAGCAGGGAAGAGACATTAAAATTTGGTGATCCCACGGAAACTATGAACGCATTTGCGAAATGGATCAATGAAAACAGTAAAGGTCGCCCGATTTTTGTCTCGGATAATAACGGTTTTGATTGGCAGTTTATCAATTGGTACTTTCATCATTTTTGTGGGGAAAATTCTTTTGGTTATTCTTCAATGAATTTAGGATCGTTGTATAAAGGGCTAGTTAAGGACGTTTATGAAAACTTTAAACATTTGCGCAAGACCAAACATACGCATAATCCTTTGGACGATGTCAGGGGCAATGCAGAGGCTTTCTTAGAAATGTCGAAGGAATACGGGCTTAAAATTGATTTAAGTTAAGAGTTGTTTGACAAACAGCCATAAATCGTGTATCTTTATGTCTAGAATCGCTGTCATATGAAAGCATTAATGGACAACTAAAACATGAGATTTAAGACCCCTCTCTCACACATCCTCGATAATGAAACCAAAGTTATTTGTCTTCGTCTTTTATGCAACTACCCGACCGCCATTAGCGGAAGGCAGTTAGCCAAGATTGTTGAAATTAATCCGACAACAGTAAATAAAGCTTTAAATAGTTTGCTCGCTGAGCAGATTATTTTAGTGCGCAAAGTGGGGAAAGCCCATATTTACGAACTCAATAAAACTCATTGGCTGGTGACTAAACTTTTAATACCCTTATTTAAACAAGAGGGGGCGTTATTAAGTGAACTCTTATCGTTTGTTGTTCGAGAGATTAAGCAATCCCAAATTAACAAAGAGATTGTATCTATAGTTTTGTTTGGTAGTGTTCACGAACATAATGAAGCGCCAGCAAGCGATGTGGATCTATTCATTGTTGTTAAGGAAGCCAAATATAAAAAAAGGGTCGAAGATATAATTTTTTCTATAGATGCAAAGTTAATGCCAATGATTGGAATGGGCATAGAGCCGTATATAAAAACAATAGCGGAATTTAAGAAAGATCAGCAGTTAAGTGTTACTAAGTCTATTTTACGATCCCATCAGGTTGTTTGGGGCCAATCTTTGGAGAAACTATTATGATGGCAAAGATATTAAAGGTTATAAATGTCAATCAAAGTGAATATAAATCACATTTGAAAAAAGCGATAGATTTTTATGAAGGAATGAAGCTCTCGGAAGATAAGGGATTGTGGCATTCCGCAGGATTAAATGCCGTGCATTGTGCGATTTCACTAAGTGATGCCTTAACGATTTATTATTTATCTCAAAGGTTTAGCGGCGAAGATCACAAGCAGGCTTCAGAGTTGCTTTCACGAATTTCTGGCGAAAATATTGCACAACAGACGCATAGTTTTAAGAAGATCATTGTAAAAAAACACATGATAGCTTATGAAGAGCGAGAGTTTAGAAAGAATGAAGCGGCTGAAATTATCCAACAAGCGGAAAGGTTTTATCGGTGGGGTGTCAGTAAGTTAGCTCAGTAGCTCGTGTCTATGTCTCGGATAACCGGTCTATTTTCAATAAAATTCAGGATAATTCTTTATGGAAATTAAGAAAATAAAAGAAGAGTTTAACAGTATAGGAGTTCGGCGCAGTGTTGGGGAGATTATAAGCGAGTAGACAATAAGGTTTATGGTTTGGATATTGTGTGTGGGGACACGGTAGATTCTAGTTTCTAATGCAACAGTTTATAAAAAACTTCATTTGGTGTATAAAAATCGTGAACTTTACGAGGCCGATCATTAAGTAACTCTTGGACCTCTTTGAGTTGTTCTTTGGTAATTTTATTAAAATCTGTTCCTTTGGGGAAAAATTGTCTAACTAACGCATTCGTGTTTTCATTGGTTCCTCTTTCCCACGGACTATGTGGATGAGCGAAGTAAACTGTAATATTTGTTTCCTTAGTGAAAATTTTATGTTGAGCCATTTCTTGCCCTTGATCATAAGTCAACGTTCGCTTTAAACCATCAGGAAGATGGTTGAATTCTTCCGCAAAAGCTTTGCGAACTGTTGACGCATCTTTGTTCGGAAGTTTTACCAAGAGTGTTAACCGTGTAACTCTCTCGACTAATGTGCCGATAGCGGATTTATTTAAGCTGCCCATTATCAGATCACCTTCCCAGTGTCCGGGAACAATTCGGTCAGCTACTTCTTCAGGGCGTTCTTCAATGCTCAAATATTGCTGAATGGGGAATGAGCGTTGACGAGTCTTTCTTTTTCGCCGATTAGGATGCTGTCTCCTTAAACAGGAGATGATCTCTTTCTTTAATGTGTTTCGTGGCCAAATATATAAGTAACTGTAAATCGACTCATGAGAGATTTGCATATTCACGTCATCAGGATACAAAATTTTAAGCCTTTTTGCAATTTGTTCAGGTGACCACTTTAATGCAAGATATCTTAACACTTCACTTCGCAATTTAGAATTCTTGTCTAATTTACGACTTTTATGAATCTGACGTAGCTGACCAGAGTAGTGTTGCTGAGCAAATACAGCTCGGTAATATTTTTTATTAACAACGCAACGATTAATTTCTCTAGATATTGTGCTGGGGGACCGACGAACATGCTGTGCAATCTCACGAATACTAAGGCCACCTGCAAGATATCGACTGATCTCTTCTCGTTCGATAATGAGTAAATGATGATAACGGACCATAGGCAACTCCTTTTTCTGTTATTCTACCAGATTAAAGTGTTGCACTAGACCCTTGAACCCAACCACTTCTGACGTAAGTTGAAATACTGCAATGGTCTAGGAAGAAACGGTCCCACTAATTCTCAGGAGACAGATCCCCTAGGAATATTGAAGAAGGTGAGGGACACATATAAATCTTTGGAAACGTATAAATCCGCAGGAACTGTTACTACAAGTACGGAGCGTGATAATCAAAAAACGGAGATGATTACCTCGTATTCTATTATTCTGAAGAAGCCCAACCTTTATCGCGTTTCATCTGAATTAACATTTAATATGGCATCACAGAATTATGTCCATTCTAAAATGTCTAGTACTATTTGGAGTGACGGAACACAGCCGTATCAGTACGAAAGTAGTAAGAAATTGTACTCTAAAATACCCACTGACCTGAACGCCCTTGGCGGGATGGTGGCAATGTCAGGTGGTTCTGGGGGGATAATAATTCCCACATTCTTCTCTTCAATGTTAAAAGAGCCGTGGGATTTTTCTGAAAGGCTTATGAACGTGAAACTTGAGGGCACAGAAAAAGTTGGAGACGAAGAATGTTATGTGATTAGTGCAGACTCAAAGATTTCCAAGAAAGAAATTTTCTGGATTTCTAAAACGAGAAATTTAATTATAAAATATTCGCGTTCTCTTGAACTTCCCGAAGACAAACATATGCCGGAGATGTCTGATGAACAAATTGCTAAAATTTTGAAACAGATGGGACAAGAAGTCAGTGAGAAAGCAATAAAACAGATGAAGACAAAAATGCAAGGGAATATTGACGCTGTGAAAGGGTTTTCAATAGAAACTCAAACTCAGATTTCGTCTCCTGAATTAACAGCATCAGATTTTCAATTTGCTTTACCGGATGAGACGGTACTGGAAGAATCTACCGTTTCTCATTAAAGTATTATAGCTGTTGAGTTTGTGGCAGAAGTCGTTGGGTTCAAGGGTCTAGTGCAACACTTTAATCTGGTAGAATAACAGAAAAAGGAGTTGCCTATGGTCCGTTATCATCATTTACTCATTATCGAACGAGAAGAGATCAGTCGATATCTTGCAGGTGGCCTTAGTATTCGTGAGATTGCACAGCATGTTCGTCGGTCCCCCAGCACAATATCTAGAGAAATTAATCGTTGCGTTGTTAATAAAAAATATTACCGAGCTGTATTTGCTCAGCAACACTACTCTGGTCAGCTACGTCAGATTCATAAAAGTCGTAAATTAGACAAGAATTCTAAATTGCGAAGTGAAGTGTTAAGATATCTTGCATTAAAGTGGTCACCTGAACAAATTGCAAAAAGGCTTAAAATTTTGTATCCTGATGACGTGAATATGCAAATCTCTCATGAGTCGATTTACAGTTACTTATATATTTGGCCACGAAACACATTAAAGAAAGAGATCATCTCCTGTTTAAGGAGACAGCATCCTAATCGGCGAAAAAGAAAGACTCGTCAACGCTCATTCCCCATTCAGCAATATTTGAGCATTGAAGAACGCCCTGAAGAAGTAGCTGACCGAATTGTTCCCGGACACTGGGAAGGTGATCTGATAATGGGCAGCTTAAATAAATCCGCTATCGGCACATTAGTCGAGAGAGTTACACGGTTAACACTCTTGGTAAAACTTCCGAACAAAGATGCGTCAACAGTTCGCAAAGCTTTTGCGGAAGAATTCAACCATCTTCCTGATGGTTTAAAGCGAACGTTGACTTATGATCAAGGGCAAGAAATGGCTCAACATAAAATTTTCACTAAGGAAACAAATATTACAGTTTACTTCGCTCATCCACATAGTCCGTGGGAAAGAGGAACCAATGAAAACACGAATGCGTTAGTTAGACAATTTTTCCCCAAAGGAACAGATTTTAATAAAATTACCAAAGAACAACTCAAAGAGGTCCAAGAGTTACTTAATGATCGGCCTCGTAAAGTTCACGATTTTTATACACCAAATGAAGTTTTTTATAAACTGTTGCATTAGAAACTAGAATCTACCGTCCCACTAATTGGTCCACTAATTGTAGTGTCCCGTCCGGAAGGCTCTGCCAAATGCTCGTCGACAAAATGATTTTTTGCCCTCCCAACTGTCGAAGTTGCGCAAAGGGATTCTTTATCAGCCCAAAGGCTGGCGAACCCGGCACTCCCGGAAATGTTCCGGATAGTATTCGGATAGTATTTTAAATATCTGTCCTATTGACGGGTTCTAGCTGTTCTGGACGGACTTTTGGGGGTTATATTCCCTTTACCATCAAAAGCCGCGACGGCAATATAATATACTGTATTAGGTTTTAAACCGGTTACGGTATAAGTTGTTTCACTTGTTTTACCGACAATGCCCGACATACCTCCAGCTATAATCACATTATATCCAGTGGCAAGATTAGCAGCCTCCCACGAGATAGATATAGAATCTGTGGTCACATTCGTGACTATGAGTTCGCTGGGGATGGCCATTCGTGTTGGATCCGCTAACGTTGTGATAGTAAAGTAGGGTAAGCTGGCTAATTCACTATTTTCGCTGTTGCTCGCCGCGATTTTAAAAGCATAATTTACTTCCGGATACAAATTGTCAACAGTAAAAATGTTAGCGGATGTTGTCCCTTCAAAACTTCCGTTTTTCCAGATTGTATATTTTTCAATGGGCTCATTTACCGCTGGCGTTAACCACTCAAAGGTAACAGAGTCTGTATTGATATGTGTGTTTTTAAGTGTAATCAAATCTTTGCTTGGTGCCGGATTCGGTGTCGGATTAGGAGTAGGTGTCGGGGTTGGCGACGGAGCAGGGCCATCTGCTGTTGTGATTGAAATGATTTGGGAATTATCGGAGACATTCCCAGCAAAGTCATAGGCTTTGACACTAAATTGATAAGATGTCTTTGGTGTCAGTCCGCGGACAACATAACCGTTGACCGTTGATTTACCGGCAAGTGAATTGTTTTTATAAATTTCATATCCTGCGACTCCAACATTATCCTCTGATTTTGTCCAGCTGAGTCGTACGGAGTTCGATGTTATTTCGGATGAAGTCAAATCTGAAACAATATCGGGTTTGATTTTATCAAGCTTCGGAATGATATTGGGGGCACTTTGACTGGATTCATTTTGTGCCGCGTCAAAAGCGGAAACGGTATATTTGTGATCTAAATCCGGATCGAAACCTGAAATTGAAAATGTTGTTGTGCTTGTTGATCCAAGGAATTTGTCATTATCATAAACTTTGTAACCAACGACACCAACATTGTCTCCAGCTTTATCCCAAGACAGGGTCAAAGAGGTGGCGGTAATATTCGACACTGTTAAGTTGCTGGGTATCGATGGAGCCATTGTATCTTTTGAGCTGGGAGAAGTTAAAACTGAAAGTATAGGGGACTGATTTGATAGATTAGAAAACTTATCAAAAGCTGCCACCGTCAAGGAGTATTGTGTATTGGCGCTCAATCCCGACAACGGATACGTTGTTTTTGAGGTGGTGCCCAGAAGAATTCCATTTTTAAAAACTTTATACCCCATAATACCACTAGAATCAGTTGATGCGTTCCAATTTAAGGTTAAAGAGTTGGTGCTGAGGTCTGAAACATTCAAACCGCTTGGAATGGATGGCGGTGTCGTATCATCTAAAGCCGGCGTGTTAATTTGTATGATCGCGGGGGTGCTTTCCGAATTATCCTCCATAAAACTGGTGACCCCATAGGTTGTGATAGTTCCTGGTAACGGCCGGATGGATACTTTATTCGCTGTCGCTCTAGGGGCGATTTGAATTTGTTTATTATTTTCATAAATTTTATAACCAGCGACATCGTCAATGATATTCCATGATAATCGATGAATGTTGTCTTCATACATTAATCCTGTGGGGGCAGAAGGCTTTTTGAGTTTGAGCAAATTATCAATAAAACTCTTTGAATCGGTAATATTTAAAGGACAAGCAAATCCTTCGACTTCAGGATGGCTTTGTGTATTATCGCAAGTTGCCAGACGGCCAAGCATAGTAACGCCGAATTGTTTAAAACATTCTTGATTTGTTAATCCTTGCGTCGGACAGTTGGCATTGGCTGGATATTTTCCGGAAGAATAAGGATATTCCCGTTGCGGCATAACATATTGAGGATCTTGTTCGGGGAAGAAATATTCGAAATTATTCCCTGGTATATGATTGTAGTTTAAGACGAATGTTCGGGAGGAGGTGGTAATGTTGGCATCTACAGAGTTTGACTCTATGGTTGACATAATTGCATAAGGGGTATCGGAAACATATTTCATTGCTGGTCCCGGATTTTGTACAAACGTGACGTCTTTAAGCACGGTGCTTTTTGGGATGTGCGGCGTGGTTTCAATTAAGTTGACATAATTTTGTAAATAAGCATTGTCGACGATTGTGACTGGGGGGATATTATTGTAGATTTGTGGAGTTCCGGGAGTTATGCTTCCCGGGAGGACAACGCCAACATTAAAGCCTTCAACATGTGAATTTTTTATCGTTATGGCTCCCGAAGGATAAGTCGATGAGGTAAAGTCCATTCCCTTATTATAGATGTTACCGAACGACTGGATATTTTGATTCGAAATCTGCTGATCATTTATAATTTTAAAACCATCGAAGACGACACTGGCATTTCGAGTTGAATATAACCCGGATTGTTTGTTATTCCACAATGAATAATTCTTTAATGTGCCAACTATTCCTGAAAAACTAACCCAGACTCCTATGGCGCTGCCATAAACTTCATTATGGTTTGATTCAATAATCTCTGGTGCCGGTATAATCGTGTGGTCAGTCCACTGACTCAAATCTGATATATCTGCTCCTCGAACATTGGGAACGATGGGGGTATTTCGCGCGAACCCGCTGGGACGAGCGTTATACATGACTCCGGCAAACGCGGCATTTGCCGCAACATTATCGCGGACAATCAAATCATTGCCGGATAACCAAAACGCAGAACCTTCCCACCCAAAATCCCCGAAACCAAGCGGTCGGCCCGGCCCCGCGACACCGCCATAAACGGGATTGTAAAGGCCCTCTAAGACATCTCCAATTTTGACAATAAAATTCTTTTCAATTACAACTTCATGTTCATTGCCTTGTTCCGTTAAAATACCTGCGCCTTGCGCATCATAGACGATATTATTGCTTACGATACCAAAATGGGAATTATGAATCGACATCCCCCACTTCAGAGACCTAAGGATGCAATTGCCATCAAAAACAAATTGATATCCTGTGTTCGTCGGATTTTCAGGTCCCATTACATTATGAAAATGTATTGAATAGCGTCCGATTTGGTTGGTTCCTATATGGAGTAGTTTCCCGTCTTGAACAACGGTGCTATCCAGAGCATTTGGTGTTGTTCGACCTAAATCTTCAAAAGACGCGTAGTGGATATCAACGCGTGCCCGTTCTGTAAAGAGGATATGTCCTCGTGTCCCACTCGGGTTTTCAGAGTGCACAGTAATATTTCGCGTGATATTGCCCACATGAGGTAGAGCTATAATATCATTCTTGCCGTTTCGCCCCCCTAAGTGGTCGAAAGTTAAGGGACTTTTTAAGATAATCGTATTATTGGTAATATTGCTGATTTCGACTAGCTCGATTTGGGATGTTATTGGTCTATTAGGTATGGTCGATGGGAAATATTTAAGTGGTGTTTGTCTGGTGTCTGGTAAAACAAGTTTATCGCCAACGCGCCATCCTTTGGGCGCAGATTCAAGCAGTAAAGCGGTTTGTCCGGCTTTTGGTTCTTGCGATAAGCGTAGCCACGTCGGGGTTTTGGCAGCCCCATAGATTAAGACTTCCCCTAAAGAAATAATTCCGGTACCCATTTGTTTGGGGTCAAACATTTTTGTTTGTGGATCAGGGGCGTACATGGCTAAGGGACGATCCGCTAGTATGATTTCGGCTTTTATTGATGGTTGAATAGGGTTGGCCTCGGTGCCGATGTGCAATTGTCCAGAGCGGTAAACTAAAATTGTTCCGACTTTTAAGCGGGTATTGGTATCTGTGGCAAATTCCAGCTGACCTTCGATTCCTAATGCGGCTAAGCTTTCATCGCTGCTTGCGTTATATATGACTGTATGTCCTTGGCTGATTTTGACAATGTCCTGTGCTTTTGGAATTCTTCCTTGAGCCCAAGTATCGGGAGAAAACCAGTAACCACTTTTTTGACTGATGATATTGGGAGAAGCTGTAAAATTAGGGATTGACCCGGTCATGGTGGCAAGGCTGGATGATGTCCCGGCTAATTCGATAGGTTGATTAGCGGTCACAGGTACAGCCATGCTGTTTGATGTTTGAGCGAAAGCTCCATTTAAACCAAGGAAATTTCCGAAAATGACAGAAACGGCTATGATGGCAAAGTACTTTGGAGCAGCGGAAGTTTTAAAATTTGAATTTTTCATCATGAATTTAAAGTGTAACATATTATTTGAGATCGGCAATGTAGGGCACAAAATTTGTTAAAACATAAGCCATTTATTATAAACAACTTACATCTGGCAGAAAAAATATTTGAGATTAACCAAATTTTAGTGTGTATAGAGATACCTATTATTTGAGTCCATAATGTGTATGCTAAATAAGCAGGCACAAGACTTAATTACATCATAAAAAATGATAAAATTGATCCTAAATCTGATCAGAGGGCGCGTATTTTATATATAGTAAAATCTTAATAATTTGCATGGCTTTATAGATGGTGTATTTGCTTTTTTGTAGGCAGGGATTTTGTGGGTTAGCGATTAATGGACCAAGATTTAATTTCGTTTAAGATAATGATTGACTGGATCATATATCGAAGGTGAAGGAAGAGTTGGTTTTCTAATTTTAAGTCTGTTCATTCGCGATATATTTTCAAAATTTTATCTCTCTGTTTGGGGCTAGTTGTGATATAGTAACCAAAATTACACGCATACCAAGTGGCTTTAAAATATGGATATTTACGACTTTTGGGTCAGGGCTTTAAAAAACACGGAAATCATTCGTCCGCGGGTGCATGGGCTTTTGTCGCATCAGGACACGACGGTTCCCTACATTATGCTTTCGGAATCCGCAATCAATGAGGGAGATACGGTTGTGCGCAAGGGCGAGGTGGTGGTTGATAAGCCGACTTTGTTGTTGCCGCCGGCCAGTCCGCAAATGGAGGGTTTTGAATTTTCTTCTGAGGAATATTTCAAGCAAGATGCTTTTGTGAATTTTTTGCTGGTGCGCGGTATTAATTTGCCGTCGATGAAATACAATAATACAACCAATTCGCTGGAAGTTTTTGAAGGGAATTTGGGCAAGGCGATTGCTCACTATCAGGATTTTTTGCAGCGTCAGGAAAATGTGACAACGGGTTTGATTGCCGGTCCGCAAGAGGGCTGGCAATTTTCTGTTTTAGTTTATATTTGCTCGCAAGTTGTCCGCAACGCGCAGACGGATATTCGTAATCTGCTCAAAGATCTCAAAAATGGCTCCTAATGGTGTGAACGGAAAAAACCAAATGATTAGAAAACTTTTTTATATGCTTTGCATCGGTGCGATTGTGTTTGCGGCCAATGCGGTGGTTGCGGCGGACGATAGCACGGGCCAGATTGAAACGCAAAAGTTTGTTTTGGACAATGGGCTGACTGTTTTAATCAGTGAAATGCCGGCCAGTTCGACGGTTTCGGTTTTTGGCTTGGTGAAAACCGGTTCGGCAACCGAAGGGAAATATACCGGCACTGGCATTTCGCATTTTTTGGAGCATATGCTATTTAAGGGAACGGACAAGCGTGGGGTCGGTGTGATTTCCAAAGAAGTGCAAGCGATGGGTGGGACGATCAATGCGTCGACGAGTTTTGATTATACGATTTACACATTGACTGTTCCGCAGACGGCTTTTGATCAAGGGTTGGATATTATCTCTGATATGTTGATGCATTCAAAATTTGATGAGGTTGAGCTTAATCGGGAACGAGAAGTTGTTTATGGGGAAATGCAGTTGTATTGGGATAATCCCAGCCGCTATTTGAGTCAGTTGGTTTTTGAAACGGTTTATAAGCAGCATCCTTATGGGATTCCGGTCATTGGTTATGAGGAGTTATTGCGTTCGTTAAAGCGTGATGATTTTGTAGATTATTATCAGACACATTATGCTCCCAATAATATTGTGATTTCGATTGCGGGGAATGTCCGCAGTGGGGATGTTCTGCCCAAGGTTCGTGAGATTTTTAAGGATTTTGCGCGTAAACCAACTATTTTGCGTAATTTGACGGCGGAACCAACGCAAATCACGATGCGCACGCGCACGGAGCAATACGCGACGGATTTGACAAGAGTATCGATGGATTATGTGGGTGTTAGTTTGCGTGACGCTGATCTTTTTGCTATGGATGTTTTGGCGATGATTCTTGGGCAAGGTGAAAGTTCGCGATTGTATAAGGAGATTTTTTTAAATAAAAAGTTGGTGCGTTCGATCAGCGCGTCAAATTTTACGCCGATGGATCGTGGCGTTTTTGAAATTGAAATGTTGTTGGAACAAGTGCATGTCGATGAGGCGGTTGCGGCTGTTAAACAACAAATCGCTGGGATTGCTAAAAATGGTGTTTTGCCCGACGAGTTGGATAAGGTGAAAAGGCAGATTTATTCTCAGCATATTTTTGGCCGGTTGACCTCTGATGAGGTGGCCAATGACGCGGCTGCGGATGAGGCTTTTCTTGGGGATTATGATTTTTCTAAAAAGTATGTTCAAGCGGTTAAAAAAGTTCGTGTTGAGGATATTCAGCGAGTGGCTAAACAGTATTTCCGCGACGATAAGCTATCATTGGTTGTTTTAAAGCCGAAGGTTGAAAATTCTGGCGCTGTTGAAACATCACCAGTTCAAAAATTGTTGGAAATTCAAAAAGTGGTTTTGGATAATGGGTTGACAATTCTTTTGCGCGAGAATCATGCTGTGCCGGTTGTTTCGTTGAATTTGGTTATGAATGGCGGCACTGGCCAAGAAACGGCTGAGAATAATGGTGTTTCGCAGTTGACGGCGCAATTGTTGACGGCGGGGACCAAGACTCGATCGGCTCAAGAGATCGCGCAAAGTGTGGAATCGCGCGGTGCGAGTTTTGGGCCGTTTTCGGGACGCAATAGTTTTGGTTTAACATTTAATGGTTTGGCTAAGGACGCGAGTTTTGCGGTTGCCTTGCTGGCGGATATTATTAAAAATCCTATTTTCCCGCAAGAAGAACTGTTGCGTGAAAAACTAAATATGAGAACGGCATTGATTCGTGAAGATGATAATATTCGCGCGGTGAGTGCTCGTCATTTGCGGGAATCTTTGTTTTTGACGCATCCGTTTCGTTTGAATGGTTTGGGAACGATGGCAACCATTGAAAAATTAAGCCGGTCGGATGTGATGGGATTTTATCAGCAATATGTTGTTCCCGGCAATATGGTGCTTTCTGTTTTTGGGGATTTTGATTCAGCGCAAATGCTGGAGATGCTCAACAAGCAATTTGCGGGGTTAAAGAATAAAGATGTTAAGGTTTTGACGTATGCTGAAAGCCTGCCTAAGCAGACGCGGGAAGAAATTATTCGCTTGGATAAAAAGCAGGCGATGGTGATGGTAGGATTTCAAGGTGTGGATATGAAGAGTCCAGACCGTTTTGTTTCTGAGGTTTTGGGCGCTTTGCTGGGCTCGTCGTTTAGCGGTCGTATTTTTACGACGATTCGGGAAGAGTTTGGTCAGGCGTACACGTTGGGCGGGGGGTATAGTTCTGGCCGTGATATGGGGATGCTGTCGTTTTTTGTGCAAACAACCGACGCGAATGTTAACAAGGTCAAGGATCTGTTGATTCATTTGATTGCGGATATCCGTGATAAACCGGTTGGTAAGGATGAATTAAAAGACATGAAGGCGTATCTGAAGGGGTCTTTTCAAATGGGCTTGCAAACGGATTCATCGTTGGGTTTTATGTGCGCTTTAGATGAGCTGTATGGCCATGGGTATGATTATTATAAACATTACGACCAGGGTATTGATGCGGTAACTTCTGAGGATATTGAGCGTGTTGCTCTTGAGTATTTGGATTTGAATAAAGCGGCGCTGGTGGTTGCTCGCCCGACGGACGAGATTCTTAAAAATAGCAAGGGCGAAGATCCGGTTGTTGTGCCGACTTTTTCGCCGGATATTCACTGACAGGAGAGTGGTATGGAATATCGCAAACAAATCGATTTGGAGTATCAGCTGGTAGAACGGCTGTATGGCAAGATTCGGCTTTTGCAGGAATATGCTGAGCGCGAGGCGACGGTTGCCGTGGAATTGGCTGAGCTTTTGCGGTTAGATGACGGACAGAATTTTAAGCGTGAAGCCGAGGAGCTTTCGGATGAAGATGTCCGGGCAAAATTTATTAAGGGATTTCTTTCTTACGGGGCGATTCATCCGTTGATGTCTGATTTTGAAGTGGAAGATATTATTATTAACGCGATTAAGCCGATTTATATTCATCATTCACAAAAGGGGCTGGTGTCCAGTGGAATTAGTTTTCAGACGCGCGAGGAGTTGGATCTGTTTGTTCATAAATTGGTGCTTTTTGCGGGACGTAAAGTTGTTGAAAATGTGATGAATATTGAGCTTCCGAATCTTGAGGGCCGGGTTAATATTATCAAATCGCCGTTTGGTCCGCAGCTGACGATTACCAAGGCTAAGTTGGCGCCCTTGAGTATTTTTGATTTGATTTCGGCCGGCGCGTTTACCTATGAGGTTGCGGCCCAGTTGTGGCTGTACTTGGAGGGGATGTCGATTCGTCCGGCGAATATGATTATTGCCGGCGGTCCGGGGGTGGGTAAGACGACGCTTTTGAATGCATTGTTTAGTTTTATTCCGGAAACGGACCGTATTGTGGTGATTGAGGACACGTTGGAATTGAATACGGATTTTGAGGACAGTTGTTCGCGTTTGGAAAGTGGCGAAGATTTTACTTTGGCGGATTTGGTTAAGAATAGTTTGCGTATGCGGCCGGAGCGGATTATCGTCGGTGAGGTTCGCGGGGCTGAAGCGCGGGATATGATTACGGCGGCGAATATTGGGAAATATTGTATTGGCACGATTCATGCTTTGTCCTCGCGGGAGGCGATTTTGCGCCTTCAGAATGAGCCGATGAATATTCCGGAAGAGTTGGTGCGTTTGATTGATGTTTTTATTGTTCTTAAACGGTATCACGTCGGGGATCGTGTTTTTCGGGTTATTGATGAGGTTAGTGAAACCAGCGGGATGGAACAGCAGAAAGTTTTGTTGTCGCATATTTATAAATACGATTATGAAACGCGCAACATCAAGACGATGTCCACCAGTACGATTTATCGGGATCGATTAGCTCAGCAGGCGGGGCTTTTGCCCAAGGATATTATTTTTGAGGTTCAAGTTCGCGCGATCGCTTTGCAGAAATTGCATGAATTGAATTTAACGACTTTGCGTGAGTTGAGTACATTTTGTCGAGCTTATAATGTCAATTCGGATTCTGCGTTGGAGAGCATTGGGATTAAGCGCAGTGATTTATTGGATAAGAAATATTTAGAAGAACTTAATCGGCGTTTGAATCGATAATGGTGATAATAGATTTTTTGTTGAAATTCTCGAGAGTTGCTGTATATTGGTACAACATTTGACGCTTGTCAGTTAAGCGTCGGCACAAAGGCGCAAGAGTTATAGAATGTTTCTGTTTTTTTGCTTTTTGGCGCCTGGCCGACTTTGATTAAAAAGTTAAGCGTCGGCACAAAGGCGCAAGGTTTTCGGTAAGCTTTGTCAATTTGTTTGGCGCCTGGCCGACTTTGATTAAAAAGTTAAGCGTCGGCACAAAGGCGCAAGAGTTTTAGAATGTTTCTGTTTTTTGCTTTTTGGCGCCTGGCCGACTTTGATTAAAAAGTTAAGCGTCGGCACAAAGGCGCAAGAGTTTTAGAATGTTTCTGTTTTTTGCTTTTTGGCGCCTGGCCGACTTTGATTAAAAAGTTAAGCGTCGGCACAAAGGCGCAAGGTTTTCGGTAAGCTTTGTCAATTTGTTTGGCGCCTGGCCGACTTTGATTAAAAAGTTAAGCGTCGGCACAAAGGCGCAGTTTTTCTAGAGGTAGTACTGGTAATTTTGATGTAACTGCGCCTGTAGCTCAATTGGATAGAGCGTCGGTCTACGGAACCGAAGGTTAGAGGTTCAAATCCTCTCAGGCGCGTTTTAAATATTCATAATTATGATGCGAAATCCTTCCACTACGAGTTTAACTAATCCACCTAAAAAATCACTTATTCAACTTGCTGCTGATAAATCTTCTATCGGTGCGGATGTTTGTGCGCAGCTTTTTAATGGTTCTAGTGATCCGATTTTGATTTTGTCGACGAATTTGCAGATTGAATTTGCTAATATTGCGGCGGATAAGTTTTTTCTTTCGTCGGGTTCACGTTTGCAGGGTAAATATTTGAAAGAATATCTGACGGCGGAGTCTTTGCCAAAGATTCTTTCGGCGGTTAAGCATATTCAGCGTGAGGTTTCGCAGTTTCGTTTGGAAATTAACGCATTGGATGGTCATCGGCAAGAGATTGTGATGGATGTGACGATTTTTCCAATTGTGGACAAAAGAAGTATTCGAAGTTTTCATGTTGTTTTACGGGATGTCAGCCAGGAGCGTCAGATTGAGGAATTGGTTCGTGAGGCGCAAAAGATGGAGGCGATTCAATATTTTGTTTCTGGAACCAGCAAGGAACTGCAGCATCCGCTTTTGGCGATCTTAAAACGGATTGAGAGCATTGAAAGCAAGTATCGGGGACGGAGTTTTGAATATCTCAGTTTTAAAGAGTTTACGAGCATTATTAATTTTTTGGAAGTGATGCGCAAGCAGATTAAATATTGTTATGGGATTACTGAGAAGTTGACGAATCTGAATAAGAAGCGCTTGAAATTTGAGAACGATTATTGTCAGGCCAATGCGGTGATTCGTGAAATCGCTCGGCTTAAAAAGCAAAGTTTTAAAAGTTTAGATGTTCAGTTGAAGTTGCGCTTGTCGGCGAATTTGTCGTCGATTGGTTTGGGAGAGCTTGAGTTTAATCAGATTATTAATCACATTATTGACAATGCGCTGCAAGCGATTCCCGCGGGAGGTTGTTTGACCATTGTGACCAGCAATGTGGTCAATTCACATCAGGTTCGCATTGAAGTCAGTGATAATGGGGTGGGGATAGCGCCGGAGAATTTGCCGCATATTTTTGAACCTTTTTTTACGACCAAACAGCATGGGGTTGATCGCAGTGCTGGGCTTGGGTTGTCAATTGTGTATTCTTTGGTTAAAGCTGGACACGGTCAAATTCATGTTAAAAGCAGTTTGCGTAAAGGGACAACTGTTCAATTGATTTTCCCCGTTGCTGAACACGTCAAAGAGTTGCAACATTCTCGCAAGTAAAAAATTATGTTGAATTTTGATGAGCTGTACATGAGGGAGGCGCTGAAGGCTGCCCAGCAAGCGCAAGAGGCGGATGAGGTGCCGATTGGCGCGATTATCACGTGCAAAAATCAGATTATTGCCAAGGCGCATAATCAGGTCGAGCTTTTGAAGGATCCGACGGCGCATGCGGAAATGATCGCGATTACGCAGGCGGCGAATGCTTTATCGAGCAAGTGGTTGGAGGGATGTACGCTTTATGTTACTCTTGAGCCTTGTGCGATGTGCGCGGGGGCGATTGTTTTGGCGCGGTTGGAAAGGGTTTGTTTTGGTGCGTTTGATGCAAAATCGGGAGCTGGGGGTTCGGTGGTGGATATTTTGCGGCATCCCAAGTTGAATCACCAGCCAGAAGTCGAAACTGGGATTTATGCTGGCGATTGTTCTGAAATTTTGACAGAGTATTTTCGAAAAAAGCGGGCAGCAGGCAAGAAATAGAAAATGCTTGCAGAAAGCTAAGGACTGGTTTAGTCTATTCGAATATTTTGGCTGATGTATTGGAGAGGTGGCAAACAATTCTAAGAAATTTAGTGGAAGTTTGCACGACCACCCCAGTTTTCTGAGGAATTATTTTTTAGGCTGATGTACTGGAGAGGTGGCAAACTGTGCTGAGTAATTTAGTGGAAGTTTGCACGACCTCCCCAGATTTCTGAGGAATTATTTTTTTGGTTGATGTACTGGAGAGGTGCCGGAGTGGCCGAACGGAGCTGCCTGCTAAGCAGTTGACCTGGGAAACTGGGTCCTCGGGTTCGAATCCCGACCTCTCCGCCATTCTTCTCTAAGCGATAACCTTCAAACCCGAAGGGGAAGGTTATCGCAAATGGGAAAAGAATGGCGGAAAGTACTGTGAGGCTAGCAGCCGAAGCGGCAACCATCAAGGTTGACGCGGGAGTGTCGAAGGCAGGAGCCTTTGACCGAAGCGGCAACCATCAAGGTTGACGCGGGAGTGTCGAAGGCAGGAGCCTTTGACCGAAGCGGCAACCATCAAGGTTGACGCGGGAGTGTCGAAGGCAGGAGCCTTTGACCGAAGCAGCAACCATCAAGGTTGACGCGGGAGTGTCGAAGGCAGGAGCCTTCGACCGAACAATACTCCGTTTTTAAATATTAGTAATCCCTCTTTAAAAAAGGGGAAAGATGAACAACTTTAGGGAAGAATGGCGGAAAGTACTGTGAGGCTAGCAGCCGAAGCGGCAACCATCAAGGTTGACGCGGGAGTGTCGAAGGCAGGAGCCTTTGACCGAAGCGTCAACCATCAAGGTTGACGCGGGAGTGTCGAAGGCAGGATCCTTTGACCGAAGCGGCAACCATCAAGGTTGACGCGGGAGTGTCGAAGGCAGGAGCCTTCGACCGAACAAGTACTCCGTTTTTTAAATATTAGAACTCCCCTTAATCCCCTCTTTAAAAAAGAGGGGAAAGATGAGTCAATTAATAGGAAAAGAATGGCGGAAATTAGTTGTGAGCCCTCGGCGAAACATTACTTGAAAAGAAATTCCCCAGTCCCTAATCAATAAATTCTAAGAAATATTTTGCTTGCAACTGATGTACACGATATACTGTTGGCATTATTTCCCGGTTCTGGAATTTCATTTTATAAAATTTTAAAATAGGTTGGTGGTCGTGGATCTAAAGGAGACCCGCATGGCGATAACTTTCAAGGGATACTTGAGGATTTCAGTTTTAATTTTCTTAACCACATGTTGTTTTCCTTATATTCTTTATGCTCAAAACAATGTTCCCGATCGTGATCAAATGATCGAGGACCAACTTCAAGAGGCGATTGATCAGGCGCGGTTAGAGGGGGCAGAACAATCGCAAGAGAATTTTCGTCGAATCCACGATCGTAATGTTCAAGAAATAAAGCCTTTGGGTAGTGAGAAAAAATTTTTGGATGGTATTGAAATTGCTGTTGAGCCAGTTTCTAATGACGAGGAGTCAACACAAGCTGAGTTTCTGAAAAAGGAAGAAAATGTTAATACCGCAATTGTTCCAGTTGGAGTTGAAACAAATATCCTCGAAATAACGCCTGAGCCGCCCAATCCACAAGACCCCAGATCTCGTCTTAAAAAGATTGAATTAGCATTGCAAGTAGCGGCGTATAAGTACAATACCGACGCTGGTTTTCCAAATAATTATGCAACTTTTTATTCTGTCGGAAATGAAATAGATAAAAAAGGGAAACTATACGGTTTATATGCTTCTTATACATATCGTCGGCCCTATAAAGTTTCTGTACATTCCTGGAGCGATTTAAGTTTGGCTTTGGATCGTTTTAGCAGTTTGCCATCATTTATTCGGGCTGAGGCGGACTTGTCATTTGGGCAAACCAGTTACGATTCCTACGTTACCGGTAAACGTTCCGGTTACAATGCTTGGCAGGGAAATATCCGTTTGCTGGGCGGGTATGATTTTTTAAGCCAAGGAGATTCTTTTATGGTGACGCCCTACACGGGTATCGGTTATCGCCGGGCATCGGATAAAACAGGGGGATGGGTTGATTGGTTTATTCAGGATTATGTCGAATACGAGAATGTTTATAACTATGTATACGTACCAGTTGGTGTTGAAACTTTGAAACATGTTAATACAAATTTAGATCTTGGGTTTAGAGTTGAAGGAAATTTTGTTTTTGCGGGAAATGCTGATTTTAATCTTAGTGATATTGCTGGAACATATCAGGGCAGAGTTGTTTCTACGGGAGATATAGTACAAGTAACCTTCAAAGACTCCGCAGTTAATTTCAAAACAGGGTACGGTTTTAAAACATCATTTAAAATAATCCAAAAGTTTGAAGCATTTAATGTTTTTACAGAACCATTTTTTGAATATTGGCATTTAGCTAAATCACGAGCAGATGTTGTTGAGGCTGTTAGTCTAGATGGCAGCACAAATTATTTTTCAGCCAACGATGACGGGAGTCCATATAAACCTTTATTTGAATCATCAAATGAAACGTATGAATTTGGCCTACGCTTAGGCGTTCAATTTTAATATGAATCGAATCAGCATTATCTCTTTATAATATGAAAGGACTGGACGAATATTATGAGACTCTTTCCTAAAGGTTTGTTGTATTTGAGTATTTTTTGTTTTACTGTTTTAGTATTGACGTTTCCGACGCTGGCGTCTGCCGATGTTCTTAGCGATCAGCGGGATGTCAAAATCGCGCAAGAATTAGATTGTGTTGCCAGAGCGTATCAGGAAAGTCAATCCTATGATTGGTCAGATCTTTGTTATACGGCGACACCTGCAAATTCCGCACAGAATTTAGATGCCAATTTGGATGGTTGGGACGAACCCCAATTGGTCACGGCCAGTTTTGATGTTTTTGCCGGTTATCGCATTGATGATTTAAATTTTAATATCGCGGGAAAC
Source organism: Candidatus Omnitrophota bacterium (assembly GCA_020632555.1). Lineage (GTDB taxonomy): Bacteria > Omnitrophota > Gorgyraeia > Zapsychrales > JANLHA01 > JADLGJ01. The sequence goes on along the minus strand of JACKFI010000015.1, from coordinate 12,188 downwards.
ACATCAGGAACTGATCCTAATATCCTTTCTGAATTAACCTGGAGCGATCTTCAGAGTTATCAAATTCAAGGTCAGGGGGAAGTGGTTATTTTGGATAAGATCGTTTTGGAAGGCAGTGCCGCCTATGCGCGAATTTTCTCGGGAGACAATCAAGATTCTGATTATTTGGGAGCCGATCGCACCGGAGAATTTTCGCGTTCTAATAATGCGGCTGATGTTGGGCACATGAATGATTTTTCCGGTGGTTTAGGATATCGTATCAATTTGGAAAAAGTTCTTGATATTTATCCTGTTGAGAAGCTGAGTGTGACACCTTTGGTCGGCTATGCTTATAATGCGCAAAATTTACGCATGCAAGACGGGTATTCGACAATCCCTGCTTCTGGGGCCTTTGGTGGGCTTAACAGCAAATATGAAACACAATGGAAGGGCCTATGGCTGGGGACAGAAATTGCCGCAAAAGCAGAAAAGTTGACGGGATCTGTTCGTTTTGAATACCATTTCCTGGATTATTATGCGGACGCAGATTGGAATTTGAGAAGTGATTTCCAGCATCCCAAGAGTTTTGAGCATTCTGCCGATGGCAGTGGGTTTGTGATTAGTACAAAGTTTGGTTATGAGTTAACGGAGAATTGGCAATTAAGTTTTAAAGTGGATTATCATAATTATGAAACCGAACGGGGCATTGATAAAACATTTTTTAGCAGTGGAACGATTCTTGATACCCAGTTAAATGTTGTGAATTGGTATTCCTATGCTATCAGCGGCGGATTAAAATATAGCTTTTAAACGCTTTATGAAAAATAAATTATCATATCTTTCTTTTTGCATTTTGATTGTCTTGATGGTTTCGGTGGTTTTCTTTTCAAATATTGTTTTGGCCGCTGTTCCTGTCCCGCAAGATAATGGCCGCGATCAATTGATTAATGATGAACTTGAGTCTGCCGCCCGAAGGCTTGATTCCAATGGGCACTCACGCTTTTCCGCAGATGAAAGCCAATCTATTGTTATTGATAAAGACATAACCCCAGAGCCTGTTATTCAAGCTGTTGAAGATGTTGAATCCTTCGAGCCTGTTGCAGAGGCAGTGGTAGAAGTATCTGACAATAAAATTGACCGTGAGCGACTTAAAAAAATTGAACTGGCTTTGCAATGGACTTCACATTATTACAAAACTGATAAAAACAGACCATATTATTATGATCTTCTTTACGCTTCCAGTGATCCAGACAATCAAGCTAAGAAATCAGGCCTTTTAAGTGGAGTTTATGCCGCTTATACATATCGCAGGCCGACGACATATTCAGTGCATAATATTAAGGATTTGATGGAGTCTGAGGGGAATCCTTTCTTTACTTTTGCTCGCGCGGAAGTGGAGTTATCGTTTGGCAACGTTGATTATGATTCATATGCCTCTGGTAAAACGTCTAATGCTTCCGCATGGCAAGGTAATTTTCGTCTTTTAGCTGGTTATGATTTCTTAAGTCCAGATGAATCTTTGATGATTACGCCTTATGTTGGTTTTGGTTATCGAAGAGTCACAGATGAGGCTGGTGGGTGGGTAGATACTATTGTGTACAATCATATGCCCTATGAATCGCGTTATCAGTATTTTTATTTACCGTTTGGGGTGGAAACTTTAAAACAAGTCAATAGTGATTGGGATATTAGTTTTAAATTAGAGGGTGCTGTTCTTTTATCTGGCAACGTCGAGCTTGGACTTTCTGATATTCCTGGTTTGTATAGTGCAACGGATCTTAATACCGGCCTGCCCATCACAATTGCTTTTAGAGATTCCGATAAATTAAAAGTTAAGAGTGGATTTGGTGTCAAAACATCACTTAAGGCGATTAAAAAATTGCAGTTTTATAATGTTTTTGTAGAACCTTTTTTTGAAATGTGGCGCATGTCTAAGTCTGACTCAAAAGCAATGCTGTCTGTTTCTACAGCGGATCAATATTATTATTCAGCCTATCCCGACGGTAGTGAGTATAAACCCTTGTATGAACCAGCAAGTTACACTTTTGATGTTGGCCTGCGTTTAGGCATGCAGTTTTGATTTATCCCAAATTTTGCATTACAACACGGTTTGCGACGATATATTGGGCACAAAAAAGTGAAATGCAAAATTCGGGTTTATTGTAAAAATTTGAAAGAAATTTAGCGGGACCTTAAGTTAACTAGGGTTCCGTTCTTTATTTTCTAAAAAGGAAACGATTATGACCTCAGAAGAAAGTTATATTAAGAAAATTGCTGCACAGCTGGCCTTGCGACCGGTCAATGTCAGTGCCGCTATTGATTTACTCGACGCAGGCGGCTCAGTGCCGTTTATTTCCCGTTATCGCAAAGAGGCCACCGGCAGTTTGGATGAAGTGGCTTTGACGTCTATTCGTGACCGTTTGCAGCAATTGCGTGAGTTAGACAAGCGCCGCGCGGTGATTATCACGTCGATCGACGATCAAGGCAAGCTGACTGATGAGCTTAAAGAAAAGATTTTATCCGCTGAGGTTATGACCGAGCTGGAAGATTTGTATTTGCCCTATAAGCCCAAACGTCGGACACGCGCCACCGTTGCCAAAGAAAAAGGTTTAGAACCCTTAGCCCAATTGATTTTTGCTCAAGGTGATTTTGATATTGAACAAGAAGCCCAAAAATATATTGATGTTGAAAAGAAAGTTGAAACAACTGCCGACGCCCTGGCGGGAGCTCGCGATATTATCGCCGAGTGGGTTAATGAAAACGCGCCTGCTCGCGAAAAGATTCGGGCCTTGTATTTTGACAAGGGAAGTTTTAATGCCAAGGTGATTAAGGGCAAAGAAGAAGACGGGAAAAATTATAAAGATTATTTTGATTTTACCGAATCGGTTAAAAGCATTGCGTCGCATCGCTTGCTTGCGGTTCGTCGCGCCGAGAAAGAAGAAATCCTCATGCTCAAAGTGATTGTCCCCGAGCAAGAGGCCTTAACTATCCTTGAGACTCAATTTGTCAGCGCCAATAATGACGCGGCCCAACACGTTCGCATGGCGATTGCAGATTCTTTCAAACGTTTATTATCATATTCAATGGAAACCGAGATTCGTCTGATCACCAAAGAGACTGCTGATAAAGAAGCCATTCGCGTTTTTGCCGAGAACCTTCGTCAGCTTTTGATGGCTTCGCCTTTGGGTCAGCACGCGGTGATGGCTATTGACCCGGGCTTTCGTACGGGTTGCAAAGTGGTTTGTTTGGATTCTCAAGGCAAATTTTTAGCCAATGAAACCATCTTTCCGACGGGATCCGAATTCCAGATTGATGAAGCCGGACGAACCATTAAGATGTTAAGTCAACGGTATCAAATAGAATTTATTGCCATCGGCAATGGAACCGCTAGTCGAGAAACCGAGAATTTTGTTCGCAAAATCGGTTTACCCAGCACGATACAAATTATGACAGTTAATGAAAGTGGCGCGTCGATTTATTCCGCGTCAGATGTTGCCCGCGAAGAGTTTCCAGATCAGGATGTTACCGTTCGCGGCGCGATTTCAATCGGCCGGCGATTGATGGATCCCTTAGCGGAGTTGGTTAAAATTGATCCTAAGTCTATCGGTGTTGGTCAATATCAGCATGACGTCGATCAGGGACTATTAAAACAAAGTTTGGACGATGTTGTTATTAGCTGCGTTAACTCCGTCGGGGTTGAGCTCAATACCGCCAGCAAACAGCTATTAACCTATGTCTCAGGTTTAGGGCCAACGCGCGCGCAAGCGATTATTGATCATCGCAATACCAATGGCGCTTTTGTGTCTCGCGAACAATTGCGCGACGTTGCTAAATTAGGTTCCAAAGCGGTGGAACAAGCTTCCGGGTTTTTGCGTATTCACGGCGGCGCCAATCCTTTGGATTCCAGCGCCGTGCATCCGGAAACTTATCATATCGTCGACAAAATGGCGGCTGATTTAGGCTGTTTGGTTAGCCAGCTTTTAGCGCAGGAGGCTTTACGTCAAAGAATTAAATTAACGGATTATGTAACTGATACCATTGGTTTGCCGACCTTAACCGACATTATGGCTGAGCTTGCCAAGCCCGGACGCGACCCGCGGGCGGTGTTTGAAGTTTTTCGTTTTGCCGACGGTATTGAAAAGCCCGAAGACTTGAAGCTGGGCATGAAATTAACCGGACTGGTCACCAATATTACCAATTTTGGAGCTTTTGTTGATATTGGCGTTCATCTCGACGGGTTGGTGCATATCAGTCAAATGTCAGATAAATTTGTGCGGGACCCCAATGACATAGTCAAAGTTTCGCAAAAGGTCAAAGTCACCGTCATGGAAGTGGATTTAGACCGCAAGCGCATTGCGCTATCCATGAAAAATAATCCAGACATTCATTTCGGTTGCGCAAAAAGTAAGTAGAATAAGCCTATGTCTTTAAAATTCGCGCTCACTGGTTCGACAGGAATGATTGGCTCAGCGGTTTATGAATGGTTGACCCAGCGCGGTCATACCGTTACACGGCTGGTTCGTCCGTCGACAATTAAAACACCATCTGACAATGACATTGTCTGGGATCCTCACCAAAAGACGCTTGATCTCAAACGGCTCGAAGGATATGACGCTGTCATTCATTTGGCTGGCGCCAATATTTCCGATCATCGCTGGACATCAGAGTATAAAAAAATGATTTTAAACAGCCGCGTTGAGGGAACCAGTTTTTTGGCACAGACTTTGTCCAAACTCAAACATCCGCCCAAACATTTCTTTTGTGCTTCTGCTGTTGGATATTATGGATGTCATCTGACACAAAATGTTTTTGACGAAACAGGATTAAGCGGACCGGGTTTTTTAGCACAAGTGACCAGACAGTGGGAGTTGGCAGCTCAACCAGCCCAAGATGCAGGGATAGCCGTCATTCCCATGCGATTGGGCGTTGTTTTAGATACACGCGGTGGCGCTTTGGCGAAAATGTTGCCGCCATTTTATTTTGGACTGGGCGGTCCGATAGGCAGCGGCCAACAAATGATGAGTTGGATTGCCCTGTGGGAGATTCCACAAATTATTTATTTCTTGGCGACTCATAATGCGGTTAAAGGTCCGGTTAATTTTACGGCACCGCAACCGGTCACCAGTCGTGAATTTGCCAAAATATTGGGCAGTGTGATTCATCGGCCAGCCGTTTTGCCTTTGCCCGAGTTTGTTGTTTCGGCTTTATTTGGTGAAATGGGTCAAGAATTGCTTTTAAAAGGCGCCAATGTTGTTCCCCGACGGTTATTGGATGGCGGGTATAACTTTGCTTATCCGGATTTGCGCTCGGCGTTGATTTCAATATTAAAATGATACCTTCTTTGGTCTAAGAGGGAACGGTCTAAGTTAGTTGTTTTTTAAGACGCTTTCGTGTATAGTTTCCTTATGTACGTTTTCTGTATCTTTCCTTGTTCTAATCTATAACAATATTTTTATATTTTTCTAAAAGGAGCAAAAAATCTGTGCGTATTAGCATGCGTTGCAAAACTTTAAAATTATTTAGAAAAGTTATCAGCAGTTTTATTGTTTTGACTTTTCTGACCTCATTGATTGTCACCCCCGTTAATGCGCAAAGCCTGCCCGCCAGTAGTGTGGTGGCCTTGCCCAGCGCATTTCAACCACCAATTTTGTTGGGTCTTAAAGTTCACCCCGAAAATCCGCTTTTGTTTGATTTCATCGTTGACCAAGGCCAATCCAAACTTTCGTCTGAAGAACTCAAGGAAGAAACCGAAAAGTTGGTTAAATATTTTCTTGCCGCTTTAACCATTCCTGATAAAGAAGTTTGGGTGAATCTTTCCCCGTATGAAAAAGACCGTATTATTCCCGACGTCTTAGGCCAAACAACTATGGGCAAGACCATGTTAGAGCAGGATTATGTGCTGAAACAAATGGCAGCCTCCTTAACCAATCCCGAAACAGAGTTGGGAAAAAAATATTGGGATCAAGTCAATAATGCAGAGAGGTTAGATGCTAGACGCTCCCTAACCCCTAACCCCCAGCCTCTAGTCCCTAACCAGTTGAACAAAGTTTGGATTATGCCCGCCAAAGCCGAAGTTTTAGAAAGCAATGGCATTGTTTTGGTTGGTGAAAAACGGTTGCAGGTTATGCTCGCAGAGGATCATGAAGCAGTTACAAAAAATACTGTCATTGCGAGAAGCCAAGGCTGCAAGTTTTAGAAAGCGTTTTGGTTGGCGAAAAGCAGTTGCAGGTTATGCGACGCGGCAATCTCATTGCGAGAAGCCCGCAGGGCGACGCGGCAATCTCGAAAGCAGAGATTGCTTCGCTTCCTTTGGTCGCTCGCAATGACACATCCACCGGTCAGTCTCTAACCCCCAACTCCCAACCCCTAGTCCCTAATACTTCAACCAATATCTTCCGCCAAACCATTTTGCCTGCCATCGACAAAGCCGTCAACGAAAGCCAAGATTTCGCCGATGTGCGTCAGATTTATAATTCCGTCATTTTAGCCGCCTGGTACAAAAAAGCTTTGAAAGAAAGTTTGCTGGGCAAAGTGTATGCTGATCAAGGTAAAGTCGCTGGTGTTGAAACCGACGAAAAGGAGATGAAGCAGCACATTTATGAACAGTATTTAGCCGCCTTTAAGAAAGGCGCTTACAATTTGATTAAAGAAGAAGTCGATGCAGATGGTGATCTTATCCCGCACAAATATTTTAGCGGGGGAGCTGTTTTTGAAGTGGCGAATATTGTTTCCTCAGCGGCGATTACATTAAATCAAGCAGAAAATATTATCGCGAAAGTTAGTTCCGCCGCCGTCACGGTTCAATTGGGAACAACGGGGGAGGAAGTCAATACATTAAATAATCTAGTTGCTGTGAATCCTGATACTTCCTCCTCCAGCGCGGTAACGAATGCCCAAATCCAAAAAGTCGGCAATAACTTTGCGCTGAGTCTTGCTGGGGATTTACGTGAACAAGCTCTTTTGAGATTTGCGTTTGCACATATTGTGGCCCATCTCAAGCAGGTTAATGGTAATCCTGCTCAATGGACAGGCTTTATTGAGAGTATTCGTAGCACAACGACGTCTTCGCGTAGTTTTTTTGCTCGACTGAGTGTCTTTACAATAAATGATACGATAAATTATTTGCGGGATAATCCGGAGTTGCTCTCACAGGGACAAATCGATTTAGCGGAATTATTTTCGAAACATTTCATAAGTGAGAATAAAAGAACCATTGCCCAGTTGGTAAAATCAATCCGTGATCTGGTTTTGTCAAGAGATGTGACAGTGCAGATGAATAAGGCTATTGATGATTTTAAAACAATGCGTGTTAGCCAAGCATATTCAGCATTGTTTTACAAAAATGATAAAGTCGGAACAATGCAAAAGCGAAATTTGCAGACTGTGAGAAGCGAATTATTGCAACTTCCTTTATATAAAAGTGATAAACGAATTGATGGTTTTATGGATTTTATGACTGGTTTGCAAGCTGAGCAAAATCAAGCCAGCGCTCGTGCTCAAATGTTGATTCGATATGAGCAATATTCTGATTTGTATAGTTATTTGGCATTTTATGATTCAGATAATAACGTGCTTTTGGATGCTCAGAGATCTTTGATTGAAAGTATACTTAATAATTTAAATGACGAACAAATAGATTATTTTTCTCCGGTCATGAACAGAAAAACATTGCTAGGCTTAGCCCATTCAAAAGAAGGATTCAAACGAGGAAGACTTTGGGATAATTTAGTTGATTTTGCGAAAAAGAACATGATCGGATATGGGGACCAGCAGAAACAATCTTTGCCTGATGCAAAGACTGCTTCTATCCCACCTGCGGCGAATTTAACGGCAGAAACAGCATTGAAAATGTTAAGTGATCAAATTGATGTCATAGCGGTTTTATTGTATGAGCGCTTAGCGTTTCCAGCGAACAATTTATTGCCAGCTTTAGATCAAGATGATGTTGTCGCTCGAGATGTTTTGAAAGCTGTCTTTTATGAAATGCATTTACATTTATTTAATGATCAGTCATTTGATTCTGCGATGGCAGACAGCCTGGAGGCAGGACAATATATCAGTTCCAAGCGTTCTTTGGTGGATGTGAAGGCGGCCTTAGAGCGTTTAGATTTAGGCAATGGCCAAGTCGGCAAGATTATCGAGCAGCCTTTGCGCGAAGCTTTAGCAAAAGCTCAAGAATTATCCGCCTCTAGCGGAGTGGATCAACAGCAAGCAGCGCGAGCGGCTTTGATTGGCAAATCATTAATCACGCAAAAGGCGCTGATAGCAGCATTGCAAGATAATTTATTGCGACCAGGGGATCAGGTCAAAGTTCAATATAAACATTTTGCCAGCAATGGTGCTGTTTCAACCAGAGAACAGGTTGGGACCATTAGCAAGATTGTTCCGTCGACATTGCCCAGAAAGACAGGTCGGTTTGAATATCAACGAAATATTGATCAGACAACATTGCTTTATGTTGATGATCGCGGGATTGCTTTAGAGAATATGGTTAGCTTAACTTTGGAAAAAACCGCCGCCTCCAGTTCAGTGAGACAATATTTATTGCCAATGGATGATCCCATCACCCGCGGAGCGGTGATGAGTATGGCAGAAATCGTGTTTAAACAAGCACGGTTTATTACTGATGAAGATATTCTTAATTTTAAAATTAATTTTATGTGGGCGACGTTTCTAAACTTAAATATTTCTCAGAAAGAAGTTGTTGTTGATTCGCTGGCATCTGATAATCCTGCTACTCGAATCATAGCGCAAGCCGTGTTGTTGGCAGCAAATTCTTATCCGGCTATTTTCTCAGACAATCGTTTGCAGGCCGTGATTGATAATTTGCTGGTATACGCAGAGCATTTTCGGGAGATTGAGCAATACCAAATCTTTGATGAGCGATTTCGTGACAGTCATGCTTTGGCTGTGCGGTTTTTGGCCAGTCATTTAATTGTTTTGGATGTTGATCCCGGAGAGTTTATTGCGCTTGTTCATGATATACAGCAAAATATCCAGAGTATTCAATCAACCCACACCAGTATTGAGCAATATTTGAAAAAAGCAGAAATTGAGAATGATTTTATTGTTGAAATTATTCGTGAAGCTTTACCAGCAAGTTTTCGAAATACTGAAAATTGGGGTGAGTTTTATTTTATTTTATCTGATGCGCAACGGTTCTTGAATAATAAACAGATAGAATCAGCAATCATGTCTTTGGGTTACAGCGTCGCGTCCAGCGGGGTGAATGATAAAACTGAGGTTGCTTCGACTCCAACTGCGTTGCCCGTCGGGGGGATCAACTTTGACCCGACCAACATGGATTTGCAAATCAAACGTGATGGCAAAGGCGTTCCATTGTCGCTACCCCAGCAGAATTTGGAACAGATCAATATTCAGGGTTTGTTTCCCGTGATTATTCATATTGTTCCGATGAATGCTCAGACCTTGCCCATCTTTTTAGGACAGCTTCCTAAGGGCCCTGTCCGCGAGCCAGAATTAGCAGCTGCCACATCGGGATGATTTAAAACTAAGAAGAAATTCTTGAGGATTGCATACCGCCAGCGTTTGTCCTATAATCGCTACCGGTTCATGAGAAAATATATGTTGGTGTCGTTACAGTGACAAATTAAGGAGAATTTTAAAGTGGCATATCTTGTTTTAGCGCGTAAATACCGGCCGGCAACTTTTGCCGATGTCATTGGTCAAGATCATATTACCGAATTATTGCGTAAAGCGATTAGCGCTGAACATGTGGCGCATGCTTATTTGTTTTGCGGGCCGCGCGGGATTGGTAAAACATCCTGTGCCCGTATTCTTGCCAAATCCTTAAATTGTCAAGACGGCCCGACTTTAACGCCTTGCGGCAATTGCGCGTCTTGCCAGGAGATTAGCAAGGGTTCTGGTTTTGATGTGATTGAAATTGATGGCGCGTCCAATCGCGGTATCGATGAGATACGCACATTGCGTGAGAATGTCAAATTCTCTCCCAGCTACGGAAAATACAAAATTTATATAGTTGACGAAGTTCATATGTTAACCGGTGAGGCCTTTAATGCTTTACTCAAAACATTAGAAGAGCCGCCCGAGCACGCCAAATTTATTTTTGCAACCACCGAGCCGCACAAATTGCCAGCGACCATCCTTTCGCGCTGTCAGCGTTATGATTTTAAGCGCATTGCTTTAAAGACCTTGGTTTGGTCATTGGCAGAGATTTGTCAGAAGGAAAATTTCACGGTTACTCAAGATGCATTGTATGCGATTGCCAAGGCCGCGCAGGGGAGTTTTCGCGATGCTTTAAGTGTATTAGATCAAATCAGTGCTTTAAGTGAACGTCAGATTGAGGACAGTGATGTTTATTCGATGTTAGGTTTGGTCGAGTCCAAACTTTTATTTGATTTGACCGATGCTTTGCAAAGCAAGGATTGCAGTCGCGCGCTGGAACTATTGGATGCGATTATCGACAAGGGCAAAGATATTAAACAGTTGGCACGTGATCTGGTTGAGCATTTTCGCAATTTGATGGTTATGAAGGTTGGTGGGAAATCCTTAGAAAAGCTTGTTGATTATACCGCGCCGATTAAAGAGCAATATTATCAGCAGGCTCAAAATATTTCTTTGCCAGAAATATTTCGAGCATTAGATGAATTTATTAAAGCCCAAGAGACCGGCCGTGTGACCGAAACATTACGAACGCCGCTGGAAATTGTTTTTGCCCGTTTGACTTATTCCAATAATGCCACTGCGCAGACAACTGGATTTTCATCTCAATCGACAAATCAAAGGTCAGCTGCTGCTTTAGGCAATGAGCTTCCCGTCAGATCAACATCCCGAGTTGCTCCAACACCTATTCTTAAAGACAATCGTGGATCAGTAAACATTGTGGACTCACATCCAGAATCATCATCAGCTATTAGCAGTGAAGCGACCATGGTTCTAGAAGATGTTCCTGTTGCTTCCAGTAGCGAACCAATCACTTTAGAAAAGATTCAAGCCGCTTGGGATGCTTTGACCTATGCCGTCAGTCGGGAAAAAATGTCTTTGGCAACGTTTTTGCAGGAAGGAAAACCTGCCCAACTTGTTGGCCAGCGTTTGACCATTGCTTTTAGCAAAGATCATCAATTCCATAAAGAAACACTAGACGGCAAAGATGCCAAATTGTTGGTTGACCGGATTTTTTCTGAAAAGTTGCGTTGCCAGATTGTTGTTGAGTACAAAATATTGGATGGTGCCAAAACAGCGGCGCCTCAAGCACATGAACCGGTTATCCAAAAAGCTTTAGATACATTTAAAGGCAAGATCGTCAGCAAATGGCATAATGAATAATGTATCCTAAACTCGTCGAAGAACTCATTGAACATTTTGTCAAACTTCCCGGTATCGGCCGTCGCAGTGCCGAGCGGATCGTCTTTTGGCTTTTGACCAACACCAAGGATTCGGCCGAACAGCTTTCCAGTGGAATTCTCAATTTAAAGTCAAGTTTGCGTTTTTGCAGCCAATGCAAGAATTTGAGTGAAGCGGATTTGTGCCGGGTGTGTATTGATCAGAATCGCGACCGCAAAACGATTTGTGTAGTTGAAGAGCATAAACATTTGATTGCCATTGAACGGACAGGAACATACAAAGGAATTTATTTTGTTTTGTTGGGTGCGATTTCTCCGGCCGAGGGACGCGGACCGGATGATTTAAAGATTCACGAATTACGCGATCGGGTGATTGCTGAAAGCATTACCGAAGTTGTCATTGCTACCGATCCGGATACGGAAGGCGAGATGACCGCTTTGCATATCACCAATGAATTACGATCTTTGGGTATCAAAATCAGTCGTATTGGTTTAGGCATTCCAGTTGGAAGTTCCGTCGAGTACGCTGACCTTTCGACTTTGACCATGTCCATGGCCAGCCGCCGCGAACTCTAAAAGTAGGGACAGCTCCTACATTTATTATTATCATTGCGAGAAATCACGTGGTGTCATTGCGAGGAGGCAATCAATTGTACAAGGTGACGCGGCAATCTTCTTTTCGTTAGTGTCATTACGACCAACGGGAGTCCTTTTTGGACGAAAAACCGCTTCTTATTCAGTATGTCTTTGCGACCAACGGGAGTCCCTTTTGGACGAGCCCTGAAGGGGCGCGGCAATCTTGGTTCATTGTCATTCTCATTTAATGTACCGTCATTCCCGAGTTCTTTTATCGGGGATCCATGTCCAATGTTGTTTGACTAATAA
>JACKFI010000014.1 GCA_020632555.1 Candidatus Omnitrophota bacterium | reverse complement strand
ATGTTTTGGCGCGACAAGCTTCGTCTGTGCTGGTGGATGAAAACACGATTTATGTGGCAACGGCAGGCGGATTGTATTTTCGTCAGCAGAGTGGTCAAGCTTGGCAGCAGGTGCATCGGGATATTGGACAAAAGCGGGTTTCGTCTTTGGTCGGCGATGGCGATTATGTTTATGCGGCGACGGATTCGGGGGTTTATCGACTTGCAAAATCAAAAGAAGAAGTGGTTAAGGTTTATGCTCTGGGCAGTCGCTCGTTGGATGAGCAGGATGTATCCGACGGCGAGATGGCTTTATCGGCACAAATAAAAGATATGGTTGTTTCTGATGATGGGAAGAAAATCATCGTGGTCACCACTCAAAAAATTATTTTTAGCTCTGATCAAGGTGGGACGTGGCAACAAATTTCGGCCCAAGGTTTGCCGGTTTCTGGGATTGGTAAATTATGGATTGATTATACGGAAAGTGGAGCGGAAACACTATATGCCGCGGGAGACGGTGGTTTGTTCTCCTATGAAAATGGCTATTGGGAAAACAATCTGGCGCAGGTTGGTAATATTTCCGTAAATGATGCGGTTAAAGATGAAGAGGGTAATATTTATTTAGCTAGTGCGGATGGGATTTATTTTAAGTCTGTGGCTTATGCCAATACAAAAGGTTTGGGTGGTGGTCAAATTGATTATGCGGATATGGCGCTGGATTATAAAAATGAGCCGACCATTCGTGATGTTCAACAGATGGCCATTGAATACGCGAATGTCGATCCCAAACAAATCAACAGTTGGCACAATCAATCACGGATGAAAGCGTTTTTTCCGACGTGGTCGATGGGGTTAAGCCGTGCGGATAGTGATATTTATCATTGGGATACGGGTGCGAATCCTGATGTTTTGACCAAAGGACGTGATTATGTGGATTGGAGTACGTCTTTGTCGTGGGATTTTAGTGATTTGATTTGGAGTAGCGATCATACGTCAATTGATTCGCGTTCTAAATTGATGAGCGAGTTGCGGCAGGATATTTTGGATCAGGCAACGCGTTTGTATTTTGAGCGGCGGCGGATACAGATGGAATTGGCCGCAAAGAAAGAAATGACGATGGATCTCTATATAGAGAAGACAATTCGTTTGCAAGAGTTGACGGCTTTGCTGGATGGGTTAACCGGCGGCGAGTTTAGCCAGCGTTAAGAAAAAACAAAAAATGAGAGGAGAGTCAAATGGTCAAGAAATTGGTAGCAGCAGGGTTATGCGCGGCAGTGATTATGGTTTCGTCTGCGGCGATGGCAGCGGATGTTGTTGTGACAAAGCGGGGAAAAAAATATCATCAGCCGACGTGTGCTTTGATTCTTAAGAAAGAAACGAGCACGATGGATGAAAAGCAGGCGCAGGCTAAAGGGCTTACACCGTGCGCGAAGTGCTTTAAGGTTGAGGAAAAAGAAAGCAAGAAGAAATAGGCATTGTGTCTTCGTCGGTGTTGTTAGGCAACAGTGTATTTGCACAAAGGTTTTGGATTGTCTTTTTGTGTGACTCTGTTGTTGTTTGATGGTTGTTGGGTGGCAGCACTGAAGGAAGACAGTGGTATTGGGCGGGTTGAGAAAATCCGAGGGCATATCTTAACGTCGTTAGGGGTAGCGGCAATGAGAGCCTTATTGAGGGGAAGCAGTGATCGGAACTCGCCCGCCCGATATTTGGATTGATTTGTTAAGTAGTGTCATCGCGTTGAAAGAAATAGTGTCATTGCGTTGAAAAAAATAGTGTCATCGCGTCGAAAAAAAGTAGTGTCATTGCGAGGAGCCAAGCAAATGTTCAAGGCGACGCGGCAATCTTGTTGATTTCAGATTGCTTCGTCAGTCGCTTCGCTCCTTTCTCGCAATGACATAGTGGGTCGTGTCATCGCGTCGAAAAAAAGTAGTGTCATTGCGAGGAGCCACGCAAATGTCCAAGGCGACGCGGCAATCTTGTTGATTTCAGATTGCTTCGTCAGTCGCTTCGCTCCTTTCTCGCAATGACATAACAGGTATGTCATTACGTGAGGAAGATAATAAGATTTATTTCAAAAACGTAACAATACAAGAGGGCATAAAAATGAAAAATGTTTGCTGGAGGAAAACGGGTTTAGGTTTGGGAGCTTTGGTCTTTTTAATCGCGATTGCTTCAGCAAATATTTCTTGGGCCGCGCAAAGCAGTGGTTCAAATAATGTTTTTGCGCTTTCTCAAAACCTTGATGTCGATCCATCCAGTGGAACTGCGTCGATTTCTATTCCGATTGAAGTCCCACAAGGACGGGCAGGTATCCAGCCGAATGCGACACTCCTTTATAATTCTAGTGGTGGCAATGGTATGTTGGGTGTTGGTTGGAGCATGGAGATGGGCTATATACAACGCTCAATAAAGAAAGGCGTTCCACGATATAACAACACGGATAGATTTGTTTTGGTTCAGGCCGGTTCGAGTCAGGAATTGGTCGATATTAGCGGCAATGGGACAGAATTTAGACCAGAAATAGAAGGGTCATTTTCAAGAATCAAATTTGATGGCACATCATGGATAATTACGGATCGTAAAGGGACTAAATATTTTTTTGGAACAAGTAGCAGTTCCCGTGTTGTCAATCCGGCGAGTGCTAGCCAAGTTTTTAAATGGTGTTTTGAACGAGTTGAGGATATTAACGGAAATTATTTGACGATTAGTTATTTAGCGGCAGACAATCAACTTTATCCGCAAGAAATCAAATATACCGGAAATACAACGGCTAATCTTTTACCATATGCATCAGTCAAATTCTTTTATGATGTAAAAACCAATGTCGCTGATACAGCCAATAGTTTTATGTCTGGATTTAAAATTGCTCAGACCAAGCGTTTAGCAGCCATTGAAGTGCGGGTAGACGGGAATTTGGTGCGTAAATATGGTCTAAATTATATTGCCGACTCGGTGATGGGCAAGTCTTTGCTTAAAAGCGCGACGCTTTATGGTGCCGATGGAACATCAACTTTGCCGGCGACGATGATGAGTTATGCGCAGGCGCCTTATACGCTGGATCCGATGATTAATATTTTGTCTTTGCCGGGCAATTTGGGCAATCCGCGTTATCGGATGATGGATATTAATAATGACGGTTTGTCAGATTTTCTTGATACGTCGATTTCGGGTAATTGGAAAGTTTATTTGAATACATCAAAGAATGGAACGATTAGTTTTGGGTCTGCTGTGACGTTAAGTAATTCACCGGCATTTACTGGAGATAACACGAATTCATTATTTGTTGATCTTAATGGTGATGGGTTACTTGATGCAATATTAGGGGACAGTGTTGGCAGTTATCGCGTATGGATTAATAATGGAAATAATGGGTTTGAAGCGGTTAAGTATGTGGCTAATACGCCGGCCAGTACACTCAGTTCTAAGACAATTCAATTTCTGGATATGAATAATGATGGTGCGATGGATATGGTTGAGTCTTTTGCTTCAGAAAATAAGTCCTATAAAATTTATATGAATGATGGAAATGGGGGTTTTGCCGCCGGAATTCCAGCTGTTAATTCGCCATATCAAGCTTTTACAAACGGCAATATTCAAATGGCGGATTTTAACGGAGATGGACTGATGGATATTATTTTAGCTTCCTTTTCATCGCCGTATAGGATTTGGCTTAATAATGGTGTTAATGGATATGAGCAACCAAAAACGACAACAAGTTATCCCTTGGCGCTGGATTTTTTAAGTCAAAGAATACAACTTGCGGATATAAATGGTGATGGCTTGTCTGATTTGCTGGTAACTGGCGCATCGTATACCTTGTATATTTCTAATGGGCGCGGAGATTTTAATGTCGACGTTGCAATGAATGGCACACCGGGTGTTGGCGTAAATGATCCGGCGGTAAAACTTATTGATGCCAATGGCGATCATTTACCGGATGTGGTTGTTGGCAAGGCGCCGTATAAAGTTTATCTTAACCATGGCAACAATGGATTTTTGTCGCCAGTGGTTTTGAGTAATTATCCCAGTGTGAATTTAAATGATTTAAGCATTGTTATGGCTGATATCAATGGAGATCAGGTGCTTGATTTTATGTATGGCAATACCAGCGGCAATCGATTTTGGATCAATTCACTAAATGCTCGTCAAGCGAGGGCGAATTCTTTGATTGATGTGGATAATTCGTTTGGTGGACATTTAGAATTGCAGTATCAGAATCTTCCTATTAAAGGTTGGGGCGGATTACAGTATGGTTCTGCAAATAGCCGAATTTTGCTTAATACTGTTAAGGCTATTTCACGCCGAGCAAGTTTGACCGGGGATGTCTATGTCGCTAAATATGATTATTCAGGAGGCCTTTGGGATAATAAGAATCGTGAGTTTCGCGGGTTTAAAACGGTCAAGATGATTGATCCAGATGGCAATTACAGTTTAACTGAATATGCGCAAGATGATATTTATAAAGGCAGACCGTTGAGTCAGGCCAGTTATGACAGCGCTGGAAAATTATATAGTAAAAGTGAGAATATCTGGACGTATCAGGAGCTTGGCGATGGTGTTGTTTTTCCTTATTTAAAACAAGAGGATAGCTATATTTATGATGGCAATGCAACCGGCCGTCGCACACAGGCACAGTATTTTTATGAAGAAAATCCGCAATATGGAAATTTGACCAAATCCATTAATTTTGGCGAAGTTGATTTGACCACTGGGACAGATATCGGGACTGACAAAAACACATCCTATGTCCAATATCACAATAATACCAATGCTTGGCTTTTGGGATTACCCAAGATCTCGATTGCGACTGATAACGCTGGAGCTCAATTTGCCAAAACGACATTTTTTTATGATTCAAGCACGAATTTTTTGACTTTACCGACTAAAGGTTTGATGACAAAAAAAGTTGATTGGGCGGGAACAGCCCCATATACTGTCGATCCGTATGTGAACTATTCATATGATGACATTGGAAATTTGGTAATGATGCAGGATATTAGCGGCAGTAAAACAATGATCACGTATGATGCGACTTATAAAATTTTCCCTTTAGAGACGAGCAATGCGGCCGCTCACAAAGTTGTTAATGAGTATTATGGCGTCAATGGCGTTGCTTTAAGCGGCAGTGATGGGACTTTTGGTCTTTGGGGTCAACTTAAGAGCACGACAGATCCTAATGAGAAAAAAGGTTTACGTATCTATGATGTTTTTGGCCGCACCATCAAAACAGTTTCGCCTTTAGATACTATTGCTTTGCCAACAATGAGCTATGAATATGTTTATGGCGTATCGCAATTAAAAGTGATTGCCAAACAGCGAATCAAGTCCGGATCAGCGGGAACGATTGATACGGTGCAGTTTTCAGATGGGCTTGGTCGAGTTGTGCAAAGCAAGTCTAAATCAGAGAAACCAGGTCAATTTATTGTGAGCGGATTAAGTGAATATAATTCTCGCGGTTTGCCCGTTAAGAAATATGTTCCTTATATGACCTCTGTGCCATTAAGTGAATTAGACGTGTTAGATACGAATCAGCCATACACTTTGATTAGTTATGATGCCATGGGTCGAGCTGTGCGGACAACCGCTCCAGATGGGAGTTATTCTAATGTCATTTATGATGATTGGGACTCGACGAGTTTTGATGAAAACGGGCATATGCAAAAATCCTATGCGGATTCTGCAGGGCGTTTGATTAAAAAGGAAGAATATACGGGTGCGGATGGCCGAAATCATGTTTATCCGGCCAGCGCGTTTACTTTGTATGCGACGACACTTTACACGTATGATGCCAAAGGCAATTTAACAAAGACCCAAGACGCCAAAGGCAATGTGACTACCATTGACTATAACACTTTGGGACGCAAGACACAGATGATTGACCCGGATATGGGGACATGGAAATATCAATATGATTATGTTGGAAACTTAACGCGACAAGATGACGCCAAAGGGCAGAGTCTTCGCTTTGGATATGATCAACTTAATCGGTTAACAGCTAAAACAGATTTAAATCTGATTCGCGTCAATTATACATACGATCAGGTAAATAGTATTAACGGCAAGGGACGATTAAACAATGCCAAATATTACAACGGGGCATCCTATTTTTCATATGATAATTTGGGTCGAGAGAAGCAGTCAGTTAAAGCGATTGGTGAGAATTACTATGATGTGAATCGAACATATGACGCTCTGGATCGCTTGGTTACCTTGCAGTATCCAGAAAACAGCACCGTTGGTTATACCTACAATGAGGCGGGACAGGTCAATTCAGTGTTTTCAATGTTATCGACGACGACCATTCCAGATCCCAATGGCGATGACGCGGTTTATATGGCTTCGCCGTTTGCGCAATATCGTTTTAATGAGAGCGCGGTTAACACAGCTGTTTTTGATAGTGGGACAGGTAAAACGAACATTGTATCTTCAGCTAATACGTCGACACTCAGTAATAATGGAAAAGTCGGTAAGGGGTTTCGTTTTAACGGTGTGAATAATTTTGTTAATACGGATGCTTTGTTTAGCAAGGTGCGTTATGACAATAAGGGAAGTTTTTCATTTTGGTTAAAACCAGAAACGGGGAGTTCGTTGATTACATTTGGCGGACCCGGTGGGTATTTTTCAATCGATTGGTCTGAATTTACCCAAGCGGTATCGGTCTCAATTTCTGGGGCGGGTACGCCTATTTCGTGTGCGACTCCCAACAATAGTGTTCCGGTGGGCAATTGGGTGCATGTGGCCGTAGTTCAGGATGCAGTTGATTTAAAAATTTATATCAATGGGCAAGAGCAGCCGCTTTTTTATTGGTATCAGGGCAATAAGGGTGCATGGTTTAATTACACTTGGGCTGGGCCGATGAATTATGGGCGCATTGGTGCGTTTAATGCAACGGCAAATCCAGCGAGTAATAGCAGTTTCTTTAAAGGCACGTTGGATGATATTCGTTACTACTCTAATAAGGCGTTGATTCCGCAGGAAGTGTGGGGAATTTATAACAAAGGCTTGGGAACAGAAGCTGAAAATCCGTCGGTCAGCAATACGCCGCCGCCTAATGTGAGTTTGGTTGCTCATGTGATTTCGCCTTTTGCG
The DNA here is from genome assembly GCA_020632555.1 of Candidatus Omnitrophota bacterium. Lineage (GTDB taxonomy): Bacteria > Omnitrophota > Gorgyraeia > Zapsychrales > JANLHA01 > JADLGJ01. Next base: position 34,933 of record JACKFI010000014.1, on the reverse strand, counting down.
CATTACAAATTAAATGATAATGCCCTAAGCGTTGATGTTCTTGATGAAGCGGTTGGTTATAACGATGGTGTAGCCACAAATTATACTAGTGCTTTGTCGGTCAGCGGAAAAATCAATGGCGCCTTGAACTTTAATGGTGTTGATCAATATGTAGATATGAGCAGTTTGTGGTCAGATATTCGCTATGACAGTGTTGGCGCTTTTAGTATGTGGGTTAAGCCGGTCGCCGGATTCCCGATTTTGAATTTTGCAGGGACTGGAGGATTTTTCTTGATTGCTTACAATAGCAATCAGTCGCTGGAGTTTGGTATTACGGGTTCTGGTAATCCAATTTCTTGTGTTACTCAGGCAGGTTCTGTGCCAGCCAATGTGTTTTCGCATGTGGTTGTCACACAAGATGGGACACAACTCAAGATTTATATCAATGGAATATTGCAACAAAATTTAACATATACGTATCAAAGTAATAAGGCAGCATGGGTTAATTTCTTAAGTGGGCCAATTACAAATGCTCGTTTGGGTAGCTCTGCGATATATGGTGGCAATAAGTCTTATTTTAAGGGTAGTGTCGACGATGTGCGTTATTACAGAAAGGCATTGAATGTTGATGAAATTAAAGCACTTTACAATGAGGGAGCGGGAACTGAAGAAGAAAATCCTGCAATGGGAACTGTGCCCGTTGTTTTGCCGCCGTTAGAACCATCCACTGTGCCGCAAAGCGCGGGGCAGGTTTATATTAAAAATGTTGACTACAATGCGACGGGTCAAATGACCAAGGTTGAGTTTGGCAATGGTGTGGTGACGACCTATGGGTATTCACCAACGATGTTGCGATTAACAAATCTTACAACAGTCAATGCTTCGGGGACCGTATTACAAGACTTGAGTTATGCCTACGATGGGGTTGGGAATATCACTCAGATTATCGATGCCGTCAATACGGCCAGTCAAACGTTCAAATATGATGCACTTAATCGTTTGACGCAGTCAACGGGTGTGGCGTATGGCACCAAGACCTATACGTATGATCAGATTGGAAATATCACCAGTAAAGATGGTTTGACTTATACCTATGGTGAGAATGGCGCCGGGCCGCACGCGGTGACATCTTTGTCGGACGGGACAACGATGACTTATGATGCCAATGGTAATATGAGCACCAAGTCAAAATCCGGTGTGGTTATGCAGTATTATTATGATTCAGAGAATCGTTTGACGGAAGTTCGCAAGAACATGACCTTGATCGCGCAGTATATGTACGATGGTGATGGCGGGCGGGTGCAAAAAACATCCTATGTGACGACGGCTAATTCTGTGTCCAGTGGGTTGTCCTATGGGGCGCTGTTGGGCGATCCCCAAATAACCAGTACGCCGGTTATTACCAAATACGTCGGAGAAATGTATGAAGAAACCGACAATGTGGGCACTCGTTTTATTTTTCTCGGCGGTCAGCGCATTGCGGCAATTGATACGGTTAGCGGTTCGCCGGTGTTTTATCATGGGGACCATTTAGGATCGACCAATGTGATGACCGATAATAATGGGAATCAAGCGGAGTTAATCGAATATGATCCGTATGGAAAAATCAATCGACACGACGCAACATCCGGAAGCTCACGTTTAGCCAAACAACAGTTTACCGGAAAAAAGCTGGACGACGAAACCGGTTTGATATACTTTGGTGCTAGGTATTATGATCCGTCTTTGGGGCGGTTTATTACTCCGGATACGATTGTCCAAAATCCGTCCGATCCCCAAACCCTCAATCGGTATTCGTATTGTGGGAACAATCCGGTTAATCGGGTGGATTTGGATGGACATAAATGGTCATGGAAAAAGTTTTTCATTAATTTTGCTGCTGCGGTAGTTGGTGTTACTGTAGCAGTTGTTAGTGCTGGGACATTAGCGCCAGCCGTAGGAGCATTTTGGGCTGCCGTTGCTGGAGGTGCTATCGGTGGTGCCATAAGTGGGGGCATGGCAACGGGTTTGCAAGGAGGAAGTTGGTCTCAAATAGGGATGTCGGTTTTGATGGGGGCTGGATTTGGCGCGATTGGAGGAGGAATAGCGGGGTCGTCTTTAAGTAATTTGGCAAAGGGAATTATAGCTGGGATTGGGATACTCGGTGGTGGAGCTTATGCTGCTGCTACTGATAATTTAGATAGTTTTACTGGTGGGCTAGTGGGAGCTGTTGGTGGGGGCATAGCCGGGAAAAGAATTTTAAATTCTATTAATTCGAAATCATCGTCCAATAATAATTCACTAAAACAAGAAAGGAAAGGAGCTCAGAATTTAAAAACGGATCAGAAGCCTGGGCCAACATATAAAATTAAAACTAATTATGATATTGAGGGGCAAATAAAAAGTTTTGATTTGGTTCGGGATGATTCTAATAATTCAATGGTTTTAGGTAAAGTAGGTAGTTATGAAAGATTAGCAGATCAATTGGGGGCTAAAAAATTCAGTATTCCTTCTGACATTTGGAATCAAATGTCATCTGCAGAACAAAAGGCGGCTAACATTTTATCTTTAGACCGGTCAATTAATAGAGGCGATAGTTTTATTTTCTCGAATAATCCAAACCAAGCAAGGATTGGAAGTGGATTTGAAATGGAAAGCAATTATTTAAGATCACGTGGGATAGATATTGATAAAATTCCAGTTATTGAGCCTTGGTAGAATATATGAAAAAGATATTTAATATTTTGGAGGTTTTAACATGAAATCTACCCGTGATGAAACGATTAAGAGACACTTTGATCTAGTAGCTATTTTAGCTGAACGTTTGTCACAGAATAATCTAAATCTTATTTATCATAGGTATAACTATGAAGTTTTTGGGAGTTGGGAAATTATAGTTGGAACAGGGCATATTGAAAGATGTTTCTTATGGGATGGCAGAGATTATTATCTTATTATAAAAGAACGAGTAAAAGTAAATTCTTCGCAAGGGGGGCATGGGGGGAAATGGGAAGTTAAAAGCGAGATAAATATTGGGAAAGTTGAAGAAGGGAAACTATTTGAAATCGTGTTTCAATCATCACTCGAAATTAAAAAATAAAAGGAATCGGAAGAGTTAATCGGGATCGTTTCTCTGAGAGATCATCGCCATTAAAAGTTTAATCGATCCCGGATGTCGAAAAGATGTTACTCCGGGTGGAACAATATGGCAATATTGGAACAAATGAAATTAAAGTTAACAGGGATTTTTGGTAAACAAAAGTCCTCTAAATTAGAAGAGTTATTGATATCCTCCTACGGGAAAAAGGCAAAGGTGCCAGTCACCTTTTAGGGGACACAGGCTTTTAGCGTAAATATTTATTATTTTTTAAGGACATATGGGGCGGAGGAGGCAAAGGTGCCAGTCACCTTTTAGGGGACACAGGCTTTTAGCGTAAATATTTACTATTTTTTAAGGACATATGGGGCGGATAGCAAGAGGAAAAGTTTTTTACGATGGTTGTTTTGCTCATGTGTTTTCGAGATCAATCGAACAGAAATGGATTTTTAAAGATGACCTTGATTTTGAGCGATTTAAAGACTTAATTCTTGAGGTTAAGGTTAAGAATCAATTTTTAGTTCGACATTATTGCTTGATGAATACGCATTTTCATCTGGCAGTAACACTTTCAAGTGTCGAGAAGTTTTCTGCGGGCTTGCAAAAACTAAAATTAGAGTATACAAAATGGTTTAATGTCCGTTACAAGAGGGTTGGCCCATTGTGGAGGGAGCGATTTAAAGGTTTGTTGATTGAGGATGAGCGTTACTTGTATGCGTGCGGATTGTATATTGAACAAAATCCTGTTAAGGCACGAATTGTTGCCCGAGCTGAGGATTGGCGGCATAGTTCGAGTGGTTTTTATTTTCTTGGCAAAACAGATTCGATAGTCGATTCTTATGATTTTCCGAATTTACCTCAGGGAGCTGGAATTGAGAATGAAGCAATGTTTACTCGCGGTACGGTAATTGGGTCACGTGTTTTTAGAGCTAGGCAACAGGAGGAGCGTGATCCAAAAGCTTTACCTGTCCCCTAAAAGGTGACTGGCACCTTTTGAGTTGACCAAGGTCTTGAACGTTATCAAGACGATTTCCATTTAAATTTTGCAATGGGGAATTATTATCTGGATTCCGTAAAAAATCGAAATCCTAAATTGGCTAAGAAATATTTTGAAAAATGTAATGGCTTAAAGCCAGGTTCCGCTCGAGATTTGCTTGACGAGGCAATTTCAAGGGCTGACGCCATGATAACTACTAAATAGGACCAGACAGGTTATGCCTTTGAAAAAATCTCTTATTATCACAATAAGCGTTCTTACATTTATGACATTAGCCTCTTTTTTCGCCTTTGCAGAGACAAATTCTTTTGAATTTTCATTTAAGTCTGGTTTATTCTCGACGCAGTATTTGTTGATAACAAATCGGGATACCAAGCGAGCGTTGGAGTTTTACGGTTGTTACAATCGCTCTGGTGGAACATTAACTACAGAGACAAGTTATTTCGTTGTTATGAAGGACGGGATTAAACATTATTTCGACTCCCCAATGTTTTGTGAGATAGGGCAAAAAGGACGTTATTGGGTGAACCCTGGGACAAGCGGAAAAATTCCATTTAAGATTAAAAAAGAACTTTTGAGGAATGCAGATAAAGTTGTTTTTCAAGGAATCTCGTTTACTCCTGTGCAGACGAATGGCTTTATTGATTTAACTGATAAAAAACAGCTATTGATTTCGTATAACGTTTCCAGTGGCAAAATTGTCTATGACGAGAACCAAATGTCAGCTGATAATACCTTCGGACAAAAGACTATCTTTAGAGGGACAGGTGAGGAAGAAGGGAAGTATAATTTTCGATTAAAAGGACAGTTAAAGTAATGCACCTCGACACTAAAACTCACATAGCTAGACAACCAGCAATTAAAGTAAGGGATTTCCTGCGCAAAGCGGACGGCGGTCTCTGGGGTGCTCCTTATGCCTCAGATTTCTTTAAGATTAGCCATGATGAAGCCGAGGCTCTTATTGGCGAGCTAGCCGATAAAGAATATATTACTCCAAACCGTATTCGTAATAAGGAGTATTGGACAGCTACGTCCGACGGAGTTCGGTTTGCTTTAGCTACGGCTACCAAGGGTATATTACGCTCTAATGCAGAAAAGATACTTCAAGATTTTCTCGAAAGAGTGCAGCAAGTAAAAGGAAATAAGGAGGCGTTACTGAGAGTGCCAGGCTGGGAAGTCATGGATTAATTAGAAAATGAGTTGAGTGATGCCACGAAAAGCACGGAATTTTATAGATGGGGGATTTTATCACATAATAGCTAGAGGTAATAATCGATTGTTTATTTTTGCAGTCGCTGGCGGATTTCAAAAGTTTGTCGAGCTACTTGGAAAATCAAAAGAGAAATTCGATTGGAAATTATTTCATTATTGCTTGATGACGAATCATATTCATTTATTGGTCCAAATGGTAAAAGGTGATGATCTTGCAAAGTTGATGCAATATTTATTGTTTGAATATTCGCGTTGGTATCGTAAGGACAATAAATATGTTGGTCATTTGTGGCAGGGGCGGTATAAAAATGAGTTGATTGAGAAAGAAAGCTATTTCTTAGAATGTGGTCGCTATATCGAGCGTAATCCTGCTCGTGCGAAGATAGTGAAATCTTTGGAGGACTACAAGTGGTCAAGTTATCGACACTATGCGCTGGGCGAAAACAATTCGATTATAGACATGAATCCTTATTACAACCAGTTAGGTGATGATGTTCAGTCGTGTCAAAGAAGGTATAAAGAGTTTGTTGAATTAGAAGGCCCGTATGATAAAGTTGTGGACCGGACACTTGTTGAAAGTTACTTTTAGCCTGGCACCCACAGTAACGCCTCCTTTTCATTTTATTGGTAGCTCTACTGGTACTTATTGTACTGGGCATGGAGAATCATGGAAAAGCAAATGGCAGGAACTATTAGATTCTGGTTATATTGTTGATGTTATTGCAAAGAAAAAGGGTAAAATTCCGCACGATTGGAACCCCCCTGTTATTAATAAAAAGGATAAACAAATTGTTTCAATATTCCAAGGGGAGAACAATAAAAAACAAAATCGAAAGAAAGGCAAATGAAAGGCAAGGGTAGGGTAAAGGTGCCACATTTGAGAATTTTTAGAATTTTTATATAAATCAAAGAAAGGATGATTTGTGGATATTTCAAGAGAAAATATCATTTTGCAGAAGGAAAAAGTTTATTTTTGTATTCTTATGATTTTTGCGATTCTTTTTTGGTTGTTTGTTCTTGCAACTATCGTTGGCCCGCTGTTTGTTTTGGCATTTGCCTTCATGGGATGGCTGGCGAACGGTTTGTTTATCGCACGACTCAAGTCCGATTGTGTGCTTATTACTGAACAGCAAATGCCAGAGTTGTACGGGACGTTTCGTCAGGTTTGTTCTAAGCTGGAATTAACAAAATTACCAGAACTGTATGTTGTTCAATCACAGGGTATGCTGAATGCTTTTGCTATTCGTCATTCGGGTCGCAATTTTGTTGTTTTGTATTCGGATATTGTCGAAGCCTATGGACAAAGCAGCGATGAGATGCGTTTTGTTATTGGTCATGAAATTGGTCATATTCAAAGAAAGCATATTTTGAAATTATTATTTCTTGGACCGGCACGCATTCTCCCGTTGATTGGGACGGCTTATTCGCGGGCTTGTGAGGCAACGTGTGATCGTTATGGTGCTTTTGCTGTGAATAATATCGGCGGGGCTTTGACCGCGATGATGATCCTCTCTGGAGGCAAAGAATCTGGTCGTTTAATGAGTTCGGAAGCTTTTTCTCAACAATGGCATAATCATCGCGGATTTTTTGTGTCTTGGTATGAATTGATTTCAGGGTATCCCACATTGGCTCAACGTGTCGCAAACATTATTGCTATTAAAAATAATTCTAAAGCGCCAAAGGTTTCTCGGCATCCAATTTCGTATATTTTTGCGTTTTTTACTTTTGGCGGTGGGGGCAGTGGATTAGGAAATATTTTTATTACTGTTGCGATCATAGCTATTCTCGCTTCAATTGCAATCCCAAATTTGTTGCGCGCCAAGTTATCGGCGAATGACGCTGTTGCACGATCAGAAATTTATTCATTAGCCAATGCTTTGATCATTTACTCTCAAGATCACGATGGTGAATTTCCGTCTGACCCTACGGTTTTAGTAAATTCAAAAGTTCCGTATATTGACAAGGTGCTTTGTGCTAAAGAGTCATCTGGTTTTAAATATCAATGTGTATTAAGTAAAAATGATTTTAAGTTAATAGCTACTCCAGTGACGATGGGCACAACTGGAACACAGGAATATCAGATTTCAAAAGAGGATTTTTTACCCGAGCCCGAGTTGGGGCAAATCGAAAAGCAAGAGAAATCGGGGAGTTCAAATCAGTTTTTGTTAAACCTCAATCGTGAGTAGTTGATCAAAAGTTTAAAAGCAAATGTGACAGTTGTTAATGCCACAGTTTTATAAAAAGCGTAAGTATCGATGAGTCTTCGAGGTTTGTTTCTGGTCATTGTTTCGTTGTTTTTTATTGTTAAATACGAATACGAATTTTAAATTGTTTAAAATAAACTTTGGAATATAATAATCAAAATTTAAAATCATTTTAGGAGGAGTTGATATGAAGCCAGTTTTAAAAAGATTTGGTGTTATTTTGTTTTTATTATGGTTTTCTGGGTGCACAACACGTTTGGTTGATTTTACAATGATTTCCACCAAGAATATTGATTTGTCTCGTTCGGCTGATTTTAGACGTGCTCAGCAAAGAGTTAAGGGTAAAGATGAGGCGATGATTATAATCTTTATTCCAACCGGTGTTCCTAATATGAAGGAAGCTATTGATCATGCACTTGAAAGTGTTCCTGGCGCAGTGGCTTTGGTTGATGGGGTGGTTTATCAGGAGGCATTTTGGTTTATAATTGGAACATCAAGTTATGTCGTGGAAGGAACTCCGATTATTGACACAACACTTGCATCTGCAGAACTTGAGAGTCCGTTTATGGTTGCAAGATTAGATCGTCGGGGGAAAGTGAAGGACTTTCAATATGTTAGCGGCGAAGAATTTGCTGCTTTGCAGAAAAAATATATTTCAAAGAACCAAATGAAGTTGTAAACAAATATCAAAACAGGAAGAAACAATTAAAAAATTTGATATACCTAAGGAGACATTATGCGAAAGGTTTTACGTTTTAGTGGGGTATTTCTCTTGTTATTTGTATTAGCAGGTTGCACGATGCGGTTGGTTGATTTCACGATTTTATCAACAAAAAATATTGATTTGACTCGGGCTGCGACATTTGAGCGTGGCGCAATGCGTGTGGAGGGTATAGATAAAGCTAGTATTATTATTTTTATTCCCACTGGTGTCCCAAATGTTAAAGAGGCGATTGATCGCGCGATTGAAAGTGTCCCGGGTGCTGTCGCTTTAGTTGATGGGGTTGTTTCATATCGTTCCTTTTATATTCCGTATATTTATGGTGAAGAGTCGTACATTGTGGAAGGCGCGCCTTTGATTGATCCAAAACTCGCTGCCGCAGCTTTGCAAAGTAATTTTATGCTCGCTCATCTTGATAAAAGTGGAAAAGTTGTAAAACTGCGATATGTCAGTCAGAACGAATATGATAGTGTAAAAAAGCATATGGTTGCTAAGAATAAAAAGGTTGACTTATAAAAACAATGAATCGTTAATTGAATCCTTAATATTTTTTGATATGCCGCTGTTTTATGTTTCCCCAAAAGAGCAGGGGAAAATGCTCTTTGACCATAATGCAAAGGATGGGTTATGAAAAAAGGTTTGAATTTGTTCGTGATTGTTGCGGTTTTGGGACTTTTCGTTTCGGGTTGTGCTTCCGCGATTCCAATGGGGAGTCTTTATAGTGATATTTCTTTTCCAGGCGGCGTTGGTAATGGGGATGTGGCTTATACAAAGGTTGGTAAGGCAACGTCCAATTCTTATTTTGCGTTAATTGCGGTAGGGGATTCCAGCATTGATGCTGCAGCTCGTGAAGGCGGAATAACAAAGATTAAGTTTGTTGATTATAAGGCGACCAATATTCTTGGAATTATTGGAGAATATACCACCTATGTTTATGGTGATTAATTAAATTGTTTTAGTTGATACAGCAGGCCGATTGGATCACCAGTCGGCCTGTTTTTTTGGTAATTTCAGAACTTTTCCGTGATTTAGAAAATTTTTTCTGTTATAATTCGCGATTATGTTTAGAAAATTCTTTGAAGCTTTATTTCCTTCACAAAAACAACTGGATACTAATAAGCTGATTTTGGTTGTCGATGATGGTGAGGTTGAGCGAAAGTTTATGCAAAACACTTTAGCTCAGCGCGGCTATCGAGTTTTGGTCGCCAGTAGTGGTGAAGATGCGGTTAAACTAGCACATGAGAATAAACCGGATTTGATTTTTTTGGATTATTCGATGCCGGGCGGTATGAATGGGCATGAAGCATGCAAACTTATTAAACGTAATGAAACAACAAAAGATACACAAATTGTTTTTTTGAGCGGTTCGGTCACACCCACAAAAGTGATTGATTGTTATGATGCCGGCGCTGAGTATTTTTTGGCCAAGCCGATTAGTGCGTCGACGCTGTTGGAACATACACGACTTTTGATAGAGGATGATGAAATCAATAGAAAACAAGCGGCACAGCAGCAACAACAATAGAATTTTAAAAATCATGTTAGATATCAAATTCATTCGTGAAAATACACAAGATGTTAAAGCGGGTTTGAAAGCCAAAAATGTCGATATCGATATCGAAGCTTTGCTTGAATTGGACAAAAAGCGTCGGGGTATTTCTCAATCAGTTGATGATTTGCGTTCTCAGGTCAATAGCGCCAATGAAGACATCGGGCGGACGATTAAAGAAAAGAAAGATGCTCAGGAAAAAATTGCCGCCATGAAAGATATTGCGCGGCAAATCGATGAATTGCAGCCATCTTTAAATCAATTGGATGAGATGATTTATAAGGTCTTATTATCGATTCCGAATTTGCCGCATGTGTCGGTTCCAGTTGGCGGGCCAGCACAGAATGCTGTTATTCGTTCGTGGGGAACGCCGCTAGAGCCGGATTTTAAGCCTAAAACACATATTGAATTAGCCGAGTCTTTGGACATTGTTGATTTTAAGCGTGCTGCAAAAATCAGTGGTTCTAATTTTATTCTTTATAAAGGCGCCGGCGCAAAACTTGAACGGGCTTTGTACTGTTGGATGTTGGATTTGCATACCAGTGCGCATGGCTATAAGGAAATTTTCCCGCCGTTTTTGGTTAATTCCGCGTCAATGACGGGAACCGGGCAATTGCCTAAGATGAAAGATGATATGTATCAGCTTTCGCCGGAGGATTTGTATTTGATTCCGACTGCTGAGGTGCCGGTAACCAATATGCATCGGGATGAGATGCTTTCCGAAGAACAATTGCCAATCTATTATGCGGCGTACACAGCTTGTTTTCGTCGTGAAGCTGGTTCGTATGGAAAAGATACGCGCGGTTTGATTCGGGTACATCAATTTAATAAGGTGGAGCTGGTTAAATTTGTTAAACCAGAGAACTCTTATGCTGAGCTTGAATCGTTGGTCGGACATGCGGAAAAAGTTTTGCAATTGTTGAATCTTCCGTATCGGGTTTTAATGTTGGCCAGCGGCGATATGAGTTTTGCGGCGGCCAAGTGTTATGATTTAGAAGCGCATGCGCCGGGGTTGGGAAATTGGTTGGAGGTTTCCAGCTGCTCGAATTTTGAAGATTTTCAGGCGCGACGCTCAAATATTCGTTTCAAGGATAAAGCATCAAAAAAGTCGGTTTTTGTTCATACCTTAAATGGTTCAGGTGTTGCTTTGGCTCGCACGATGGTGGCGATTTTGGAAAACTATCAAACAAAGACAGGCGATGTTATTGTCCCTGTGCCTCTGCGACCGTATATGGGCGGTTTGGAGAAAATTGTTCGGGTATAAATTTCGTTATAGAGTTTAAACCTTCTACAAAAGGACTAATATGCGTGATGCGTTCTTAATGTTTGTTAAAATTGTTTTTGCCGTTCTTTTACTGCCGATTTGCTATGCTTTGACGGGAAGTTTTATTAAAGAATTACCGCAAATTGGAACAATGTTGCCACATTTGTTATTGGGTGGTTTGCTGTACGTTTTGTTGCAGTTGTTCTTTTATACACCGCAAGGACTCTTTCAGTTTGGACAGAAAGTTTTTGGCGATATATTTAAAGCTGTTCCTTTGTTAGCGGCTGTTGTCCCGCTTTTTGTTCCGATTATTCCAACCATGATTTTAGTTTCATGTTATGTGACGGTTGCGCTTTTTCATTATATGCCTGCACAAAGTTATTTGATGTTTTTTGCTGGATTTACGATTGCGATGCATTTGATTCTTTCAGCACATGCGGAATTTGAAGAGGATGCCAGCAGCTTAAAGCCACATTATTTTTTCTTGTTCAGTTTAACGTATATTTTTAATATCATTCTTGTTTCACTTTTGTTGACACTGAATTTCTCGGATTTTTCTTTTACAAATATTTTTGCGTCATCTTTTATCAGTGCAAAAGCGATTTATGTGAGTGTTTATAATCAGCTTTTTGTGATGCGATAGGAATCAGTTGAACGGTTTTTTGATAATACTTTGTAAGAGGATTTTTGATTAAGCGTAGCGCAAACCGTCAGTGTTTGCGCGGATTGCAGAAAACAGGAGTTTTTGACCGGGTTGTCTGCCGCCCAAACCAACGCAAAAAATTTCTGTCGCGAAGAAGGGAAAGTGGTGGTTTTGAATACTAATACGGATTATAAAATAAATATAGTTTGCAAATAGTCGTACTAAATGTATACTTTATGTAATGATTAAAAGACTATTTTGGGAAAAAAGGATCTATGATTCTTGGAAACAAGCTCCGATTGCCTGGCTTGCGGGTGTGCGTCGATCAGGGAAAACCACTCTTGCACAAAGCTTGGGAAGCTCCAACGATATTATTTACGTTAATTGTGATCTTCCGATTACTGAGGATCGGGTGCGGGATCCTCAGCTTTTTTTCAAAAATTGCGAAAAGTCTATCGTGGTTTTTGATGAGATACACCAGCTCTCTGATCCGAGTCGCCTTCTCAAGATAGGGGCGGATTTATTTCCACATCTTAAAATATTGGCTACAGGTTCTTCGACACTTGCCGCGAGTAGAAAATTTCGAGATACCTTAACTGGACGAAAAAGGGTTATTCATCTTTTGCCCGTTCTTTGGACAGAACTTGAAGCATTTTCCTGTAAGGATATTTTGAGACGCTTTTTTCAGGGAGGGTTACCTCCTGCCCTTTTGGCCGGTTCTAAAAGTACTTCATTTTATCGGGAATGGTTGGACTCTTTTTTTGCACGAGATGTTCAAAAACTTTTTCCGATCCGTGATGTTGAGAAATTTAATATGCTTTTTGAATATCTTTTACGCCAGAGCGGAGGACAATTCGAAACTTCCAAGGTCGCCGCTGAACTCAAAATTAGCCGCGTGACTGTTGAGAGTCATCTTAAGGCGCTTGAAATTACTCAGGCGGTGACCCGTATTCGCCCTTTTTTTGGAAGAGGGCTTAAAGAAATCGTTAAAATGCCGAAAATATACGGGTTTGATACCGGGTTTATCACCTTCGTGCGCGGCTGGGATCCGCTTCGGCCCCAAGATTCAGGTATTTTATGGGAGCACTTGGTTCTTGAATATTTACAAGCGTCTTTCCCAGATCAAACCATAAACTATTGGCGGGATAAAGAGGGGAGAGAAATCGATTTTGTTTTAGCGCAAAAGAGAGATCAGATTGATACAGTAGAATGTAAATGGAACTCGTTGGATTTTGACCCTGCGGCGTTGAAAGTTTTTCGTTCATATTATCCTAAAGGCAATAATTACCTTGTCTGTCCCTTGATGGATAAACCTTATGTTAAGCGCTACGGATCATTAATTGTAACGATTTGTGCTCCGCAAGAGATAAAGTAAAAAAGTGGTTGCGCCACAATTTAGTCACAGTAAAAAACTTGAAAAAGATTGTCTTGAGTCGAGTATCTAGAAATCTTGCTGACGACAACCAGACTAAAAGAATTTAGAAAGTTGGAGATTAGGAAATCAATGGATTTTGAATATGTTACGCGTTTAATGCTTGAAAACTTTAAAAAAATGGGTGTTGACTGCGCATTAATTGGTGGTTTTGCACTACATAGTGCGGGTATTACGCGTGCGACTAAGGACATTGATTTTTTAGTTAAGAAGAGCGATGCATCAAAAATAAAAGAATTCATGCTTAAAAATAGTTATCAATTAATACACGAGAGCGAAGATGTTTCTAACTATTGGAGTGATCTCAAACCACTGGGCAATGTCGACTTTTTGCATGCTCACCGTAAATATTCGCTTGCGATGCTCGAACGCGCCGTGGAAAAAGAAATCCTTAATGGGCGGTTTAAAGTTAAGGTGGTATTGCCAGAGGATATTATTGGTCTTAAAATACAGGCTTTCGTAAATGATCCTAAACGTCTCATGCAGGACATGGCAGATATTCGCGCGATCATTGAAATTAATCATCGCAATTTGGACATGGATTTACTTCGTGAATATTTTATTTTGTTTGAGAAAGAAAAAGAATTCAATTTTATATTGGAAAATTTAGACAATGCTCAGTGACCAAGAAAAAAATGAAATGTTAAGCGATGCCAGAAATTTAACGCGTCGCAGGAATTTTGCAGTTGGCAAAAGTTTTCTTCGAGATCGTGGGACTCGATTGTTTGTTGACTATTTTCAATTTTTAAAGGACATTCAACAACTTGCCCCGATTAATAATGTACCCGCAAAGACTTCGACAAAATATAATAAACTGTAGATTAAGATGCCTTATTTTTATTTTAAGAGTATAAAATGTTAAAGAATATTCATTACGAACTTCAAATTGTACGATAACGGTTTTTGGTCAAAAGTACCAAGCTTTATCAAAAAATAAAGTCTTGTGGCACTAGAATTATTGACACTAGAATTATTTCTAGCGCAAAAGAGAGACCAGATTGATACAGTAGAATGTAAATGGAACTCGTTGGATTTTGACCCTGCGGCGTTGAAAGTTTTTCGTTCTTATTATCCTAAAGGCAATAATTACCTTGTCTGTCCCTTGATGGATAAACCTTATGTTAAGCGCTATGGATCATTAATTGTAACGATTTGTGCACCGCAAGAGATAAAATAAGAAAGTGTTTGAGTCACAATTTAGTCACAGTGAGAATATGAAAAAGATTATTAAAAAACCAACTAGCGTGTCCAGAAGCCTTGTTGATGAAATTCGGCTGCTCATTAACAAAACCCGTCAGCAAGTTGCTGCTACTGTTAATTCATCTTTGGTAGCATTGTATTGGCATATCGGTAAGCGTATGCATAGGGAGATACTTAAGGAAAAGCGCGCTGATTATGGGGAGCGGATTGTCTCCACACTGTCACGACAATTGACAGTCGAATTTGGTGAGGGTTTTGCTGAAAAGGGTTTAAGGCACATGATTCATTTTGCGGAGGTTTTTCCTGATGAACAGATTGTCTCCACGCTGTGGAGACAATTGACTTGGTCTCATTTTAGAGAAATCATTTATCTTAAGGATGAATTGCGCCGGTAATTTTATGCTGAGATGTGCCGTCTGGAAGGATGGAGTGTTAGAATTTTACGCCAAAAGATTGACGGAATGCTGTTTCAACGCACGGCACTTTCTAAAAAGCCTGAGCTTTTGATTAAGAAAGAATTAGAAATTCTACGCAAAGAAGATAAAATCTCCACAGAATTAGTTTTTCGCGACCCATATTTTTTGGATTTTCTAGGATTGAAAAATTCTTATTCGGAAAAAGATTTGGAAACAGCAATCATGCGGGAAATGGAAGCGTTTCTCCTTGAGCTAGGTGTCGGTTTTACTTTTGTTGCGCGGCAGAAGCGAATAAGCGTTGACCATGAAGATTATTATATTGATTTGCTTTTGTACCACCGCAAACTTCGACGCTTAGTCGTCATCGAATTGAAATTGGATAAATTTAAACCTGCTGATAAAGGACAAATGGAACTTTATTTACGCTGGCTAGAGAAAAACGAAAAGCAACTTGGGGAAGAAGCCCCGTTGGGTTTAATTTTGTGTGCGGGTAAATCGGATGAACATATTGAACTTTTGCAATTGGGTAAAAGCGGAATTCGTGTTGCCGAGTATATGACCGAAATGCTTCCGAAGAGTGTTTTAGAGCAAAAACTTCATAATGCGATTAAGATGGCGCGAAGCCATATAGAAAATTCAAGCTGAGAAAGGACTTTCACTCTCATGTCGCCAAAAGAGATTAATTTTCAGAAGACTCTTGCAATAATCGGCGTTTGTTTGTTAATTTTAAGTTACATTGCCACTCTTTTTATCCGGCCTTTAATAGAAATTGGTGGGCTTGGCTTTCTCATGATTTATTGTGTTGGTTTTTGGCAGAAGTGCAACGGACAGTCATTGCGATTTCCTCATAATAATAAAAAAACAGATTCTTTTACTTCTATAGCGATATTAATTATTTTGATTAGTATTGTGGGACTATCTGTAGCTACCTTAGTCACAGGATTGTCATCACCAAGTAAGATTGGGGTACCCGTCTTGAACGGATTACCACTTTTTGCTTCTCGCAATCACTATATTTCGTATAGTAGAAATTTGAAATTTGAGGTTAATCGCAGTGAATTTATTTTCAATGGTTTACCCTTTATGACAGGATGGTATGGTATGGCAATATTTTTTGGTACTGGCGTGCTAATGAGTTCAAGAAAAAAGACAATAACGAAAAAGTAGAAAGTAAAATTTCTTAAATTAATTTTTTGGAGAGGTGGTACATGCATGCTGCGCATACAGTACAACGAAGCGCCAATCCATCAAGGTTGGCGTGAAGTACTGAAAGCAGAGGCTTTCGACCGGTTGTCCGTCGTAGGCGGAAAATGCAAAGCACATTCCTCAGTGCCAGTACATGCCAGTACTAGGCAGTAGTCTCAGCGACGGACGTAGGAATTTGAATTGATGGTATCTGCTGGCTGTTACTGGCTAGTAATGATGTCTTGAGTCACAATTTAGTCACAGTTTAAATGTTAAAACAAGTTTCCATTTATGGATATTGAAAAACTAAAATTAATTATCGCTGAAGGCGAAGGTTTGACGGTTGAGTTTAAAGAAAAATATTCTTCTAAGATCGACCGTGATATTGTTGCGTTAGCAAATTCCAAGGGTGGATATATTTTGCTTGGAGTTGACGATAGTGGCAAAATTATTGGTGAGCGGTTGACTAACCAGATGAAAGCCGAGATTTTACAGCTTGCCAGAAATTGCGATCCGCAGATTAATACATTAAAGTTGTCTGCGCTTGAGAATTTAATTGTTATTGAAGTGCTTGAAGGGGAACAAAAACCGTATAGCTGTTCCTCTGGTTATTTTCGAAGACTTGATGCTGTTTCGCAAAAGATGTCTCAGCAGGAAGTCCGTGATTTGTTTAAGGAAACAACGGATCTTCTCTTTGAGAGTCTCTCTTGTAAAGGAATCGCTTTTGATGATATTTCTCTTAAGAAAATTAAAGTTTTTTTAAAAGAGTCGAACGTCTCCTTTAGAGTGAACAAAGCTAATCTTACATCATTTCTTTCTAGCGTGAGTGTCTATAGTGATGGCAAAGTCAATAATGCCGGAGCCATGATGTTTGCCGAAAATATTAACAAATTCATTCCTTATTCGGAAACAATTCTTGGGGCGTTTAAAGGTGCTACGAAAACACATATTTATGACCGTAAAGATGTGCGAGATGATTTGTTGACTCAGTTCAATGAAGCGATGGCGTTCCTTAAAAAACATCTGAATGTTCGCAGTGAAATTCGTGAAATTAATCGTCATGAAATTTATGAAATCCCATTGGATGCTCTTAGGGAAGCGGTTGTTAATGCTCTCGTTCATCGTGATTACAGTATGCGAGGAACAAATATTTCAATAAATGTCTTTGATGACAGAGTTGAAATTGTTAATCCGGGTGGTTTTCCAAACGGTATTACCAAGAGTAATTTTGGTAAGGAATCAGTTCGTCGTAATATGATCATTGCTGACCTCTTTCATCGCATGGATAAAATGGAGAAGATTGGGTCTGGTATTCGTCGGATGCGTGATCTTGTGAAAACGGCTGGTCTTAAAGATTTGGTTTTTGAATCGGATACATTTTTTAGGGTAATATTTTATCGTGACCCTCAGTTTTCCTTGAAGGGTTCCCAGACAAGTTCCCAGAGCGGTTCCCAGACAAGTTCCCAGAGCGGTTCCCAGACAAGTTCCCAGAGAATAGTCTTGCTGATGAAACAAAATTCGGCTATTACTATAGAAGAATTGGCCAAGAATTTAGGAATAAGTTCACGGGCGATTAAAAAACATATAAAGATATTGAGAGAGCAAGGCGTTATTAAGCGTATTGGACATGATTTTGGTGGGCATTGGGAAGTCAAAAAAAGAATACAAAAATCGAAACTGCGATAAATAAAATGCCTATTATAAAGAAATTTTGCCAACATTGTCGGCAAAATTTGGGCGGTGAAGAAGTTATAAATATTTTTAAGTTGAAAGAATTGAGCGACACTGTCGCAACAATTGGGAAAAGAAGTTTTCGTGTTGCCGAGTATATGACCGATATGCTTCCAAAAAAATTTTGAGCAAAAACTTCATAATGCGATTAAGATGGCACGGGGGCAGATTGAAGATAGAATCTGACAAAAAAAGTATAGCAGATGGTTTCTATTTGGTTCTATCATAGGAATTTCTATTATTTTTTGGATTTTAGTATTTATGTTTTTATTTTAAAAAAGCTCATTAAAGGAGCCAAGTATCCAAGATATAATTATTGAAAAGATAGAGCATTATAAGATTGCTAATAGTTATTATCTTGATGGTTTAGATAAAGTTGGTATTCAGGTGGAAGGTGTTTCGTATCAATATATAGGTCCTGATAGGTATATTTTGGGTACTTTTGACGTTTTTTTTCATAGTCGATATCATTCGGCATCGGGTGAATGGGCTGTGGCAGGTTCGCCGAAAGATGAAGTTGACTCAGCTAGTGATGAGCAATATCGGAAATTACTTTTTAATTCAGTGAATTCCATGAGGTGAGGAAATTTGAAGAGGTGGTGCATGCATGCTGCGCATGCAGTACAATGAAGCGCAAACCGTCGCGGTTTGTGCGAAGTACTGAAAGCAGAGGCTTTCGGTACACCTCATGAGTGAAAGATAATAATATTTTGGAGAGGTGGTACATGCATGCTGCGCATACAGTACAACACCTATCCTTTTCTGAGGACGATTTGGTAGGTTTAAGGTAGGAGAGGTGGCTGAGCGGTTGAAAGCGGCGGTCTTGAAAACCGTTAACCCGCAAGGGTTCCAGAGTTCGAATCTCTGCCTCTCCGCCATTCTTCTCTATGCGATAACCTTCAAACCCGAAGGGGAAGGTTATCGCAAAAAGGGAAAGAATGGCGGAAAGTACTTGTGAGCCCGATAGGCGAGCAAGTACTCCGCAGTTTGTAAAAAATTCTCTATGCGATAACCTTCAAACCCGAAGGGGAAGGTTATCGCAAAAAGGGAAAGAATGGCGGAAAGTACTTGTGAGCCCGATAGGCGAGCAAGTACTCCGCAGTTTGTAAAAAATTCTCTATGCGATAACCTTCAAACCCGAAGGGGAAGGTTATCGCAAAAAGGGAAAGAATGGCGGAAAGTACTTGTGAGCCCGATAGGCGAGCAAGTACTCCGCAGTTTGTAAAAAATTCTCTATGCGATAACCTTCAAACCCGAAGGGGAAGGTTATCGCAAAAAGGGAAAGAATGGCGGAAAGTACTTGTGAGCCCGATAGGCGAGCAAGTACTCCGCCACATGAAGATAATTTAAAAAAGAAAATCCCAAGAAAATCCTGTTTTATTCTTTTGTGTTTAGTGATGTATGGTATACTTTAGCTATTCATTGACAATTACGCTCTTTAAGAAGAAAGAATTATGGCGACTAGATTAAAGTTGACTTCATTTGAGAATTCTTCACTGCTTCGCAAGCTCACGATTTTCTATTTTGTGATTTCTATTGTTCCTTTTGGTTTTCTCTATTATCTTTACCTTCAACTGCAAAGCACCGGCAAAATTGAAATTGATGCTGAAACCTTTAACACGGCTTTGCTTTGGGTTGGTTCTGGTGTTTTTGTTGGCTATTTCGCAATGCGGACTATGGTTAATAAATTGACGGACATCACTCGCCGCAACACAGAAACTCTTGAGCAAATTCTGGGAATTGAAAAAATTCGTTCGATTTCGAGTGGCAACAGTAATGAAATTGCTATTTTGGCGAAGTCTTTTAATGAAATAACATCGAGACTCGAAGAAAATATTCGTAATCTTGAATTAGCTAAAAAAACGCTTCATTCTGTTTTATCTCGTGTCGGCGAGGGAATATCCTCGATGGATAATATTGATAATTTTTTACAGCTGATTGTTGAAACGATGACAGAATCTTTGCAATCAGAAACAGGAGCTTTGTTTTTGATGGACGAAGCTAGCAAAGAATTTTATTTAAAGGTAGCTTATGGTTCGACTTTAGCAGTTAATGCTCAAATTCGTATTCCTTCAGAGGGAGGAATCTTTTCAACAGCTCTTTCTGCGAATCGGGCAGAGCTGATTGAGAAAATTTCAGCAGAGTTAAATCCTGCGGCTATTTTTGTCCCGCCTGTTATTTGTGCGCCTTTGGTTTTGCATGATCATGTTTTGGGTGTGATGGCGGTCTGGGGAAGAAAAGCGCAAGAGCCATATAATGATGAGGAGCTCAATTTATTTTACAATCTTGCATTGCAAACCGCGGTTGCTATTGAAAACTCGCGACTCAATGAAGATGCAGAAAAAACGTATTTTGAAACAATCTCAGCCTTGGCGCTTGCCGTTGAAGCAAAAGATCCATATTCGCGAGGTCATTCTGACCGTGTTGCTCGACTTTGTGTTGATATCGGAAAAATGTTTAATTTGAACTCGACTGATCTTAATCTTTTGCGGGATGCGGCTAAATTGCATGATTTAGGTAAGATTGGCGTGACCGACGCGGTTCTTAAAAAAGATGGAGCATTAACGCAGGATGAAATGGAAATGATGAAGCGCCATTGTGAGATTGGAGAGGGGATCATTAAGCCAATCCGATCATTAAAAAACCTTTGTGAATTGATTCGTCATCATCATGAAAAGCTCGATGGGTCAGGTTATCCCGATCGGATTAAAGGAAATGAAATTACGTTTTTAACGCGGATATTAACGG
This sequence comes from Candidatus Omnitrophota bacterium, assembly GCA_020632555.1. Taxonomy (GTDB): domain Bacteria; phylum Omnitrophota; class Gorgyraeia; order Zapsychrales; family JANLHA01; genus JADLGJ01. The sequence goes on along the minus strand of JACKFI010000014.1, from coordinate 14,576 downwards.
TTGCTGATATTTATGATGCTTTGACGTCAGCGCGTTCCTATCGGCCTTCATTTTCTTCTCAAAAAGCTTTTGAGGAGCTTCGTAAAATGAAAGATCAGATTGATCAAAAAGTTGTGGATGTTTTGGCAAATCTTTTGAAAAATCCCACCGCATAGTTTATCATACGATATTATCAAATTTATACGTGGAGCTAATTTGAAAAATCATTCTCAATCATCTGATATTGATGATCAGGCGCGGCTGATTTTGACTGCGCGGATTGTTAGCCTTTATTGTTTGATTGTTTTTAGCGTTATTAGCGCAATTGTGTATTACCAAGCGCCGATTTCTTTGGAGAACGGGCGTTCTGGGTCGCCAGCAATATTATATTTTGTATGGTTTTTATATTATGGTTTGCCTTTTGTTTTAGCTGTAATTTTTGGATGTCTTTTTCGCCCATTTAGAAAAAGTTTTCGCAATATTCTTTTTGCGATTTTTTTTATGCAACTCTTGTATAGTTTCACAGTCAGCATGTTAAGATGGGAATATTTACAAGATTTTAATAAAGCCAGAGGCTGGAAAAAGAGTGATCGTATAAGAATTGCAGATTTAACACCTCAACAGTTTGATCGAAATCAAGATGGGTTTATTGAAGAGCTTAAATTGAATGTTGTTTTTGATTTTACAAAAATTCGTCCGGGAGAATATTTGTTGGATGCCGCAATAGTTTCAGACGCGGCGGTTTCTCCGTTTGAAATTAATGGGGGTGGTTTGTTTACGATTGATAAGACAAGTGCTGATAATATGATTTCACGAGAATTCGATATCACCGTGCGCGCTGATTTAGAGTCTGCGGTTTATGTTATGCAGACTTTTCAGGTCAAATTGCTATTGTTTAGAATTATCAGTATTGATGAGAGAGGTAAGAATGTGTTAGCGTTTTCTCGGTGGTCGCCTTTTTTTCGTTCGACGAATTGGGATGGCAGCGACGCGGAAATTTATGCAGACTGGGTTTTGTTTGATAAACAAGTTTTGCCAAATATCTTTTCGCTTCGCGCACCACTTTTGAAGGTGAATTAAGATGGGGTCTGTTTATCAACTGGGTGATGTCTTTTATATCGAGTTTGAAGCGCGGGGTTTGAAATATCAACAATTAGCTGGAAGCAGTGAAATTGCGGCTCGCGCTCTTTTGGAAACAATTGAAGAAAAAATTCGACAAAGTCAGCTAAACATGGTCGATTGCAATGTTTTTTTGGAAACCTTTTGGTTAAATTTTAATAATTTTGCTTTGAACGAGTATCCGCTGGCAACGACATTGCGATTAGATAAAGCAATTCGACATTTTAATGATTTTTTAAATGCCAGGCACAAAGATATTCTGTTTTTGTCGAGTGTGACACCTCAGGTGATTGAAGAATATAAATTTTTTATTTTAAAAAATGGCGCTAAACCTTGGCAGTTTAATTTTACTCTTGTTCTTTTGAAGGAAGTTTTTGATTACGCGATCAAAGAGGGTTATTTGAATGACAATCCGACGTTGCATATTCGTTATGCCAATGATAATCGAAAGTGTGTTGTTAAGAATAAATTGGCGCATGCGGCTTTAGCAAAGGGTGTATCTTTGTTTCGTTTAGCACAGTTGTTGAGAATCAATGATGTTTTGAGAGTTATGCCATTTTTTTCACTTGCTCGTCATCCGCTACAAAGCTTATAAAACATTAATGAAATCTTTTATCAGTGACAATCATTTTGCCTGCATTTAGCTCCGATGTCTTTATATTAAGGTTGCTTTATTATTTTGTGATTGGTATAATGCACAAAATTTATCGGTAAAAATTAAAAAAATATTGAGCTGTTTATGAATTTTAGAAAAAGTGTAGGTGTAATAATTATCTTGTGTTTGATTGCTTTAAATTACTGTCAATTAGTATCCGCTGAAGATCCACGATACCTCGCGGCTTATCAAAGTGAATATGGCCTAAAGCTTTATCATGATGGGGAAGTTGATTCTGCCTGTGAGCGTTTTGTCAGGGCTTTGTTATTAGATCCTGAAAATACTACCGCGAAAGATACTTTACGTAAAATTAGCAATCAAATTACTCCGCAATCTCACCTGAAGGCTCTTCGAATTTCGCGTTTTATTGATCAAATTGAATATTTTAATTTTTTGGACTTGCGTTATCGTAGCTTAATCGAAGAAAACAAACGATTGTTGGAGTTTGCTTCAATTCATTCGGAGAAGGAACCATCGCTAATTGACAAAATACGGCAAATTGAAAAGATGCAGCTTGATCGGATCATTGCATTGCCCAGTGTTAGTATTGTCGGGTATGCGTCGGATGATGAGAAAATAATCGATTTGGATAATATGGTGTTAACTTTAACGAAAGAACGTCAACCATTGCTGAGGGAAATTGGTTTTTGGAAAGGTCAAAATGATCAGTTGCGTGAATTGCGCAGGTTAATTCTTAATCAAGTTAGTCGAGTAACAACGGATTTGGCCTCAAATAATTATAAATCGCAGTGGGATGATATTCAGGTGCGTTTGAATCAAAAAGATGATCTTTTGACGACTCAACAGCAGAATATTGAGTATTTTCAGTCGGAACTTTCAAGTGTTCGCGCAAGTTTTGACCAATTGCAAGAGCGATTTAAAAATACGGACCTTAAAATTTCTGAGTTGACCAAGCGAATTGCGGATATGTCTATGGAGGTTTTTGAGAAGGATAAATTATTAGCACAAAAAGATAAGTATGCCAATGAATTACAGAAAGAAGTCAATGAAGCAAATGAAAAGATGAATTTGGTCCAGAGAATTATCCAAGAGAAAGACGATCGAATTGTTTCCTTGGAAAAGGAAATGTCGCGAATTCAGATGATGGTTAACTCGGGTGATAGTGCGGCAAATAAAGAGGTGACGCAATTTAAAACAGATTTTAAAGAATTCGAAGTTCAGTTTAACTTGCAAATGGAAAAAAGCCGGGATCGGATCATTGGTTTGGAAGTGCAACTAGCTGATTTAAGCCAAAAGTATCAGTTGTTATTGACTGATGTTCAAGCGAAAAATTCTCAAATCGTTTCACTTAATAGAAACCTTGAGCAACGAAATATTTCTGCCGCTCAATACAGGGAAGCTTTTCTGACGACCAATCAAGAGGTGAACAAATTGATTGGGATGGTTGATATTTATCGTACTAAATTAGTTGAAGCTAAACAAACTTTGATATCTAAAGAGGCTGAGTTGAACCGATTGAATCAACAAAAAGGCAAAGAAGACTCAATGATTCACTCTTCCACTGAATCTATTCTTCAAGAGAATTATATGGGTTGGTTGGATTTAACTTCTTCAAGGAAAATTGATCGTTAATTTGTTAGAAGGGAGAAGCATGACTGTATCCTTACGGTTCAGTAAAGTTCTAAGTATTTTTCTGAGTTTAATGTTTGTCCTTGTTTTTTCAACTTCTGCATTCGCAGAAAATATTCGTGATAATGTTGTAAAAGTTTTTGTGACGTCCAATCGAATGGATTATTTCCGGCCTTGGCAATCCTATGGTATTTCAACAGGCAGCGGTTCGGGGTGCATTATTGCTGGGAATTTGATTTTAACCAATGCGCATGTTGTTGACTCCGCTACCTTTATTCAGGTCCGTAAAGAAACAGATCCTCGCAAATATACGGCTAAGGTTGAAGCGATTGGTCATGATTCTGATTTGGCTTTGCTTTCAGTAAATGATCCAGATTTTTTTAAAGATATGGTTCCTGCTCAGATGGGTGTATTGCCGTTTTTGCAAGATTCCGTGGTTGTCATGGGTTTTCCTGAAGGGGGCGATAAAATTTCGATTACTGGGGGTGTTGTATCGCGAATAGAACTTGTTCCGTATTCACGCAGTGGGAAGAAATTACTTTCAGTACAAATTGACGCGGCGATCAATCCGGGCAATAGTGGTGGGCCTGTTTATCAAGATGGTAAGATGATTGGCATCGCGATGCAGGTTATGAATAATTCTCAAAATATTGGTTATATTATTCCAATCCCAATCATAAACCATTTTCTTGATGACTATAAAAATCATCATCCTGATGGCTTTCCACAAATTGGGATCGATGTTCGCAATACAGAGAACAAATCTTTACGGGAATTTTATCGAATTGATAATTTTCAGGGCGGTGTATTAATTACACACGTTGAAAAGTATTCTCCTGCGGAAAATATTTTAAAAGAAGGTGACGCGATTATTTCTGTCGAGGATGTTCCATTAGCGGTTGATGGAACGTATGAATTTCGAAAAGGTGAACGACTGTTTTTTACTCATTTGGTTAACAGTAAACATATTGGGGAAATATTGAAATTGGAAATTGTTCGTGCTGGAAAAGTTAAGTTGGTTAGTTTGAAATTGACTGAATTCACGAAACTTGTTCCTCCTCCGGAGTATTTTGAAAAACCATCGTACTATATCTATGGTGGTTTAATTTTTAGTGTCTTGAGTGCCGACCTGCTTAAGGCGTGGGGACCCAAATGGTGGGAGAAGGCGCCGGTTCCATTTTTAAATTATGTCGTTGGTAAAGGTGGCCTTAATGAAAAAGGGGATAAGGAAATCGTTGTTTTGTTAGATGTTCTCCCGGATGATATTAATGTCGGATATTTTGATTCAGGAAATGAAATTATTTCCAAGGTTAATGGGCAAGAATTCTCTTCTTTTCAGGAATTTGTGAATTTAGTTGAAAAGAATAAATCCAAATATTGTGTTTTTCAAACAGAGCAAAAAACCCCGATCATTCTTAACATTGAAAAAATTGATACAATCACTGCGGAGATTTTAAAGCGTAACAATATTCCTGCCCAATATTCAACTGATGTTGAGAGCTGGTTAACTTCAGGGCATTAAAAATTGGTTGCTTGATTAGTTTTTGTTGCCAAATTTCTTTCAATATGTATAATACGTGTATGCTCAAGAAAACGTTTAAATGTATATCCATAATTTTAAGCATTTTTGCTTTTTGGAGTTTTTTCTTGTCGTCGGCTGATGCTAGTTTAGATTTTTCAATTGTTTCAGTTGAAGGTGGCAATAGTATACGTTTTAGTAGGGGTGATTTGAATTCTGGTGTGACCAAAGAGATTCGTATTCGCGTGACCTCTTCCGATAATGTTCAATATCAAGTTTTTCAGCAACTTGTTTCTCCCTTTGTTAATCAACGTGGCATTACGATTGACCGACCAGTATTGTTAGCCAGTATTTTGTCTGGTTCTAGTGGTTCTGGGACGACGTATTTGTCGAACTACGAGCCTGTTAATCGGGGAGAGCAGCTGCTCTACACTTCATCGGCCAATGGTGCTAGCGAGTCTTTTACCATCGTTTATAATGTTGACTCACAATATCTTTCCGATTCGGGTAGTTTTACGGGTTTGTTGCAATATACCGTAAGACCTGTTAGTGGAGGGCAAAGACAAACACGACAAACTAATGTTTTTATTGAATCTAATGCAGAATTGGTGGTTAATGCTGAAGGTTCTGCTGCACACAACTTGATACGGATTGATACTAAAGAAAATGCCTTGCCTGGGTATGCGACCTTATCTTTTTCTGGCAATTCCGGTAAGAATTTGTCGGTTTATATGGAAGTTTTGACCTATCCAATAAATAATTTGAATTTTGAGCTAGAGTCAGGTATACTCAAAGTGTCTTCTGAAGGTGCTGTCAATGGTGTGTTGAGTTTTCAAAATGTGGTTGATCTACCCCGAAATCGTGTTTTAGTTTACAAGTCAACCCAGCAGTCTGATTCCTTCTCATTCCGTTTCTTATTACCACCTGATAACCTAGCTAAATTAGTAGCTGGTAGTTATCGAGGCGTGGTTCGTTTTTCTTTTGAAACGGATAGCGAGGTAAAAAGTTTTAATATTGATCTTGACATTAAGGTATCACCGCTTTTTGAAATCACCTTAGATTTTCCGCAGGGTCCCATTAGTTTTAATAGCATCGTGCTTGGCATTGATCCTCAAGTTAAGGAAGTCGATGTTCAAGTACGGTCTAATTTGCATCGCCCTTATGTTGTTAAACAGAGAGTCGGTGATCTGTTGGTTAATGAAAAAGGACAATCGATTCCTAAAGAACACTTTGTTTTTCGACAAGAGTTTGTTGATCAGAGTGCCGGCAAATTGACAAATACTGATTTTGTGCCTGTTGTCCCGGGAGAAACCTCGGTTTTCTATTCGGATGCTGCTGGATCTCCTGTAAATTTTAAAGTTTTTTATCGGTTAACCCCGTATGCGGGAATGAATGCCGGTGATTATAAAACAGCAATTGTTTACGATTTGGGAGAAATGTAGAATTTTGTTGATGAATGATTTTAATGTAAAAGTTAAACATTTGTTAATTCACTCGGAAGGAGGTGTTAACGGAGAGAAAAGTTTTTGGGTAGCTAATTTATTTAAACACTATTAACGAGGTTAAAAATTATGAAAAAATTATTTTTGTTGACGGTTCTTGCAGTTGCTTTATCAGCAAGTGCAGCTTTTGCAGCGGCTTTTCCTATCACAGCAACCATTCCAGCCGCAACGACAGTTAATTTTATTGTTTCTGAAGTTACTCCGCCAGCAACGGCCGGTGGTAATCCAGTCTTTGCGTCATATCCTAGCCTTAATCTTAATTTTGCGACAGCAGGGCAAGGAATGAAGTACGATACTAAAAACGGTATTTGGACTGGTGACCGTTTTTTTGCTATTGATTTGGCTCCCGTTACTGCTGGCGGTGTTCCAGCTCCGGGGACGTATGGTTCAATTTCTTTTAGCTATGCTGCTAATGTTGTTCCTGCTGGTCAAGCAGCAACTGAAGGTTTGAACAAACGTGCCACTTTAACTGCTGTTAAGGTTGTTGGTACAACTGAAACGCAATTACGCAATGGGGCTATGGGCAATACGTTTTCTTCATTGTCAAATGCTGATGTTGCGGGCGGGTTTTTACGTGTTTATGTTGGATTAGCTACTGGGGAAACAACAACGGGTGGAGCTCCTGTTGTTCCTGGCTCAGTGCCGTTTACAAATGCAGACAAACCTGGTACCTATACTGGGACTTTAACAATTACTGCAACCCTAGTCTAATCTTTTAGGGAAATGTGATAAAACAAAGAGGGCAGGGGGAAAAACTCCTGCCCTCTTGTTTTAGAGAAAGGGATTTACGCATGCATAAATATATTATTGCGATTGTTATAGTTTGTGGGGTTTGGTTTTTTTCTACTAATGCCTGCGCGCAAGTGATGATTGAACAAGGTAAAGTTATCATTAAAGCAAATCCCGGAGAAACAATTGTCAATAAGCTGCCTATTCATAATACCTCAGGGACTAATTCAATTAATTTACGAGCGTATTGGGAAGATTTCATTTATACTGCACCTTTTGCTGGAGAGAAAGATTTTATGGCGGCTGGGACAAGCGAATATTCGGCCAGCCGTTGGATTAATTTTTCTCCGCAACAATTTACTTTGCAGTCCAAAGGATCGCAGATGATTAGTTATTCGATTCAAGTTCCAGTTGATGCAAAAGGTGGTTATTATGGTGTTTTATTTTTGGAAGAAGGCGGTGGAAATCCGGATGGGAATATTGGTGTGAGTGTTGTTACGCGCGTCGGCGCGCTTTTTTTTATTGAAATAACAAACAGTGTTCGTAAATGTAAAATCGAGCATCTTAAATATGCTGACAAAAAATTCTCTGGTGATTTTACTAATTTAGGAGATGTCATTTTAATCCCTGATTCTACTTATTATATTCTTGATCAGGAAGGGTTGGTCGCAGAAAGAGGCGAAATTAAAAAATTTTACTTACCACCGCAAAAAACAGCCGCGTTTGATGTGGAAATTGGTGAGAAGCTGCCAGTAGGAAAGTTTACCGCTGTGTTGACTTTTGATTTTGGTGCAAGTGAAAACTTTACTTATGAATTTGATTTTGAGAAAACAGATGACAAAATGATTATCATGTCAAAGACGACATCATAAAAATCGGTTGTTTATTTTTGTGTTTTAAAGTTGTTCATTTTGTGGATGGAATTTAAAAGGTTTTTATGATTCGAAAAATTCTAATTATCGTTTTTATTATATTGCAAGTTGGTTTTTTTATTTCGTCAGCCGCTGCTGAATATGAAGGTATTTACCATTATTACATTCAAGAAGGTATTGAGGCGTTCTATAAGAATGATTTCGAAAACGCTGTGTTTTATTTTAAAACAGCTCACGCGATTGACCCATCAAGAACAGAATCATTGCAATATTTGAATTTAGTGAAGCGGGAACAGGAGAATCGTTTAGTTAAAACTCCATTAGAGCATAATGTTTCTAAGAGTCTTATTGAGCATCCATCAGTTTCTGATAAAAAGGATATGGATGTTGGCGAAACTTTTAGTTCTCCGAACTCCAAGATAATAAATGACCTGCCGCTTAAGCAAAGAGAAGAGCCTTCTTCAAAGAAATATAATCAGCCGGAAAAGTTTCAGGGTTCGTTAGCGCCACAAACAGAACGTTCTTTTACAATTATTGAACCTACTGTTGGTGTTATTAAGCATTTTGCGGATAAAGAAGATTTCAAATTAACTGACGAGCTTTGGTTGCGGCATTCTCAAATGACTCTGGAAATTGAAATTGATAAAAGTGTTGTGTTTATTGGAAAGAACATTACACGCTATTTGACAACACTTGAGGATTTATTGGAAGTTACTCGAATTGATAAGGACCGTATTCGTGTAAAAGCTTTAAAGCGAGGAAATGCTATTTTTTATATATGGGATGATCGGGGGCGATGGACATTTAATCTTCACTGTGTTTATCCATTTGAAAACGGAGGGATTAATGATAATAAAAATCTCAAGCAGGAGCAAGTTTCACCTTTCCATTTAGGGTATACCAACAGTTGGAGTACTCTGCATAAAGGGCCAGATTTGAATCATATGACGAGGCAATTTATTATTTTCACGAATTGGTTTGGAATTGACGGTGAAACTCCCTACGGCAAGATGAGTGCTTCTATCAACACATATAAGTTTGCTGCAAGTACGGAGATTGTTGGCCAGCATTTGGGTTTGACGGATGGGCATATTGGCCCTTTTAATGATTTTAGTATTCATGGATACGATGCATTTAAAAGTCTTTCAGATTTAACAGTTGCTGGGCGTAATTTTCGGGGCTTGTTAATTGATAGTTATGCTTTTGACCATCAATTTGCATATTCGTATTTTCGCGGGCAAGATCAAACTGTGTCGATTTATAGTTCAACCGGAAGCGTTGAGAAGCGTCAATCTTATGTTGAAGGTCTTAAGTTGGTAATGCATCCAGATCAGGCAACAAATCAATATGCCATTAATTTGGCTCGCGGGTATGGGGCTGCAAGGCCAGCAGGGTTAGAGGATCAGGTGTATTCGCTTGAAACAAAACAAAAATTTCGCGATATTTCTATTCAGGGCGAAATTGGCTATGATACTGATGAGTTTGCTTCTCTTGTTCATAGCGAATACAAAAAGGATGAATTAGATGTCGATTTTAATTTGCGAGATGTTAATCCAAATTATTCGACGCTTTTTGGTGCTCCGATTAATTCGGGGCAGGCTGGCGCATCTTTGAATATCAGTGTTAAGCCGTCTGAATATCGCTGGGATACTTTTCTTGATGTTTATCGCGATCGTATTCAACCAAATTTGGATCATCCGAATTTAGTAAATCTTGATTTTAGTACGTCATACAGCCGACCAATCGATGAGCTATCCAATTGGGGCGCTTTTTTCGGATATATTAATACTCCGCAGACATTGTCAGCGCGACAATTTATGCAAATGGGGACGACTTATTCAAAAAGTATCAAAGTCGGTAAATTGCGATTCTTAAGTTTATCGTTTGGTCAGTCAATGCAGTGGAGCCGATATGATGATTCTCCCAGTTCTGATTATGATCGTTATGGATTACGTGCGGGTATGAGGTATAAACTTTTTAAATATTTATATTACTCAATGAATTACGAATATATTTTAGTGCATGATGTCTTCAATGACCGGTGGAGTTCACCTACGGCTTTTCAGGCTGGTTTTGATTATAGTGCTCCGATAACGGATAGAATTTCATTTAATTACAGTTTAAATTATAGAAATGAACAACAGGCACAAAGCAGTTTTAGTTTTTTGGCTGGAGAAGATAGTTTAATGAATAATTTTTCTTTAACGTATCAACCGGTTAATGATGTTTCTATTTTCTTGGATAGCCAGTTGCGTCGTGTTTGGCCGCAACAAAATACGGTAATATCAGCATACTATGATTTGAATTTGATGCTTGGGTTGCGCTCGAAATGGGATTTACCTTTTCATTGGAATCCAACCGGTGAAGTTCAAGGTATTGTTTACAAGGACTATAATGGCAATGCTTTGCAAGATAAAGATGAAATTGGCATACCGGGGGTTAAAGTTATTGTTGGTAAATATGAAACTGTGACCAATGATAATGGAGAGTATTCGATTAAAGTTTCTGCTAAAAAAGCAACTGTTAGTTTGGATTTGCAAACAATTCCGACAGGTTTTGTTTTTTCTACTGCTTTATCTCGTGATGTCACCATTGAGCATAAAAAAGCAGTTCGTGTTAACTTTGGACTTTCCTCACGGTCAGGAATTTATGGAGTTGCTTTTCTTGATTTAAACGGCAGCGGTAAACCAGATCGGGGAGATAAATTTATTTCGAATGTTGTTATTCGATTGGATTCTGGTGAAATTACCAAGACGGATTTTTCAGGTTCATATTTCTTTGAAAATATTAATCCAGGAAAGCACACGATTCGTATTGACGTGAACTCAATTCCGATGATGTATTCACCACTCAATAAAATAACTATGGATGTGGACCTTAAAGAGGGGACAACCTATGTTTACAATGTTCCTTTGAAAGAAAATCCAGCCGCAGTTAAACCCTAATTCAAATTTAGCGAACAACTAATGTCCGCAGTGTAATATTTTGATGGTCTCTGACTGCAGCAATTTCGGTATACTGTGTTTCGGTGTTGCTTGTTATGTTGTTTTCGAAAGCAACCTGTTGCATTGTTGACGATACAGCAAGTGTTGGGTCGGGAACATTTAGCCCAACAATGGCGGGAATTGTAACGATAAGGGTAAAACTTTGGCTATACGACCCTCCCGCAAAACATAATGATGGTAATAGCACTTGGGTCAAAATAACGAAGATTGTAAATAATCTCTTCATTTCTTGTACCCCTTTCTCCACGAAAAAAGCCCATTGCGTGACTGCAAAGGGCTCGTGGTTAACGAAAACCGGTTAATAAATGGTTTACGGTAGCCAGACTGCCATGTTCATTTCTGAATTTAGGCTCACGGCTTTGCCCCACACCTGATTCAGCGTGGGATCCCTTGCGGGACGTCCTGCCCTTTAGGGCAGTTTGCCTTTGCTAATTGTCTTTTGGAGTATAACATGTTGTTAACAAGAAAACCACCCAGCCACAAAAATAATTTCTGAGTGTTAGCGTCGGGTGTAGAAAGCGGTTTCTTTTTTTCATTTGTTTTTGATTTAATAGTCTGGTTGACCGGTAAAGGTATTTTGATTATAATCAGGCTCAATTTGAGGGAAAAATCATCATATGAACCATGTGCAAAATAAAGTTGCGTTTAAAACTAAGGCCGTCATCTTCGATATGGATGGGGTTATTACCGATACGATGCCAGAGCATTTTGAGGCTTGGCGTGTCGTTCTGCAAGCGCGGGGCATTGTTGTTAAACATTTGGACATCTATCGCCGCGAAGGTCAACGCGGCATCACCAGTGTTAAAGAAATCTTTTCTGAACGCAGCTTGCCTTTTGATCTTAATGATGCCGAAAAAATTTTATTACAAAAGGAAGAGCTTTTTAAAAAGAATACGCGCAAACGCTTTATTGTCGGAACCCGTCGACTATTACAATTTCTAAAGAAAAATGGTTTTACTCTTGCTATTGTGACCGGGACGGCGCGGCATGAATTACATCAAATATTGCCAGACAAATTATATGATTTATTTACCATTGTGGTGACCGGAGATGATGTTGTTCATGGGAAGCCATCGCCAGATCCTTATCTGCTAGCGTTAAAGAAATTGGCGATTTGTGCTGATGATGCGCTGGTGATTGAAAATGCCCCATTTGGTATTGCCTCAGCAAAGGCTGCTGGTTTGCGTTGTTTGGCTGTTGCGACTTCTTTACCGCAAGAATATTTGCAACAAGCTGACGCAGTTTTTCCATCAATCAAAGCATTGCGTCAAAATATAGAATTTGTCTTAACGTAAAGTCTTTAGGGAGTTTATGAAAAAATTACGCATTTTGATTCTTTACAAGCAAAGCACGTATAAACATATTTTTCTTAATACTAAGCGCTTTGCTGTCGGTCAGGTTAAGCAAACCAATGCTATTGCAAAACGCTTTATTGATACACATCTTGAGCATTATCAGACATTAAAAAAAGTTGAAGCATTCCTTAAAGAAAGAAAATGGCCATATACCAAGATGCTTCGTGGCCGTTCTGGAAATTTGCGTCAATTTGATTTGATTATTACCGTTGGTGGTGATGGGACGTTTTTGGAGGCTGCTTCGCAGGCAACCACACAACAGATGTTGGGTATCAACTCTGATCCCAAATGGAGTGTAGGTCGCTTTTGTTTAGCGAATAATAAAAATTTTGCGGACATATTGAGTAATGTTCTTAATGGTAAAGCTAAGATTCGGCTGTTAAATCGCATGAAAGTGACTTTATTAAAAAGTAAAAAGTCAGTGACAGTGTTAAATGATATCTTAATTTGTCATCGTAATCCGGCAACGATGAGCCGGTATTATTTCGAATTTAAAGGTCATGTTCAAGAACAACGAAGTTCTGGAATTTGGATAGCTACAGCTGCGGGTTCTACGGGTGCTATTCATTCTGCTGGCGGCATTATTCTTAATGAAAAAAGCAAAAGTTTGCAGTTTGTCATACGGGAACCATATACCGGCAAGACTGGTCCGGTCAAGTGCCGATCGGCTGTTTTTGATGATAAATCTTCTATCATGGTAACGTCTTTAATGACGGCTGGTATTATATACATTGATGGTTCACATATCAGTTTGCCGTTTCCGTTTGGGGAAAAACTGCAAGTACGAAATTCTACTTATCCTTTGAAGCTGGTCGCGGGATGAAGGCAGTTCTTCTTGTTTCACACGGCAGTCGAATTACAAAAACAAAACAGGAAGTTTTATCGCTTATTGAAAAATTAAAAAATCTTTTGGGAATTTCATTTATTGAATGTGCTTTTTTAGAAATTGAAACGCCGTCAATTCCTGATGCTATTGCTGGATGTATTAATAAAGGGGCTACTGAGATTATTGTTTTGTTGAATTTTTTAAACGCGGGGCGTCACGTGGATACTGATATTCCGCGGATATTAAATGAAGCTCGTCAGCAGTTTCCAAATATAAGAATAATATTAACAAAACCTATCGGTCAGCACTGGGAAATTCCACAATTATTCTCGCAAATCGTCACACCTTATTTGATTGATTCCGATGTCGCAAAATAATGTTTTTGCTAAATTATTGATGTCTTGGTATCGAGCTTGCGCTCGGGATTTGCCGTGGCGAAGAACCAAAGACCCTTATCGGATTTGGATTTCGGAAGTGATGTTGCAGCAGACAACGGTTAATGCCGTGATTCCGTTTTATCAACGATGGATTCGTCAATTTCCAAATATTCAGAGTGTGGCTCAATCTTCCGCGCAAAATATTCTTAAAGCTTGGCAAGGTTTAGGGTATTACTCACGGGCACGCAATATTCACGCAACGGCAAAAATCATTGTGAAAAAGTTCCGGGGCGATTTTCCTAGCAATAAAGATATCCTTCGAAGTTTGCCAGGATTTGGTCCTTATACGACAGGAGCGGTTTTAAGTATTGCCTTTGATCGACGAGAGCCGATTATTGATGCCAATGTTCGCCGCGTTATCATGCGACAGTTAAATAGCAAGGGTTTTGCTGATTCAGTGCAAGATAAAAAGATTTTTGAGTTTCTCGACAACGTTATGCCGTGGCGCAATATGTGCATTTTTAATCAAGCTTTGATGGAATTAGGTGCATTGGTTTGTCGTAGTAAGAATCCACGATGTCTGATTTGTCCCATTCGTGCATCATGTTTAGCATATAAAAAAGGTGTTGTGGATATTGTTCCGCAGCCGAAAGTTAAAGCTATAAAGAACGTTTCAGCGGCAATCGCGGTCATTCGGGATAAGGATAAGTTCTTTATGCAAAAACGGCCGGCAAAAGGGCTGTTTGCTGATTTATGGGAGTTTCCGGGTGGAAAAATTGATTCGGGAGAAACAGCGCGACAAGCTCTTGTGCGAGAAGTGCAAGAAGAGTTATCGATTTCTATTAAAATTGAAAAGAAGCTGCCCAATGTGATTCAATTCTATACGCAGTTTAAAGCAACGTTATTTGTGTGGTTATGCCAGCCATGTGCCATGCCGCGAACCGATAAAATGCATAAATGGCTGAAGCTAAGTGATTTAAAGCATTATCCTTTGTCTGCAGGCACCGCTAAAATTGTTGAGAACTTAGAAAAAATTGTTCTTAAATAA
>JACKFI010000013.1 GCA_020632555.1 Candidatus Omnitrophota bacterium | reverse complement strand
AAAAGGCGCGGACGTGAATGCCAAAAAAGATTCCTATAGTGATCCGACAGCATTGTTTATCGCGTTGAGAAGAGGTGATCTGGGGATATTGAAGTTGTTGATCAAAAAAGGAGCGGATATGAAAGCGGTAGATGGTGATGGTTGGACCGCGTTGATGATCGCAATGCAAGAGGGACATAGTGAAGTAATAAAGTTGTTCCAGGAAAATGACAAAAGTGTTGGTCCCAACGCGCATAAAAACAGTGTTTTCGGAATATTTCCAAAAGCATCAGGTTCAACTAAATGATCAATAAACCTAAAAAATCCATCTTCTACGAAACTTACGACTGCAAAATTTTGCTAAATTATTTTAAAGGAAATTTGCACTACGCTAAATGACATGAAAATATTTATTGAGACCTACGGCTGCTCCCAGCTGAAATGCACTCTTCGCTCATTTCATTCGCTAATCGCGCATTTCAAAGCGCTGAGGACTGCCCATAAGTTTTTCTGGAGGATATTTTGAAAATTTTTGTGGAAACTTATGGTTGCCCGATGGGGTCACTATTTGAGGACTTTGGGGAGTTTTTGGAGAAAATCTACGATTAAGATTAATTAAGCTATGGTATACTTTCTGTAATAACAAACCTCTGGAGGGCAATATGACGGTAAAAGAAATTGCTAAAAGTGTTGTTGATTCTCTGCCAAATAAAGCCACGATGGATGATATTATCCACGCTTTGTATGTTCATGCCAAATTTCAGCATGGCGAACAAGAGATTAAACTAAAAAAGGGGATATCCCACGAGGACGCTAAGAAGAGACTTCGTAAATGGGTAAAATAATTTGGGCACCATCCGCACTAAACGATATTGAATCCATTGCCGAGTATATTGAACGCGATTCTGTCGACCAAGCCGCCTTATTTGTCACTCGAATAATCGAAATGACCGACCGCCTTGAGAAATTTCCTGAATCAGGACGAATTATCCCTGAAATAAAAATGAAAGATTGCCGCGAAATCATCTACGGCGCCTATCGACTTATGTATCGCATAAATAAAGAAGAAATTTGGATTACTGGTATTGTTCATGCCGCCCGGGATTGGCATGCAAAGTAAAAAAACGACGACATTTTACACGAACCCGCCAGCGGCGGACAAGCCCACCGAAGGCGGGTAAATCCGACGCGAGCGTTTACCTTGCGAAGCTAAACGCTCAAGCCCTCCAGCGACGGGCAAGCATTTTAGCGAAACAGAGGGGAAATGTTCCGGATAATGATATAGATTATTCAAAAGAGGATTAGATAGTTATGAAAATAGTGCTGATGATTACATTGATTGGCTTGAGTTGTTTAGTATTCAGCTTGTTAGTTTCGTTAGTGATATGTGCACGGCTTATAGGAAGATCCTTCACTTTATCAGAGATAATTCGGAGCAAATTGTATCGGGTCTTGGTAGTTGGAACTTTTTCAATGATGATCCTCGTAGTTACTTTTGGTAATTTAGGCTTGTTTGATTGGTTAATTATTAAAAAATGAATCGAAAGAACTTAGTACGCGAATAACGGAGGCGTTACTGCTGGTGCCATGCTAAACGAAACCAGCCCGGCACGCACAGTAACGCCTCCAATTTACCTTTAAAATCAAAGCGTAAGGGCGTATTGCAATACGCCCCTACAATAATAAATATGAATACCGAAACCATAAATAAAAAGATATTTATAGAAACCTACGGCTGACCATTGGGGTTACTATTTGAGGACTTTGGGGGAGTTTTTTGAAAGAATTCATTAAACAGCGTTCCTGAAGTTCCAAATGGTAAAAATTTTAGGCATATTTGGAAAATGTTCCCAATAACTGACTTACCGCAAGAAAAGGACAATTTCAGATGAGAAAACTTTATATAATTTCACTATGCTTATTTATGATTGGCTGTTCTCCATCGTCTGAAAACAAGACCGATGGCCCTCGTGTAGTCAAATATCCTAATGGCAATATAAAAGTAGAAGGTTATTTAAAGAATGACCAGCCAGAGGGCGTGCTTAAAACATATTATAAAAATGGTGTTTTGGAATCTGAATTGAATTATAAAAACGGGATAATGGAAGGCAGCGCCAAAGTAAGTTATGCAAATGGCAATCCAAAAGAAGTTTCGAGTTATGTAAACGGCAACATTGAAGGGATAGCATTGTTTTATTACGAGAGTGGAAATTTAATGGGGAAATCTAATTATAGACAAGGGAAAAAGGATGGACTTACGCAAACTTTTTATGATGTTAAAGGCGAAAAATTAATGACCGAAGATAATTATAAAAATGATGAGTTGCTCCATCGAGGAGTATTCGAGTATCCGACTGAGGGCCTAACTATTGCTAAATAGAATAGTTAACCATATTTAAAATGATTACTAAGCCCAAACAAACCATCTTTATTAAGACGTACGGCTGACCGTTGGGTGCACTATTTACGGACTTTGGGAGAATTTCTAGCAGACATTCATCATTAATTTTTAATACCACTACCCCTTATAAATCACATGAAAGGGGTTACACATATGAAAAAATCCAATTCCACTGAAATACAAAATACAATCATTTTCCGTCCGCAGGGATCGAAAGTCTCTGTTGAGGTGAAGTTAAAGGACGAATCTGTCTGGTTAAATTTGAATCAGATCGCCTTGCTATTTGGCCGGGATAAATCGGTTATTTCGCGACACTTACGCAATATATTTATCTCAAAAGAACTGTATAAGAATTCAACTGTTGCATTTTTTGCAACAGTTCAAAAAGAGGGTGGGCGTTTAATCGAACGACGGATTGAATGTTTTAATCTGGACGTAATTATCTCCTTGGGATACCGTGTCAATTCTAAAAGAGGTATTCAATTTCGTATATGGGCGACAAATATCTTAAAGCAACATCTGATTCACGGCTATACCATCAACGAAAAACGACTCAAAGAACAAGCAAATAACATAAAAGCCCTCCAGCGGACAGTGCAATTATTAGCCGAAATTAGCCAACGCAAAGCCTTAACCAGCGACGAAGCAACAGGTTTAATCGAAGTCATCCGTGATTATAGCTATGGATTAGATGTTCTTGATGATTATGACCATGGCCGTATTGAAATTAAATCAGCGACGGCAAAAAAATCGTATCAATTAAATTATGATGAAGGCATTCGACTTATCCAACAAATGCGTCAAAAATTTGGTGGTAGTGATTTATTCGGACAGGAAAAAGATGCTTCATTTAAAAGTGCGTTGGGAGCAATTTACCAAACATTTGGAACCAAAGATTTGTACCCGAGCATTGAAGAGAAAGCCGCAAATCTGCTTTATTTAGTAGTCAAAAATCATGCGTTTTCAGATGGTAATAAACGTATTGCTGCCACATTATTTGTGTGGTTCCTTGACCGAAATAAAATTCTTTATAAAGCTGACGGAAGTAAACGCATCGCCGATAATGCCTTGGTCGCGATTACACTGATGATCGCCGAAAGCCAACCTAAAGAAAAAGATGTCATTACGGCTTTAGTGGTAAACTTGATTAATAAATTGAATTAAACATTGGTCGATGGGGTCACTATTTGAGGACTTTTGGGGGGGGGTAGAGAAAATTTATACTTAGGATGAAAGGAAAATATTTTGTAAAAAACTTTATGAAAAAAAATCAATGTTTTAAAATTTTAGTGTTGCTTTCTACAGTATTTTTATTGAACCCTTCAAAAGCGGCATTAGCTCAGCTGACTCAAGGCGAACCCGCAATATTCTTAAGTGACTCGTTGGAAGCTCGTGGGCCATCTGAATTTCCGCATATTCTCGACGAATTTAAATCAATTATGGAGCAAAATACCTCGATTTCTCCACAGATCCAAAATGGACTCAAGATTGAGTTGCACGCGCCAAGTTATGGGAAGAAAGAAAGCGCCGATACCCTTTTGATCCTAAGAATGCTTTCTGCAATTCCATCTGAAAATATTACCATTAACACTGGGGATGTCTGGTTTGAATTGAAAATGAAAAATATTAAGAGCAATGAAGAATTTTTAGGACTTTATTTCAGGAAGGCCAGAATTTTATGGTCTAAGCGACAAAACGTGCCAGTCACCTTTAAAGGGACAGAGACAAATTACAAAAATTTAAAGACCGATAATTCTAATCAATAAAATCAAAACGTAAGGGCGTATTGCAATACGCCCCTACAATAATAAATATGAATACCGAAACCATAAATAAAAAGATATTTATAGAAACCTACGGCTGCCAAATGAACGAGGCGGATACGGAAATTGTTCGCGCGGTGCTGGCCAAGGATAATTTTGAATTTATTCAAGACGAGCTAAGCGCCGACGTGGTGATTCTCAACACCTGCGCGATTCGTGAAAACGCGCATCGCAAAGTTTACGGCCGCGTACACGACATTCGCCACCGCCGTAACGGCAAACCCGTAACCATCGGCATCCTAGGCTGCATGGCGACCAATTTGCGCCAAGAACTTCTCGACGACGAAAGTCTCAACGTTGATTTTATCGCCGGCCCTGACAGTTACAAGCGCCTGGGCGATTTGATTCGCCAATCCGGGCTTAATGGTGAAAAACCGTTTGACGTGACCTTGTCAGAATTTGAAACCTATTCCGATATTTACCCCCAGCACAAATCCGGCGTCAATGCCTGGGTCTCTGTCATGCGCGGTTGTGACAATTTTTGTACCTTTTGCGTTGTGCCTTACACTCGCGGTCGAGAACGCAGTCGCTCGGTTGAAAACATTGTCGAAGAGGTTAAGCGTCTAGCCAGCGAAGGGTTCCAACAAGTCACCCTCTTAGGTCAAAATGTGAATTCTTATTTGGATATCTCACGTGTCATTGCGAGAAGCGTTCAAAACGAACCGACGAAGCAATCCTATACAAAGATTGCTTCGCAAAAAACGCTCGCAATGACAGATGAGAAAGAAATCGCAAAAACAAACACTCCGAGTGCTAGCAGTGATGAAAAACCTCGTGACTTCGCTGATCTTCTACAAGCAGTCAGCCAAGTCGACGGTATTGAGCGCATTCGATTCACTTCACCGCATCCCAAAGATTTTCCCGATAAACTCATCAACGTTGTCACCCACAACCCTAAAGTGTGCAAAAACATTCATTTACCATTGCAATCCGGCAATAGCCGCGTGCTGGACTTAATGAATCGCACCTATACACAAGAAGAATTCCTAGCCTTGGCCGCCAAAATCCGAAAAATCTGCCCAGATATTTTTCTGTCTACCGATGTTATCGTCGGTTTTCCTACCGAAACCGACGCCGAATTCGAAGACACCGTCAAAGTTATCCAAGCCGTCAAATTTGACGCTGCTTTTATTTTTAAATATTCCCAACGCAAAAACACACTGGCCTCCAAAAAATACCCCGATGATATTTCCGAAGAAGTTAAGAAACAGCGCATCATCCGCCTGCAAGATATTCAAAAAGAAATCACCTATAAAAAAAACAGCTCTCATATGGGCAAAACCATGACCATTCTTACCGAAAAGGGGACCAATAAGCTAAAAGATGACTTCGTCGGCCGCACCGACGGTGGCCATCTGGTTCTAATCGACAAAGGCGATTATCACGCCGGTCAATTTCTCAATGTCACCATCGTTTCCGCCTCACCACACGCACTGCGCGGCAAGATTCAACACTAAACTCTTGCTGCCTAAATTAAAGTTTACAAATGCGGCAAGAAAGACTGCCTTCATCATTATAATGTTTATGTGAATAGCCTTTAACATCACCCAAAAAGATGCTGCTGAAAAAGGCAGTTAAAAATGACAAAAACGATTCCTATTGCCTAAAAATACTTTTGTTAAAAAATAATGTTGCATTTAAAGTTCTAATTAGGAGTTCGGGGTGCCTAGTCAGTAGTCAAAAGTTATTGAAAATCTTAAACTCTTGTGATATCGTAAACTTTCGTCTTTAAAGAATTTAAATTATTTTCTTACATTTTTACTCAGAATTTTGAAAGGTTTGGCTTAACTTCGGGCCTATAGCTCAGTCGGTTAGAGCAGGGGACTCATAATCCCTTGGTCCCTGGTTCGAGTCCAGGTGGGCCCAGGAAAATTTATAAGGCCCTTTAAAGACACTTCGTTATAAATAATGAGTTTCTGATTTTTTGGACTCATAGCTCAGTCCAACAGGGACTTCGCCATGATTTTCCGATGCATGTTTTTTAGTATAAGGACTCATAGCTCAGCACCATAATACTTTTATGGCACTTCGCTATGAGTAATGAGTTTCTGATTTTTTGGACTCATAGCTCAGCACCATAATACTTTTATGGCACTTCGCTATGAGTAATGAGTTTCTGATTTTTTGGACTCATAGCTCAGCTGGTTAGAGCGCTGCCCTCACATGGCAGAGGTCGTAGGTTCAAGTCCTACTGAGTCCATGATTGTTATATTTATCGATCAAGTTATGTTAAAAAGGGGTAAAATCTAGTGAATGAAGCGCTTACCATTAAAGATCAAATTAAGAAATTAATTGAACTCCAAAAACTAGATGCGGATATTTATGCTTTAAAACGTGATTTGCGGCAAAAACCAGAGTATTTGACGTCACTAAAACAGGATTTTGAAAATAAAAAAGCTAATCTCATTTTACATGAAGAGCAGTACAAGAGTTTGCTTATTGCGCATAAGACCTTGGAAGGTGATTTGAAAACACAAGATGAAGCAGTCGCTAAAGCTAATTCTCAGCTTTCTTTGCTCAAAACCAATAAAGAATACACAGCAAAACTTACGGAAATTGAACATATCAAAGCCGACAAATCTTTGATAGAAGAGAAGTTGATTCTTTCTTATGATACTTTAGATGCAGCGAAAGCTGCTGTTGAAAAAGAAAAAGGTGTTGTCGCGCAAGAAGAAAAAAAATATTTAGCTGAAAAAAAAATTGTCGAAGATTCAGTAGCGGTTTTAGAAGATAAAGTTAAAGTTTTAACCAGTCAACGTTCTATGATTGTCCCGTCTGTTCCGAAGATCAGTTTGTCGCGGTATGAACGTGTTTTGGAACATACCGATGGTTTGGCTATTGTTGCTGTTGCCAATGGTGTTTGCGGCGGATGTTATATGAATGTTCCAGCTCAGGTGGCTAATCAAATTAAGATGAGTAAAGAATTGGTTTTTTGTGAGACATGCGCGCGGATTATCTATTTGGAAGATGACCTTTAATTGGCCATGGATGAGAAATCTCTAGAAATATTTACCGATGGTGGTGCTAGCGGTAATCCTGGCCCAGCCGGGATTGGAGTTGTTATCAAAAATGGGACAAAAACAGTTTTTGAAATCTCCGAAAGCATTGGTGAAACTACCAATAACGTGGCGGAATACAAAGCAGTAATTGCAGCATTGGAACAAGCAATTCGTCAGGGAGCAGAAAAAGTTTTTATCAATACCGACAGTGAATTGGTTTATTATCAGTTAACAGGTCGTTATAAAGTTAAGAATGAAAGTTTGCTGGTTCTTGTTAAGCAAGTCCGGTTGTTATCTGGTCAGATAAAATCTGTTGAAATGAGATGTATTCCCAGAGAACAGAACGCGCATGCGGATAGACTTGCAAAGCAGGCGATTGAAAAAATTAAAAAACAATCCTTGGGTAATGAGTTTGAATTAAAGAATGTTCAGCAGGCCAAGGTGGTTGCCTCGAAGTCCATCTTCGGGGAGGAAAGTCCGAGCTCCGCAGGGTAATGCATTCAGGTAACGCTGAACACTTGCCGGGAAATTGGCAAGGAGGATTAGAGCTACAGAGACGAGCACACTGTTTTCGGCGCGTGTAATTATCGCAACTTCTAGAAATTTTAGAAAGCGATGATTACACGAATACCGTCAAAAACGGTATGAGTGAAACGAGCAATCTCTGCAGGGAGCAAGGCCAAATAGGGAGCGACAGTCTTTTGTGAAAAATCTTTACAGAGACGACGAAGTGACCCGCTTTGTGATTAGCTCCGGGTAGGCTGCAAGAGTTGGAGAGGTGACTCTTCAAGTCAGTTGAATAACCATCGTCCCGTTTGGATTTTATAACTCGGGAAGAACAAAACTCGGCTTATTGGTCTGTTGCGTACCGTCAGCGAGAGCTTGCGGTACAAATTTTGCTTGTCGAATAAAGGTTTTCATATTTCAAAGATTAATAAAAACTAATGTAACAGCACTGGGAGGACGTCAATGTCAGGGCATTCAAAGTGGGCAAGTATTAAGCATAAAAAAGCAGCTACCGACGCAAAGCGTGGAGCGGCATTTACTAAGGTTACCAGAGAAATTACAGCTGCAGCCAGAGCCAGCGGTGGCGATGTCAATACGAATCCGCGATTACGTACAGCTATCGCTCGTGCGCGTTTTCTTAATATGCCAAATATTAATATTGAGAATGCTGTTAAAAAAGGGACAGGTGAGCTTCCAGGTGTTGTCTATGAAGATGTGGTTTTTGATGCCTATGGCCCGGGTGGAGTGGCCATGTTGATTCAAGGATTGACAGATAATAAAAATCGAACCACGGCAGAAGTCCGCAATATTCTTTCTAAAAAAAATGGTAGCTTAGCGGGTGCGGGGAGTACATCATGGATGTTTACGTCTAAAGGTTTTATTTCGATAGAAAAAGGTAAGGCTAGTGAAGAACAGCTAATGGAAATTGCCTTAGAAGCAGGGGCGGATGATATTAAAACAGAAGGCAGTTATTATGAAATTACCTGCGAAGCAGCGAATTTAGAAACGATTAAGGCCGCCTTGGCTGCGAAGAATATTCCGATTGAAACAGCTGAGTTGACCAAAATTCCTAATGCATATGTTAAAGCCGCTGGTTCTGAGGCTAAACAACTTTTAGGTTTAATGGAAGCTCTTGAAGAACATGAAGATATTCAGGAGGTCCACGCGAATTTTGATATTTCTGAAGAAGAAATGGAAAAAATGGCGGAATAAAATGAGGATTTTGGGTGTTGACCCGGGTTTAAAAGCGACAGGTTATGGTGTTATTGAAATTAGTCAAGCTGTCAATCGTTCTGTGCGTCTGATAGAGACAGGTACCATTGAACCTGCTGTCAGTGATTCTCTTTCTGAGAAGCTCAGCAAAATTTATAAGAACCTTAATGCGATCATTGTTGAGCATTCCCCTGAAGTTATGATTTTAGAAAAACTTTATGCGCATTATAAGCATCCGACCACTGCTTGTATTTTAGGCCATGCTCGTGGCGTGATTTGTTTGGTTTGTGCACAACGGAAAATTCAATTGGTTGAACAAAGTGTTAAGAGAATACGTAAAGCTTTGGTTGGCAATGGCAGTGCTTCAAAGGAACAAACCAAGGCCGTTGTTGCTCATATTCTAAAATTTAATCCTGAAAAGATTACTTTAGATGCCAGCGATGCTTTAGCATTGGCTTTAGGATATGCGCATCTTGAACGATATTAAATTGTTAGGATAAAATTTGGATAACACATTGCTTAAGATTTGGTGTTCAGCTAAAATGCAATGAAATTTTCTTGTCTGTTGCCATCGCTGATGAATATTACTTTTAGGCAAAAGAACAGAACAAAATTTGAGGGTTCATGATTGCTCGGCTTACGGGACAAATTACGGAAATTAATGAGTACGCCGCCTTGGTGAATGTTGGCGGGTTAACTTATGAAGTTCTCATTCCTGCTTCGATTTTGCAACGGTTAGATCAGCATAAAGATGAGAAAGGGCAGATTACTTTTATCACCTATCATTATTTCCAAATGTCTCAATCTAGCGGTATTCCGATTTTAGTTGGATTTCTTAATGAAATTGAAAAAGATTTCTTTTTACAGATTATCACTGTATCTGGAATAGGTCCGCGGGCCGCAGTTAAAGCATTAAATAAACCGTTTTCTGAAATTTCACGAGCAATTAGCGAAGCGGATGCGAATTATTTGAAAACCTTACCAGGAATTGGTGCTCAAAAAGCCAAAGAAATTATTGCTAAATTACAAAATAAAGTTGGGAAATTTGGTTTGATTCGTGACCAGGGTCTTGTTTCAGTAGCTCAAAAGCCCGCGCCAGATTGGACAGAGGAAGCACTTGCGGTTCTTTTGCAGTTACAGTACAAACGAGTTGAAGCTCAAGAGATGATCACGAAAGCTTTGCAGCGATCCAGCGATATTTCATCGGTCGAAGAACTTT
Source organism: Candidatus Omnitrophota bacterium (assembly GCA_020632555.1). GTDB lineage: Bacteria > Omnitrophota > Gorgyraeia > Zapsychrales > JANLHA01 > JADLGJ01. The sequence continues at coordinate 40,536 of JACKFI010000013.1, read as the reverse complement.
TAAATGAAATTTACAAACAAAGGATGAATGGGTAATGGACACATCAGCCAATGAATATTTAAAAGGAGCGATTGAAGCTTTACTTTTTATTAGCGAAAAACCAGTTGCGCTTGATCAGCTGACAGAAGTTATACAAGAAGGTGTTGGTCAGGTGGATGTTCGAAAACTGGTTACAGAATTGCAGGAGGAATATGAAGCCCAGCAGCGTGGAATGGTTATTGTGGAAATTGCTGGGGGTTTTCAAATGCTGTCAAGCTCGCATTATGTTTCTTTTGTCCGCAGTTTTCTTAAGACCAAAGTTAAGGAAAAGTTGTCTCGACCGGCTTTAGAAGCATTAGCGATAGTCGCTTACAAACAACCGGTTTCTCGAGGAGACATTGAATTAGTGCGCGGTGTGAATTCAGATGGTGTTGTTTTACATCTTTTAGATAAAGGATTGATCAAAATTGTTGGTAAAAAAGATGCGCCCGGCCGGCCATATCTTTATGGGACCGCAAAATTATTTTTAGAATATTTTGGATTGAAATCATTGCGCGATTTACCAAAATTGGAAGATGTGTCTTTGCTTCTAGCCAATAGTTCTGAGATTGATAATGTTGAAACCCAACAGTCAACTATTGAGAAATCCGAAGAATCCGGCGTAGAGGTCAGTGAAGCGTTAGATCACGCGGAAGCGATCGCGGCTAAAGAAAGTCTGGCAGCGCAAGAGCTCTCTGAAGAAAGCGCTGAAATGGCTCAACCAATTGATCAACATATGGTTGTCGAACAAAATAATGTTACGGATATTTTACCTGAAGAAATAGCGGTTGTGACCGAAGAGCCACAAACACTTAAACAAGCGATGGAAGATATTAGCCGGGGAGAGTTGAAATCTCAAGAAGATTTTTCTTCGATAGATGCGCATACTGTTAAAGATTAGTTTTTTAAAAGATTTATGCTGGTCAAGAAAAAGGGGAAATAATGAGCTTGAATGTTTATCGCAAAAAGATTGATGCGATTGATCAGAAAATTGTAGCTTTGCTCAATGAGCGGGCAAACATCAGTGTCAGTATTGGTAAACAAAAGATTGTGAAAAACCAATCTGTTTACTCGCCGGGCAGGGAGAAGCAGGTTTTGGATCGTGTTAAAGCCCTAAGCAAAGGCAGTTTATCCGCGGCTGCTATTCAAGCAATTTATCGAGAGATTATGTCAGCGTCTTTGTCTTTGGAAAAACCCTTGATAATCGCGGCCTTAGGAAAAAGTGGCGCGTATACGTTTGAAGCGGCGCAAAGAATTTTTGGTCAGCAAGTTGATTATGAATCTTGTAAAACAATTTCAGATGTTTTTCAAAGTGTTGAAAGCGGCGAAGCTCATTATGGAGTTGTTCCGGTTGAGAATTCAACACAAGGCGCTGTAACGTGGACCATTGATCTTTTGGTAGACTCCGAATTGAAAATTTGTCGACAAGAGTTGATGGAAATCAGCCATAATTTATTATCGAAAGTTTCTAAAAACAAAATCACCAAAGTTTACTCGAATTGGCAGGTTTTCGAACAATGTCGCAATTGGTTGTCGAGAAATTTGCCAAATGCCAAGCTCATAACAGTTGCATCTACGACGGAAGCGGCAGAAATTGCGGCTAAAGAAAAGAATGCCGCGGCAATTGCTTCGTTAAAAGCTGGTCAGAACAATGGTTTGCTTTCTGTTGCTGCTGGCATTCATGATTTGGCGCATAATACAACACGATTTTTAGTTATTGGCCCGGAAGATGCTGCTCCAACGGGTGAAGATCGCACGTCCATTGTTTTTTCAATTAAAGACCATGTCGGAGCTTTGTATAAGATGCTGGCACCATTTTATAAAGCTCGTATTAATTTGACTAAAATTGAATCTCGCCCGTCGAAAAAGACAGCTTGGGATTACTATTTCTTTGTTGATTTTCAAGGGCATGAAGAAGATCAGCGAGTCAAACGTGCTTTGAATCAATTGGAAGGCATGTGCAAGTATTTGAAAGTTTTAGGTTCTTATCCGGTCATGAAACAGGTTGTTAAATCAAAATGATGAAACATCTTGCCAAACAACATATTTTTGAAGTGCAACCGTATCGTCCTGGAAAACCCATTGACGAAGTGAAACGCGAGTTGCATTTAAAAAAGGTTATTAAGTTAGCTTCAAATGAAAATCCTTATGGTCCGTCACCAGCGGTTTTAAAAGCAATGGTTAAGGAAGCTCAATCTGTAAATCGGTATCCTGATGGCGGTTGTTTTCATTTGCGAGAGGTGTTAGCCAAACGTTTGTCTGTTTCTGGCGAAAATTTAATTTTTGGCAATGGTTCAGATGAAATTATTGTGATGGCCATTCGTGCTTTTGTCGCTCAAGGACAAGAAGTCATCATCGCTAAACCGTCATTTTTGATCTATGATATCGCGGCCCGTTTGGAAGGGGCGGCGATCAAAGCCATCCCTCTTAAGAATTTTCATTATGATTTAGATAGAATGCGTGATGCGGTGACCCGTAAAACCAAGCTTATTTTTATTGGCAATCCCGATAATCCTGCCGGCACATTTGTTACTCACAAGCAACTTGTGAGCTTTTTAGAAAGTATTCGCCGAGATATTTTAGTTTTTATTGATGAAGCTTATTTTGAATTCGTTGATGATAAAGACTATCCGGATACGATTGATTTGCTCAAAACGCATAAGAATTTGGTGGTGTCTCGCACTTTTTCTAAAATTTATGGTTTGGCTGGTTTACGGATTGGCTATGCTATTGCTGATCAAGAGATTATAGATATTCTTAACCGTTTGCGAGAACCTTTTAATGTGAATTCTATCGCGCAAGCAGCCGCAGTTGCGTGTTTGAATGATAAAAAATATTATCATCGTATTGGTTGTGAAGTTGCCGATGAACGCAAAAAACTGTATCGCCAACTTAAAGCAATGCAGTTAAATTATGTCGATACAGTTACAAATTTTATTTTGATTGATGTTAAACAGAATTCAACCCATGTTTGTAAGGCTTTACTTAAGAAGGGCGTGATTGTTCGCGATATGACTTTTTGGGGGTTGCAGAATTATTTACGTGTTTCAATTGGCCTGCCGTCAGAGAATGCACAGTTTATACGCGTTTTAAAAACGATTATATAATTACAAATTGGAGGATAAAACATGATTGTTATTTTAAAACCAGATGCTACAGAAGAACAATTGCAGCATTTGATTAAGAAGACAGAAGCGCTGGGTTTAAAGGCGCATATTTCACGTGGGGTTGAGCGCACAATTATTGGTTTTATTGGGCCGGAAGATGTTTTGCGCGTAACTCCACTGGAGGTTTTTCCCGGTGTTGAAAGTGTTGTTCCTGTTCTAGCACCTTATAAATTGGTTTCGCGTGAGTTCAAAAAAGAATTGTCTGTCATTAAGCTCAAAGATGATATTCATATTGGGGGCAAGCAGATTATTGTGATGGCTGGCCCCTGTTCCATTGAGAGTCACGCCGCACTGCTGGAAATTGCCAAGGAAGTTAAAAAAGCTGGGGCAACTGTTTTACGTGGTGGAGCTTTTAAACCACGGACATCTCCTTATGATTTTCAAGGGCTGGGTGAGGAAGGTTTAAAATATTTGCAAGAGGTTGGGCAAGCAACAGGTATGGCGACGATTACCGAAGTCATGGATGCTCGTGATGTTGAGCTGATTGGAAAATACAGCGATATTTATCAAGTTGGCGCACGTAATATGCAAAATTTCACCTTGCTTAAAGAATTAGGCATGACGCAAAAACCTGTTATGTTAAAGCGAGGTTTGAGCGCGACAATTAAAGAATTGTTGATGTCTGCCGAGTATATTCTTTCTAAGGGGAATTTTAATGTTATTTTGTGTGAACGCGGAATTCGCACTTTCGAAACAGCGACCAGGAATACTTTAGATATCAATGCGGTCGCTGTTGTTAAAGAGTTGACCCATTTGCCTATGATGGTTGACCCCAGTCACGCTACCGGTTATTGGAATTTTGTTGGTGCCGCGGCCAAAGCTGGGGTTGCCGCAGGATGTGATGGGTTAATGATTGAAGTGCATTCTAATCCACAACAGGCTCTCTCTGATGGGGCACAATCATTATTGCCAGAGAAGTTTGAATCATTAATGGGTGAGCTGCGCTTGGTTGCACAAGCGGTTTTGCGCCAAATTTAAATGGATTTAATAGGAAAAATTCTGGATCATCGTAATTTTCAATACATTAATCCTATAAAAATTAGGATTAAAATTCTAAGAAAGTGAAAATATGATCGTTACTCTTCGCCCGACGCTTTTTCGTAAAGTAACAATTATTGGTCTAGGCTTGATTGGTGGTTCTTTAGCCAAAGCAATCAAAGACAATCGTTTGGCTAAAGAAATTGTTGGACTTTCGCAGGGGCAACAGACTTTAACAACAGCTCTTAAGGAAGGTATTATTGATCAGGGTTATCATGACATTAGTAAAGCGGTGGCCAATGCTGATCTGGTGGTTTTAGCGACGCCTGTTGGGGCCATTACTGGAATGTTATCATCGATTGGGCCGCATCTTCGACGAGGGTGCATTGTGACAGACGTTGGAAGTTCTAAGCAGCTGATTGTTGCCGCGGCGCAAAAGTATTTGCCAAACAATGTGTATTTTGTTGGATCGCATCCTTTGGCCGGTTCAGAAAAGTCAGGCGTTGCGAATGCGCATGCGGAATTATTTAAAAATGCGACATGTATTATGACTCCAACGGATGAAACCCATCGCATGGCTCGTGATAGAGTAAAATCATTGTGGGCCAAGGTTGGCGCGCATGTTAAATTTATGTCGCCTGAAGAACATGATAAAACTTTAGGATATGTCAGTCATTTGCCGCATGTGGTCGCTTATGCTTTAATGGAAGCTATCCCGCCGGAATTTCTTCCATTTGCAGCGCAGGGATTAAAAGATACCACTCGCATTGCTGGTTCATCCAGCCAGATGTGGACGGATATTGTGATGAGCAATAAGAAGAATTTGATTAAAGTTATTGATGAAATGGTCAAGAATCTTTCATTGATCCGCAAAGCGATTAGCACAGATGATCAAAAGACTCTTCTGAGTGTGTTTAAAAATGCAAAAACCAAACATGACAGCTTCAGTTAAGCCTGAAATTATCGTTATTGCTATCGATGGGCCTGCTGGTGCCGGAAAAAGTACGGTTGCTAAGATTTTGGCCAGACGATTGTCTATTTCGTATCTTGATACCGGGGCGATGTATCGGGCTTTAACGTTCAAGGCGTTGCGTGAGAAAATTAATTTGGAAGATGGATCTCAACTTGCAGAATTAGCTAAAACAACAAAGATTCAACTGAAAGCTTCGCAATTCGGTTTGCGTATTTTTTTAGATGGTGACGATGTTTCTGAGGAAATTCGTTCTGTTGAAGTAACGAATAATACATTTTATATTGCGCGCGCGCCAGAGGTGCGGGCCATTATGGTTGGATTACAACGTCAATTAGGCGAACAGCAAAGTGTTGTGGCTGAAGGACGCGATATTGGCACGGTTGTGTTTCCAAAAGCAACCAAGAAATTTTATTTAGATGCAGATTTTAAAGAACGGGCTCAACGTCGAATCAAAGAGCTGCAGGCTAAAGGCAAAACGGTGAATGAACAACAGTTGCAGGATGAATTAAATGACCGTGATCAGAAAGATTTTACACGCAAAGTTGGGCCGTTGAAAAAAGCAGATGATGCGATTGTAATTGATTCAACAGGTTTAACAGCAGAAGAGACAGCAGAGAAAATTTTACAATACTTTAATAAATAAGAATTTATGGACCAATCCTTAATTAGAAATTTTTCTATTATCGCACACATTGACCATGGAAAATCCACCTTGGCTGATCGATTGCTTTTATTTACAGGTGCGATTGACGAGCGAAAATTTAAGAATCAACTCCTGGATGATATGGATATTGAACGCGAACGGGGAATTACAATCAAAGCCTCGGCAGTTCGCATAGAATATCCGGCAAAAGACGGAAAAACTTATATCTTTAATTTAATTGATACTCCGGGGCATGTGGATTTCTCTTATGAGGTTGAAAAATCTTTGCGCGCCTGTGAGGGAGCTTTATTGGTTGTCGATGCTTCGCAAGGTGTTGAGTCTCAGACGGTCGCGAATTATTATTTGGCTATTGACAATAATCTTGAAATTCTTCCGGTTGTTAATAAGATTGACATTGTTAATATTGATATCAATCACGCAAAAACAGAATTGGTAGAAGCGTTGGGTTTTAAAGAACAGGATATTCAATTTATTTCCGCGAAAGCTGGCATTGGGATTGACACATTGTTTGAAAAAATTGTTGAGTATATTCCTTCGCCGGAAGGCGATATGAACCAACCTTTGCAAGCTTTTATTTTTGATATGAAATATGATATCTATAAAGGCATTATCATTTATATCCGAGTTGTTAATGGCAAGATTGAAGATGGTTCTCGTATTAAAATGATGCATGCTGGCCGGGAATTTAATGTTGAAGAAGTTGGGGTGTTCCATCCTGACCCATTTAAAGTGAAAGGGTTGTCGACGGGAGAAGTTGGTTATTTTACCTGTGGCATTCATGAACCCCGCGAAGTGCAGGTTGGAGATACCGTTACTGAAGTCGCGCGGCCAGCGGCACAGCCTTTGCCTGGTTATCGACAATTAAACCCATTGGTTTTTTGTGGTGTATATCCAGTAAATTCAAAAGATTTTATGGCCTTACGGGAAGCGATTGAAAAATTGCGTTTGAATGACCCGAGTTTTGTGTATGAGCTAGAAAGTTCTTTATCGTTTGGGCATGGGTTTCGCTGTGGGTTTTTGGGACTTCTGCATATGGAAGTTGTACAAGAACGCTTGCAACGCGAGTATGATTTGAATCTTATTTTAACAACGCCTAATGTCCGGTATCGCTGCATTCCTAAGAATGGCGAACCGTTTTTTATTGAAAATCCTGCACAACTGCCGGATTCTTCAGAACAATATAAATTAGAAGAACCATTCTTGGAAGTTTCTATTTTAACACCGGTGGCTGCCATGGATCAGGTCATGGAATTGGCAAAACGCAAACGCGGAAGTTTTGTAAAAAGTGAATTTGTTTCCGACCGCATGAGAGTTGTTTTTGATATTCCATTGTCGGAAGTTATTGTGGATTTTAATGATTTGATTAAGTCAGTCACTCGCGGATATGGTTCCATTGATTATAAATTTAAGGGATTCTTTTCGGCGAATATTGCGAAGTTAGACATTATGATCAATGACAAAATTTGCGATGCGTTCTCTTGTTTGGTCAGTAAAGATCGTGCTTATGAAAAAGGTTCAGCGCTGGTCGGAAAACTTAAAGATTTGATACCTCAACAGCTTTTTGAAGTTCGGGTGCAGGCTGTTTCGGATGGACGAATTATTTCGGGGGCCAAGGTTAAGGCCGCTGGCAAAAATGTTACCGCGAAATGTTATGGGGGGGATATTTCCCGTAAGCGCAAATTGTGGGAAAAACAAAAGGAAGGGAAAAAGAAACTTAAACAAATTGGCAATGTTGAAGTTCCGCAAGAAGCTTTCTTGGCGGCATTAAAAATATAACTTGAGTAACCTTATAAAAGAAGATACTTCATGGGAAAAAACAAATGACCGATAATATTTCAAATCATAAGCTCGGTGCCGGCAAGAATATTTTGAAGTTTTTATGGGATCTTTTGGCTTTGCCAATTGGATATCTTTTTGCCGGCATTATTATTTTTCTTTTTTCTCGACGATCTGCTAATGGTTATCGTGCTGATCTTTTTGGACAGCCGGGTTGGGTTTTGGCTCGTGAGTGGGGAGATTCAGTTCTTGTCGCGTTTATTCTCGCGTTATTTATTCGGACATTTTCTATCCAGGCTTTTCGTATTCCCAGCGGTTCCATGAGAAATACTTTAATTGAAGGTGACCGGTTGTTAGTCAGCAAACTTTCTTATGGAGCTTTAGTGCCGTTTACTCATTATCGCTTGCCTGGTTTTTCCCATCCTAAACGCGGCGATATTGTTGTATTCAAATATCCAGAAGATCCAAAACGAGATTTTATTAAACGATTGATTGCTGTGGGCGGGGAGACAGTGGAAATCAAATTTGGCGATATTTATATCAATGGCAAGCGAGTCGAAGATCCGGTGATTAAAAATACATACTACTATAATCGAGGAACATATGGCGATGTTAATCAAAAGACAATAGTTCCTGCCGGTTATTATTTTGTATTGGGCGATAATAGTGGCTCAAGCCATGATAGTCGTTATTGGGGTTTTGTTCCACAGGAGGATATTATTGGGAAAGCGCAGTTGATTTATTGGCCGTTGAATCGTGTTCGATTTTTAAAATAAGATTATGTTATGTTAAAAAAGAAATTTTTCTTTTTTAGAGTTTCCTATTTCGTGGTTATTATTGTTGCAGTGTTTATTGGCGGGTGTGCGTCATCCTCTTCCAATAAAGTTAAAATTTTGCGACCACAAGCTGTCGGCGAAAGTTCCGAAGATGTGATGTCTGCCGTAGAGCAAGTTTTGGGCTCGGTGAGCGGCAAACCTGTTGACCAAAAAGGTTTGAAAGATTTAAATAAAGAATTGCGAGAAAATCCTGAAGCTCAAAGTGCTGTTAAAGTTATTAAAGATTCGGTGAGTGGTCAAGGCAAGGTTGTGAAATATTGTCCGATTGATGGTCAACGTTACAGTCCTAAATTTGATTCTTGTCCTTTGCATCACGTTTTGTTGAAATCCTTGAATGATTAATTATTGAGGGTCAATTGGATGTTGATTTTCTTAGGAATTTTATGTAGTTATTTTCTTGGTTCTATTCCCACCGCATATATATTTGGAAAATTTCTAAAAGGAATTGATATTCGTCAACATGGTTCAGGAAATGTTGGCGCGACCAATGCTTTTCGTATTTTAGGTAAAGGTGTTGGAATCGTTGTTTTGCTGATTGACATTCTTAAAGGAGCTCTTGCTGTTATTGTCGTTGGAAATATTTTTGATTTCAATCAGGTCTTTTTGCGCCTTCTGCTGGGTGTTGTGGTTGTAATTGGTCATAATTGGACAATTTTTTTACAATTTAAAGGCGGCAAGGGGATTGCTACGAGCTTGGGTGTCCTTATTGGATTAGCGGTGCAATTTGAACCATTGCGTCTTGTTTTAATTGTGACTCTTTTAGCGTGGAGTATTCCTTTTCTTATCAGTGGCTATGTTTCTTTGTCTTCGATGATTGCGGCCCTTGTTTTACCCGTAGCAATGCTTTTAACCAAGCAGTCTTGGGAACTTTTGCTGTTGGGTTTTGTCTTTTGTGTCTTTATTTTCATTCGTCATATCCCGAATATCAAACGCCTTTTGGCTGGCCAAGAACGGCCAGTGAATTTTCCTTTCCGAAGAAATTTCTAATTTTCACGCATTAAAACTTCTTTGCAATTTTGTTTTGTCGACGTGATATTGACACAAGCAAATTCAAGGAAGCGGTTTCTTTATTGTGGTGTCCAGCCCTTGTTGGGAATGCTTCGCATGGTATACTTTCATTGTATGGTAAAGCCAACCACTTAGGGAGAAAACGATGAAAACCATCGAGTATAAAAAACGGCATTCCCTGAAGCATCGGCGTAAAGTGATATCGATCAATGAGAATAATGAAGATCACGATTGCAAAACACATGTTCATAAAAGTTTTGTTTATGTTGTCGCAGAAATTCTAAAAATGGGAGAAGTTCTTCCCGCGCCCCAAATCTACATTCGCAAAAAATTTAACAGTAAATCGCAAGAGGAAAGTTTTTCATTTAAAGTCAAAGGCGCTTTTTATATGAATCGCGGACGCAATGTTTTCAAGGTCCATTTTTGTCATGCTTTGCGTATACAAATTGTTTGGAAATATAAGATTTTCTCTCCCGAAAAGTCAGCAACCCTGACTTAAGTAATTGTGGTTTAAAACCACAACTTCATTCGACAGAAGGCAAAAACCTTCTGTCGTTTTTTTAAAGCAAGAAAAGAATTCTTAAGAAGACATAGCCAGAAAAGAACTTTGTGCTAGAATACGCTGGCATATTAAAGTGAATTAGCATCAGGTTGATATTTTATAAATAAAAAGTTATTAAGGAGGAGTGAACAATGTTCAAGAGTTTTGCGCTATTGGCTGGAGTTTTGATGTTTTTAACAGGATGTGCGACGACACAATCAGGTCAATCAGCTGCGGATCTTCAATTGCGGGTCAGCGATCTTGAGAATCAAGTCGCAGCCAAAGATGCTGAAATTAAGGATTTGAAATATACGATGAAAGATATGGCGTATGATCTTGATCGTAATAAAACACAACGCTCATCAACCAGCAAAACAGATGTTTACACGAAAAATGATGATATTTTGCGCGTTAATGTTTCAGCAGAAAAAGTTCAAAAGGCTCTCAAAGCCGCCGGGTACTATAAAGGAAACGTGGATGGAAAACTTGGGACGGGTTCCAAGGCCGCTATTTCAAAATTTCAAAAAGATCATGGTTTGAAGGTTGATGGGATTGTTGGTGAACAGACTTGGCGAGAACTAAAGAATGCTGCCGGTCAATAATTAACATGTACCAGGAAACAGAACTTATTATTTTTAGGACATGTTAATTAGGTATAATAATTTTGTTTGAGAGATCGCCTTCAATCAGTGACTCCTTTTCTCTCTATTAGTATTTTAGGGTGTGGATGGTTGGGTTTACCGCTGGCAAAAGTATTGCTTGCGCAAGGTTATCGTGTTAAAGGTTCAACAACGGATTTACAAAAGATCCCTGTTCTCCAAAAAGCGGGGATCTTTTCTTTTTGTTTAACAGCTTCAGAAAAGATTCAAGGAAATCATGTTGATGATTTTTTTAATAGTGATATCGTTGTGATCACTTTGCCTTTTCGCCGTAATTTTAAAAACCCGCAAGAATATTATAATCAAATCCAATCTATTATTTTTGAATGTGAAAAGAGTAAAAAAGTTCAGTTTGTTATTTTTACCAGTTCAACTTCAATCTATCCTGAGAATATTGCGCAGGCTGATGAAGATACTGTTTTTCAGCCGGAACATGATCGTTCAAAAGTTTTACTAACTATTGAAAAAGAGCTTTTATCGAATCAGTGTTTTAATGCGACGATTGTTCGTTTGGCGGGATTATATGGTTCGGGGCGAAAGATAGGTGCTTTTTTGGCTGGTCAAAAAGATTTGATGGGTGCGGAAAGTTCTGTAAATTTGGTTCATCAGGATGATGCGGTTGGTTTGATTCAAGAGATTATTACACAAAATGTAAGAGGGGAAATCTTTAATGCTTGTTCAGATAACCATCCAACACGACGAGAACTTTATACAAAGGCCGCGCGACAGCGAGGGCTAGCTATTCCGGAATTTATTGCAGAAGAAAGAAATATTTCGAAGGTTGTTGTTAATGATAAAGTCAAAAGAGTCCTGGGGTATCAATTTCTTCATCCAGATCCAATGGAAGATATTGATTGATTCTATTGAGGAGACTTTATGCAGGGTTAGGGCAAATCATTGTGGGAACTTTAAGTTGCTTGATAAATTAAATTTGCACGCTTGGATACAGGATCAAGCTCAAAAGAACGCAAATAATGCAGTTGGTTGGTGAGTTCTTTGACAAAAGCGGTTAGGTCGGTTGCTGTTGAAGATTTTAGTTTAGTATTATCCAGCCAATAAAATGCGCCTGCATATTTAAAAGCGCAGATAGCGTGAGCGTTTTTTGTTGAGGACAATGTAATGATGTGCGGAGTAAACCCCAGAACACGCAAAGCGTGCGAATTTAAAAAAGCAAAGTCTTCGCAATCACCGCGTTTAATTTTAAGAAACTCTTCAGGAGTCAGCCATTGATCTTCTTTAGGATCCGTTTGGTATATCATGTTCTTTTCAAGCCAGGCGGCATAATCTTCAATGGTGCGAATCTGGTTTTGTGATACAATAGCGACGATTTTTTGATCGCTTTGGACAGGGCGGGAAATTAAAACACCGTTTTGGAAAAACTGTTCTTGGCGTATGTGTAAATGACCTATGGGGATTGATTTTTGCGTGGCAAAACACGGTTTAGCAGTTAGAACAAAAACACACAGCGTGCATAAGCTGGCAAAGGTTAATTTTATATGTGTTTTTTGTCGCATAAGATTATTTTAAGGGTTTTTACGAAAAGAGCGATTGTATCAAATTTGGTTAAAATGCGCAAGAATGGCCTTTTTCAGAGGATTTTCTAACAAATGACTCAAGTTCATTCTATTTTGACAGTTACACTTAATCCAACAATTGATAAAATTATCGCAGTGCCTGTTTTGAACATTGGCGCTGATCATCAAGCTATTGATATTTCGCACAGTGCAGGTGGCAAAGGGATTAATGTTGCGAGAGCTTTGAAATGCTTGGGCCTTAAATCTATTGTTACCGGTTTTGCGGGAGGAGCTAATGGACAAAGTTTTTTACGGGCTTTGCTTCTGGAAGGGATTGAACATCATTTTGTTTTTATTCAGGGAGAAACGCGTATTAATGTGACAATTCAGGACCAGCAAACCAGTCAAACGACCCGTTTTCTTGAGGCGGGGCCAATAATAGATCAAAAGGATTTGGCCAGTTTTCGTCATAAATTTAATCGTCTTGCCGAAAACCGGGAATGGATTGTTTTAAGCGGACGTGGCATTAACGCAAGTCCACCCGAGTTTTATCGTGAGCTGGTGAAAGTGGCTCAAAACAATGGGGGGAAGGTTTTAGTTGATGCCAGCGGTTCAGATTTATGTTCAGCGTTAAAGGGTCGCCCATTTTTGGTAAAAATTAATCATGATGAAGCGCAAATGTTGTTAAAACGAAAATTGCGAAGCTATCAACACTTAAAGGATGCTCTAAAACAATTATTGTCTTTGGGTGCTGCGCGAGCCATTATTTCATTAGGAACCAAAGGTGCGGTTGCAAGCGACGGTCAACAGTATTGGCGTGCATCTGGACCCCAAATAAAAACGGTGAATGTTTTGGGTTCGGGTGACGCTATGATGGCGGGATTGCTTTTTGCTTTGACACAAAAAAGCAATTTTGGCGGTGCGATTGCCTTTGCTGTAGCGGCGGGAACAGCCAACGTTTTAACATCTGTTCCTGGGCAATTAGATTCAGCCCAATTAGCTGTGATTCAACAACAGGTGACGCTTAAGAATATTTAAATAGCAATGGGATTGATTGTTGAGTTTGTTAATCAATGTTAAAATACGTTTCATTTGCAAGTCATTTGTATGAAAGGAAAGCATTATGGTTATGACCGATACAGAAGTTTATGAAGAAAAGCAACGACAGAAAAAGTTAAAGAGCAGTATTACCGCGGATTTGATTCGCGATCAATTGATTCAATTTTCTAAAGAATTTAAAACTGCTTGGTTGCACTTGGGCCAGAATTTGTACCCTGTGTATAAAGATAAACTTTTTACGGCATGGGGTTTTGAGAAATTTGAACATTACACAGAAGGTGAATTAGGAGTTAATAAAGAAACAGCCAACAAGCTTCTAAAAACGTATTTTTTCCTTGAGCAAGATGAACCAGAGTATTTAAAAAAAGAATTCCGCGACGATCGTGATCCTGTGCAGGTGCCCAGCTGTGATGCACTCAATGTCCTGCGGCTAGCTCGTGCTCGCAAGGAGCTTAATAAAGAGGATTATGCGCAATTGAAAGAATCGGTTTTTGAAAAAGGTCGCGAAGCGGCTGAAGTTCGCAAAGACCTTGTCAGCTTGATGAAAGAGCGCAAAAAAGTTGACCCCGATGAAGAACGTGAAAAACGCAATCTGGCAGCGGTCAAAAAACTTCTCAGTGCTTTACGGTCTTTTCAAAAGGATATGGAAGCTTTAAAACTTGCACCTGCCGCCTTGGTTGAAGAGGTTAATGGGTTGATGAGAAAACTTGAGGATGAAGTTGAATAAAGTCGATATCGCGAATTTGACCGAAGATGAGCTTTTAGCTTTGCGTATTTGTGATTTGCCATTGGCTATCGAGGGAACTTGGTTGGCCGATTGCATTGCGCAACTTTATTCGGAACTTGAAGGCAAAGGATTAAAATTCCGTCCAATTTGCTATCTGGCTGACGAATGGTTAACTCCACTGGGAGAACCCGTTATTGGGATTCCGTTCTATTTGGCCCATCCAGCCTTGATTCGTTTAGAAAAGAAAATGATGTTGGAAGCTGAAGGTGAAAGCAAAGAAGCATGCATGAAGCTTTTGCGGCACGAATGCGGGCACGCGATCAGTTATGCTTATCAATTGCATAAGAAAAAAAGATGGCAGCAGATCTTTGGGCCATCTTCCAAAGAATATGGGGACACATTTCGTTTTAGACCGTATAGTAAAAATTATGTGCGACATTTAGACGGGTTTTATGCTCAGTTTCATCCAGATGAAGATTTTGTTGAGACGTTTGCTGTATGGTTAACACCGTCGTCAAATTGGCAAAAGACGTATCAAGGATGGCCTGCTTTGAAAAAGTTATTGTACGTTTCAGACTTGATGAAAGGGGTAATTGGCAAAGATCCCGCATTGCCAAAGGGCGTTAAGCATTGGCATGTTAAAAATATTAAAGTGACGCTGAATAGTTTTTATAAGAAAAAGCGCGAATTTTGGGCAGAAGAATTTCCTGACTTTCATGACGAAAATTTAAAAAAAATCTTTAATGTTAATTCAGATACAGAACACACTGTGCCTGGTGCGAGTTTTTTAAAACGTTATGAAAAAAATATTGTCGCTGATATTGTTCGTTGGACAGGAGAAAGAAAATACGTTGTCAGCAAGCTTTTAAATGCGATGATTCAACGTTCAAGAGAGTTAAAACTTTTTGCTGCAGCAGAACAACCCATTGTTCTGGCGAATGTGACCGTTTATATTACGACTTTGGTGATGAATTATATTTATACCGGTTGGTATCGCGGGGATGAAGGAAAGAAAAAACGATGAAAAAGAAACTCAAAGTTTTGGAGCTTTTTCATACACCGTATGTAACACCGCGCGGCTATGAATTTAAAGAAGAATTCGCCGATCCAGAGAATATGTATACTGAGCGAGATGTGTATGAAGCATTATTGGCCAATGGTTATGAAGTCAGACGATTGGGACTTTTTAATGATATTGCACCTCTTTTAGAGGAAGTCAAAGAATTCCAGCCAGACGTGGTTTTTAATCTTGTTGAAGTTTATAATGACAATACCTATTTAGAAAAAAATATCGCGGCTTTGTTAGAGTTGTTAAATATTCCTTATACTGGCGCCAGCGCGGATGTGCTGTTGATTTGTAATAACAAAGCTTTGAGTAAAAAGATTTTACGGTTTCATCGTTTAAAGGTTGCGAGATTTCACACGTTTTATCGCGGTCAAAAGGTCTGGCGGCCACAAACAGTGAAGCTGCCAGCTGTTATCAAACCTTTGTGTGAAGAAGCTTCGCGCGGAATTTCGCAAGCTTCAGTTGTGGATAGTGATGCAACTTTTGTCGAACGAATCCGATTTATTCATGACAATATGCAGCTGGATGCTATTGCGGAAGAATACATTGAAGGTCGTGAATTGTATGTTACGGTGATGGGGAATAAACAACTTAAAGTTTTGCCATCACGCGAATTAAAGTTTGGAGAATTACCAGATGATGAACCGCGCATTGCGACCTATAAGGCCAAGTGGGATGACAAGTATCGGGCCCGTTGGAAGATCAAGAGTGTCGCGACAGGAAAGTTGGCAGATGGTGTTGCTGAGAATCTCGCAGAAGTTTGTAAACGCGCGTATCGGGCCTTGAACATGAACAGTTATGTTCGCTTCGACATTCGGGTTACTGCCGATAATAAAATATATTTTATTGAACCTAACGCGAATCCTTGTATTGCTAAAATTGATGAAGTTGCTCAAGCAGCGCAGAAAGATGGCATGGATTACAATCATTTGATTCGTCGTATTGTAAATATGGCTTTAGCTAATCATGCCAGTGGACATGGGAAGCTTAATCGTGCGGGATAGCATCAAACAAAGGATATTTTATGAAGAAGAAAATTCTTGTGATTGATGATGATCGGATTAATGCAAAAATTGTTAAGTTGAATTTGATTAAAGAGGGTTTTCATGTTGAAACCGCTTTCGATGGAGATGAAGGGTTATCGGTTGTGGCCGAAGTTAATCCCGATTTGATTGTCTTGGATGTGAATATGCCCAATATGAATGGATATACGTTTATGTTGGAGATACAAAAACTAGAAGTGCAAAAAGAAACTCCGGTTATTGTGCTGACCGCTCAGCCTGATGTTCGTCCGATTTTCAAATTTAATGGGGTCAAGGATTATTTAGTGAAACCAATCAGTGGACCCGATTTAGTTGAAAAGGTAAAAAAACATGTCCGTTGAAAATACACAAATGCCGGATCCTAAACAGTTGCCGTATCTTTTAAATTTGTTGGATGATGAATCAGCAGAGATTCGCGCACAAATTGTAAAACATTTAACGGCTTTTGGTTCAACATTAAAAGACGAATTGGCTAAACTTCCGCCAGAAATAGTACAGACCAGAACGATTGCACTAGAGAAAATCTTGCTTAAATATGATCGTGAAACTTTATTGCAAGGTTGGTCAAGTTGGGCAGAACAGACTTTAGATTTGGAAAAACTAGAAACAGCTTTATCACTTTTGGCTCAATTTCAGAGCGGTTTAAAATTTCAATACGCGACGCAAAACGTCAGTGTTCTTTTGAATAATCTGGCTACGGAATATTTGGCTTTTGCTCAGGAAAATAATGCTCTAGAGTTAGCCAAATTTTTGTTCGAGGTTAAAGGCTATACGGGTGCAAAAACGGATTATTACAATCCGCAGTGCAGCAATTTGCTGTATGTTTTAAATGAAAAAAGAGGCTTGCCGATCAGCTTGTCCTGTGTTTATATTTTGGTAGGAGCGCGTTTGGGATTTGTGATTGAAGGGTATAATTTCCCGGGGCATTTTATGGCTAAGGTATTTGTGAAATCAAAAGGGTTATTGATTGATTGTTTTAATGGCGGCAAAATTCTTCAGGAAAAAGAAATTCTTCACTCTGGGCCTGTTATAAATGAGCATGATTCATCATCAGCCAAAGCGGTTGATATTGTGCGGCGTGTTTTAAACAATTTGATCAATGCTTATCAAGCACAAGGGGAGAATGATCATCAGCAATTGATGATTGAACTTTATCGAACGATTCAGGATCCTTCAACTTAAGGAGTTGGTTATCGCTCGTTTTGGTCAGTTCATGAAAGATCAATTGATGCCGGAAGATCCGCTGGATTGGATTATTCTGCTTTTGGTTTTTTCTATTATTGTGGGAGCTGTTATTGTTGTCATTGTTATGTTTTCAACGGGACTTATTTGATTTGCTGCTGGTTTGGTGTTATCTTGCCTAAGCTTAAAATCATTAAACACAAAGAATTATACGGAAATATTTCGAATGTCTGCAAATATTAATTATGAGAAAGAATTGAATCCTGCCCAATTGGAAGCAGTGCTTTCAACCAAGGGGTCGTATTTGGTTATTGCCGGTGCCGGCAGCGGTAAGACTCGGGTGCTGGTTTATCGAACCGCGCATCTTGTTGAACAAGGCATAGCGCCAGAGAGGATTTTATTATTAACTTTTACTCGTCGGGCTTCTCGCGAAATGCTCAAGCGGGCAGCCAATCTTTTGGATGAACGTTGTCATCAGGTATCAGGCGGGACCTTTCATTCATTTGCAAATTTTATTTTGCGGCGTTACGCTGAGCATGTGAATCTGCCGCGATTCTTTTCGATTTTAGATCAAGACGATGCCGAAAGCGCGATTAACTTGGTGCGTAATCAAATGAGCCGGCAATGGGATAAGCGGTTTCCCAAGAAAAATACTTTGTTGGCGATTATTTCTAAAAGTATCAATAAAGGGTTGGCCATAGATGAGGTGGTTGGCGAAGAATATCCGCAATTTGCCCAATGGTCGGGATTTATTGCACATATTAAGGAGGAGTATATTCGCTATAAACATGGCCTAGCCCTTTTGGACTATGATGATCTTTTGGTGTATTTAAAAAAACTTTTAACAGATCATCAGCATATTCGTGAGCATTTGTCAGAATATTATCAATACATCATGGTAGATGAGTATCAGGATACCAATAAAATGCAGGCGCAAATTGTGCAATTATTAGCGGTATCACATAAGAATGTTATGGTTGTTGGCGATGACAGCCAAAGCATTTACTCTTTTCGCGGCGCCCATTTTAAGAATATCATCGATTTTCCGCATATTTTTTCTGGGACCAAGATTATCACATTAGAAGAAAATTATCGTTCCACTCAACCGATTTTAGATTTGACCAATGAAGTGATTAATTCTGCCGGTGAAAAATTTGAGAAAGAACTTTTTACGCGCAATGGCGGAAAGACTTTGCCCGTGTACGTTGATGTTTATAATGACAATGGTCAATCTCGTTATATCGTTAAAAAGATTGGAGAATTGCTTGAGCAAGGGGTTAGTTTAAGTGAAATCGCGATTTTGTTTCGTTCTGGTTGGCATTCCAATGATTTGGAATTTGAGCTAGCTTCGGCTGGCATTCCTTTTGTCAAATATGGCGGTCAAAAATTTATTGAAGCAGCCCATATCAAAGATGTCTTGGCGTGCTTGCAAATTATTTATAACCCTTTAAGTGAAGTGGCTTGGCAGCGGGTTCTGATGTTGGTTAAAGGTGTCGGCGAAAAGACAGCTATACAGATTATCGAAGAAGTTGTACGGCAACGCAAAGGTTTGCAAATCGACGGAAAGATTTTTCAAAAGAAACCAGAGCTCCGGCAATTATTCAAAATCCTTAAAGATATCGATTGGACGGTTGAACATCCTGCCAAGATTCTAAAAATTTTGCTGGATTTTTATACACCGCTTTTGATGAATCATTATGATGATTATGAAAAACGGCTCAATGATTTGGGTTCATTGGAAAATATTGCGCAGCGTTATTTAACACTCGAAGAGTTCTTAACCGATATGGCATTAGAACCACCGGAAAAAAGTTTGGTTGAGAAAGCAATAATGACGCACGGTGAAAATAATCTTATCTTGTCGACTATTCATTCAGCTAAAGGTTTAGAATGGCATACGGTTTTCTTAATCTGCGTGACCGAAGGTTATTTGCCGTCTTATCAGTCGATGAACAATGAGGCTGCGATTGAAGAAGAGCGGCGGCTTTTTTATGTGGCAGCGACACGAGCTAAGAATAATCTGTATCTTTTGCGGCCGCAAATTGACACTTCGCCGCGTCGTTCATGGGATGCTAGCGGCTCAATGTATACACGCGTTTCTCGTTTTTTGGATGAAGGCGTGATTTTGAGCAAATATGTCACAATGGAAACAGATCGTTCTGGATATAAACCGTTCCGCAGTTGGGATGATGAATAATATTATTGGAGGAAATTATGACAGAATCAATTCATGGGCATGCAGTGATGGAGTTGATGTTGACGTTAAAGGAAAGCTTTACCAAGGAAAGCTTAAGGCGTCTATTGCATGAAAAGTTTGGGAAAAATGCTCGGTACCATACCTGCAGCGTCACCGATATGGATGCTGGGGGGATTATTGATTTTTTACATTCTCGTGGAAAATTTATCAACACCTCACAAGGCTTTCAAACCGATCGCAGCAAAATTTGTAATCATTAGTCGTAAACTGATACAAAGGTTAAGACATCTTATGGAAAAACAGTTAAGTTTAGACTTTCAAGCGCGGACAGATGATCAGAATGATACGGAGAAGAAGATGAAATTGACAAAGGCATTGGTTGTTTTGGATTTGGAGACAACAGGGGTTTGGATTGAAAAGGATAAAATTATTGAAATCGCGATGATTCGCAGCTTTCCAGATGGGACCAAGACAACTTATGAAACTTATGTTAATCCCGGGATGCCAATACCGCCGGAGGTAACAGAAGTTACAGGAATTAATGACACGCATGTTAAAGACGCTCCGAAATTTCGTGATATCGCGCCGCAAGTTTTCCGTTTTTTAGAAGATGCTGATTTGGGTGGTTTTAACGTGGAACGTTTTGACTTGCCTTTATTGGAACGCGAATTTACCGAATGCGGGATTAAATTTGATTGGACTAAGCGCAATATTTATGACGCGCAAAAAGTTTATCATTTGCATGAGCGGCGGGATTTGTCGGCGGCATATGCGTTTTATTGCCATCAGGAATTAAAAGATGCTCATTCGGCTTTGGCGGATACGCAAGCAACTTTGGATGTTTTGTCCGCACAAGTTCAAAAATACGGCAATGGCAATGATACAATCGAAGCATTGAAAGATTTTGATTATCGTAAACGTACCGAATTTTTTGATACAGACCGTAAATTGCGCTGGTGGAATGGCGAGTTATATATGATGTTTGGCAAGTACGCCAGAAGAGTGAGTTTGCAAGAAATCACCAAAACAGATCGTCCTTATTTAGAATGGATTTTAAAACAAGATTTTAGCGATGAGGTTAAAGATATCATTGAACAAGCCTTAGAGGGGCATTTTCCGCAGCCGCCGAAACGACCTGAAGCGCCGGCAACTTAATTTGATATGATGATGTCCTTTCTGAAATTCCATTCTACAAAACTTACTATCGGCCTTATTCTTGTTTTAACTTTTTTGATTTATGCTCCAGCTTTACGGCATGAATTTATTAATTTAGACGATGGTAAGCACATTACCGAAAATCCACAAATTCGTTCATTGTCCCCAGAAAGCCTGAAACGTATTTTTACGTCCACCGTTCAACGCACCTATATTCCTTTAACCATATTTTCATTCGCCCTGGAATATCACCTGGTCGGCAATAATCCCTTTCTTTATCATCTCAATAATATTCTATTGCATTTGATAGTGGTCTTTTTAATTTTTCGTTTGGGAATGGCTCTAGGTTTAAAATCTATTGGCGCTTGTTTTGCGGCTTTTGTTTTTGCTTTGCATCCAATGCACGTCGAATCAGTTGTTTGGGCGACGGAACGTAAAGATGTTTTATACAGTGTATTTTATTTGGCATCGGTTTTAGGTTATTTGCAATTTTTAAAATCACGTCATTGGGAGGATTACAGCATTTCGCTTGGAATGGGATTATTGAGCATTTTGGCTAAACCGATGGCTTTGAGCTTGCCTCTGATTTTATTAGCGTGCGATTGGTTTTATAATGGGTCGTTTAAAAAAGAGGATTGGTTTAATAAAATTCCTTATGGGCTGCTTGTTTTTCCTTTCGCGTGGATAACGTATTCAATTAATACTGGTATTGTCGGACAAAATTCTGGCCCAGGTTCATTGTTGCGGTTTTGGGCCGGGGCATTTTATTTGAAAAAATTCTTTTGGCCGATTTTGTTTGTTCCGCATTATATTCCGGCTTTACCGATGAGTATTTTCCGTTTTGAGTATTGGTCTTCAATCGTCGTGATTGGGGCAAGCCTTCTTGCTTTTTGGAAATATGCCAATCGTTGGTTTCGTTTGGCGTTTTTGTGGTATTTTTTCTCAATTTTCTTTTTGCTGAATTTGGATTATAGCCGGGTGATGCAAATGGTGGCCGACCGCTATATGTATCTTCCCAGCGCAGGGTTTTGTTTTTTGGGTGGTTATGCGCTCCAGAAAGTCTGGAAATCAAAATTCTTTTCAACTGCTCTAGGAAAAACTGTTGTTGCGACATGTTTGCTGATTCTAGCTGTGTTTTTATCGGTCAAAACTTTCTATCAAGTTGGGATATGGAAAAATTCGTTTGTTTTTTGGAATTATACGATTGAACATACTCCCACATCTTTTTTGGCTTTTAATAATCGTGGCCGCATTTATGAAGCTCGTCAGCAATTTGATTTGGCTTTGGCTGATTACAAGCAAGCAGTGCAGCTTAATCCTCATTATGCGAAAGCTCATAAAAATTTGGCAATGACCTATGAACGGTTAGGCGATGCTGACAATGCGTTTGCCTCATATTCTAAAGCTATTGAGTTGAATGGGAAATATAGCGGCGCCTATAACAATCGGGCTTTGCTAGCGGAGAGAAAGGGAGATTATGCGGCGGCTTTAAAAGATTATGACAGTGCTGTTGCCGCTAATAGCAATTATCTTTTGGGCTATTCTAATCGAGGCGCTTTATTAATGAAATTGGGGAAAATGGAACAAGCTGTGCACGACTTTACAACAGCCATTGAGTTAAAACCTCATCATTTGGATGCATATAAAAATCGTGCTATTTGCTATTTGCAAATGAATATATTGCCACAGGCTTTACAAGATTGCCGACAGGCGATTTCTTTAAAGAAATCAGATCCCATTGCTCATTTGATTTGTTCTGATGTTTATCAAAGAATGGGCAAATATCATCAAGCCCTGGAACAAGCCCAGCACGCGCAGCAGGTGGGTTATCCGGTGGATGAAAGATATTTGCAACAATTGAAAGCAAAGATTGTTGAAAAACCGCAATAAAATTTCTTTTGTTAAAATGAGCTTTGAAGGGTAGAATAGGCGTCTTAAAGAAAAAATAACCAAGGAGTTGATATGAAGCGTTTGCAAACTGTGGTTTTTGTAGTTTTAGCAGGAGTTTCTGTATTGTTTAGCGGTTGTGCATCAACCAAGGTCAAACGTATAGCAGTTGATAAACAAGTGGATTTTAGCGGTCGTTGGAATGATACCGATAGTCAAAAAGTTGCTGACGCAATGATTGCCGACTGTACAATGCAAAGCTGGCAACCAATGTTTTTAGGACAAAAGAATCGTCCGCCGGTTGTGATCGTGGGAGATATTAAGAATCAAAGTTCAGAACACATTAATAGTGAAGTGTTTACCAAGGCTTTGGAACGCAGCTTATTAAATTCAGGTAAAGTTCAATTTGTTGCTTCCAAGACGGAACGGTTTCAAGTTCGTGATGAACGCAATGATCAACAGGACGGCAATACATCAGCCGAAACGATGAAGCGCAAAGGACAAGAAACCGGTGCGGATTTTATTCTGATTGGCAGTATCAATTCGGTTAAGGATGAGACCAAAGGCCGTTATGTCGTTATGTATCAAGTGAATTTGGAGTTGATTGACCTTGAGACAAATCGAAAAGTTTGGTTGGGCAGCGACAGCATTAAAAAAGTCGTTGAAAAAAGCAAATATTCTTTATAAACCACGATCGCTGACTCCTGAATGGTTTTTATTCAATTCTGTCGCAGTGCTTTTTGCCTGCTGTGTTTAGTCATCTCATTAAGTTCTTGCGCGGGTGTGATGAATACCGCCCCGAAAGTCAACGAACTGGCTGTGGCTGGTCGTTTTGATCAAGCTCTGCAAATTCTTGAAAATCCACAAAAATACGGAACCAATAATGAACTTTTGTTACTTTACGACAAAGGGCTGGTTTTGCATTTGGCTGGACGTTATCAAGAGAGCATTGATGTTTTTGAGCAGGCAAAACTCAAATATGACCAATTATATACTCAATCGGTATCCAAAATAACCAGCAGTTGGTTGTGGAATGATTATGCCCTGCCTTATCGTGGTGAAGATTTTGAAAGAGTGTTGATTAATGTTTTTCAAGCTCTGAATTTTGCGGCTTTAGGAAACTTTGAAGCAGCCTTGGTTGAAGCCAGGGATGTTGATTCGGTTTTGAATCTGATTAATGATCAGTATCCAGCCAATCAAAAGAATGTTTATCGGCAGGATGCTTTCGCGCGGCTTTTGATGGGAATATTGTATGAAACGGTGGGCAATTTGAATGATGCCGTAATCTCGTATCGACTAAGTTGGCAAGCGTATGAACAAGATTATCAGAAACGTTACGCAACAGCAACGCCGCAAATTCTCAAAGAAAATCTTTTAGCCGCAGCGCAAAAATTTGGTGATCGTGATTTAAATCAATACCGGGATGCTTTTACCAACATCACATATTCTTCGTGGGAAGATAAACAAAAAAGCGGTGAAATTATTGTTGTTGAGTATCAAGGGCTTTCACCGATTAAAGTGTCCAGCGAAATTCCTATTCCTTTGCCCGACGGATATATTATGCAGTTTTCCTTCCCTCGCTATGAACAACGTTTTTATGTCCCGATGACCACTCAGATAGCGGCTTTGCCAGAGCACATTGCAATAAAGCGTTTTAATTTTAGTGAACTTAGTGAAGATATCGCCGCCATTGCGATTAAGAATTTGGAAGATCGCAAAATTCGTGTGCTTGCCAAAGCTATTGCCAGGCCGGCGGGAAAATATATCACGCAAAAAGCAATTGAAAATCGCCTGGAACACAATCATGGCGATGGGGCGGCGCTAGCGGTTAAGATTGTGGGGAGTTTATACAATATAATTTCTGAACGGGCGGATTTGCGCAGTTGGCAAACTTTACCTGCCCAGATACGGATTGGGCGGCTATTGGTTGAACCCGGAAAGTATGAGGTTGTGGTTGGAAATCAGAATATAGGGCAGGTTGAATTGACAGCTGGTCAGAAGAAGTTCTTTATTGTTAGGACGGCGCGATAATGACGACGAATCAGACGCGTATTGTTTTACAGTGGGTGCATATTGTTTTCGGATTGGTGATTTTATGTTACATTTATTCACCCTTTAGCAAATATTTGCTTTTTCAGATTTTTATAAAATTTATTGTTGTACCAGTGATTGTTTTGACCGGCTTGTGGTTATGGAAATTTAAAGAATTTAATAAATTTCTTCGAATCAAATCATAACGATGACCCGATAAAATTCGCGAATAAGAAAACAGAAAAACAACCGGGTTGGCGGGGCACACAGAAATAATTTATTGACAAAATATCACCTCAATGGTATATTCTCTGAACTTTGAACACTACTTGAATGGACACACATTATGAAAATTGCAAAAACATTTCTACCCAACGTATCAACTGCTGAAAAAAAATGCTACGTCATTGACGCAGCAGATAAGATTCTTGGCCGCGTTGCTGCCAAAGCTGCTCATTATTTACGCGGCAAACATCGCGCTGATTTTACCACACATTTTGATAGCGGAGATTTAGTTGTCATTGTTAATGCTGGGAAAATCAAAGTCACTGGCAAAAAGTTGACTGACAAAATCTACCAACGCTATTCGGGTTATCCATCAGGACAACGTCGCATCGCTTTAGGAGATTTGCTCAAAAAAGCTCCAACCGAAGCCATGCACTTAGCGGTTGACCGCATGATCTCCAAAGGGCCATTGGGCAATGCCATCAGACGTCGTCTGCGTGTATACGCTGACGATAAACATCCACATCAGGCTCAAAGCCCGATCGTTGTTACAATTTAATTTTTAAAGGACTATATAAAATGGTTGAAATTGTTAAATACTCTGCAACAGGTCGTCGTAAATGTTCCATTGCTCGTGTCAATTTGACACCAGGAACAGGTAAAATCACTGTCAACAATCGTCCATTCGAACAATACTTTGTGCGCGAAACAGATCGCATCAGCATTTTGGATCCTTTCAAAATCACAAGTATTGAAAATAAATTTGATATCACTGCCAGCTGTAGCGGCGGCGGCATGTCAGGACAAGCAGGGGCTATGCGCCTTGGGCTTTCGCGTGCTTTAGTCTATTTTGATGATGCAACCAAACCATCCTTACGTAAGGGAGATTGTTTACGCCGTGATCCAAGAATGAAGGAAAGAAAAAAACCTGGCCAAAAAGGAGCACGGAAGAAATTCCAATGGGTTAAACGTTAACATCAAAAAAATTATCATCTTTCTAAAAAACCTATCTTGCTCCTCGATAAAAGAGTTGACGAGATAGGTTTTTTAATTTAAGATTAACCGACATTTTTTCAAAAATAAAGGAAATTGAATCATGAAAAACAATATGATCCGGGCCGGAATCGTCGGCGTCAGCGGCTATTCGGGACTCGCTGTTTTAGAGTTATTGCTTAAGCATCCCAAGATTCGATTAACCTATGTCAGCGCTCACAACACATCGGGCTCTTTGGATGAAATCTGGCCTCAATTAGCCAACCGAACAAAATTGATTTGCGAGAAATTCTCACTTCAAAATGCAATTGAACAATGCGATATTATTTTTTTGGCTGTTCCTCATACTTCATCAATGGACATCACGCCCAAGTTGATTGCCGCAGGCAAGCGTATTATTGATTTGAGCGGCGATTATCGTTTAAAACACGCCAATGATT
Organism: Candidatus Omnitrophota bacterium; assembly: GCA_020632555.1. Lineage (GTDB taxonomy): Bacteria > Omnitrophota > Gorgyraeia > Zapsychrales > JANLHA01 > JADLGJ01. The sequence continues at coordinate 14,397 of JACKFI010000013.1, read as the reverse complement.
ACGAACAATGGTATGCACACCCACACACAGACACAATCAATCTAAAAAACGCTATTTATGGTTTACCAGAAATGTATCGAGAAAAAATCAAAACAGCACAACTTTTATCGAATCCCGGATGTTATCCAACAGCCGCGCTTTTAGGCTCTTTACCGGCTGCAATCAGTATGACTGACAACATTAAAAACATTATTATCGACGCTAAATCGGGTGTCAGTGGAGCCGGGAAAAAAATGACGGCAAGTCTTATGTTTTGCGAAGTCAATGAAAACTTTAAAGCTTACAAAGTTTTTAATCATCAACACAGCCCGGAAATCGATAACTATTTGGCCAATGCTTCCGGAAAAAACTTTGACCTGACATTTATTACGCATCTTTTGCCAATCAATAAAGGGATATTAGAAACAATTTATATTCAACTCCATACCACCACGACCATTGAAAACATGCATTCGCTTTATACAAAGTTTTACAAGAATGAACCTTTTGTTCGAGTGCGAAAACTCGGTGTTCAACCAGAATTAAAAGATGTCGTAAACACCAACTTCTGTGATATCGGCATTGCGCTTAACCCCGCAGGCAACCTGATTGTGGTAACAAGCATTATTGATAATTTGATCAAAGGCGCAGCGGGCCAAGCCGTTCAAAACATGAATATCATGTGCGGCTTTGCGGAAACGGAAGGTCTCCTATGAAAATTTTAAATAAGGGGACAGTCACGTCCGCCCAAGGATTTAGCGCCAATGGATTAGCCGCCGGTATCAAGAAATCTGGAAAGCCAGATTTGTCTTTGATCGTCTCCGACGTTGCTTGTCCAACCGCTGGGGTATACACTAAAAATTCTGTTAAAGCCGCGCCATTGGTTTTAGCCAAAGAATATTTGAAAAATAATCGCGCCCAAGCCGTAATCTGTAACAGCGGTAATGCAAATTGCTTTACTGGTAAAAAAGGTTTTGCTGTGGCCCAAAAAACCGCTGCCTTAATCAGCAAATTGCTTAAAATAAAAACTCAAGATGTGATTGTCGCCTCAACCGGTATTATCGGAAAACAATTGCCTTTTGAAAAAATCAAAGCTGCGGCACCAGCGTTGGTCGCAGGATTAAGCACCCACAAGGGCCACTTGGCTGCCAAAGGAATTTTAACAACGGATTTAACCCAAAAAGAAATTGCCGTCCAAATCACTTTAGGCGGTAAAAAAGTTATCATCGGCGGTTGCGCGAAAGGTTCGGGCATGATTCAGCCGAATATGGCCACCATGCTCTGTTTCATCACCACCGACGCGGCCATTACGAGCAAAATGTTAAAACAAGCCTTATTAGCTGCAACTGATCATTCCTTTAATTGCATTAGCGTTGACGGTTGTATGAGCACCAATGATATGGTCAGCGTGATGGCCAATGGATTTTCTGGCAATCCGCTGATCAGTTCAGCTAATGCTGACTTTCAAAAGTTCACCCAAGCGCTAACGTTTATTTGTACTGACTTGGCCAAGAAAATTGTTTTAGACGGAGAGGGCGCGACCAAATTTATTGAAATTTTAGTTGATGGCGCAAAAAGCCACACCCAAGCAAAAACCATTGCTTTGGCCATCGCCAATTCAAATTTAGTCAAAACAGCGGCATACGGCAGCAATCCCAATTGGGGACGCGTCGCAGCGGCCGTTGGTTCATTAAGCCTAGGGGTCACCGAGAACACAATCAAAATCACGTTCAGTTCTTTTGCAAAGAAACATATCAAAATCAATGTCTTTTTAAAACTCGGTCAAAATAAAGCCATTGTTTACACCTCTGATCTTTCGCCCCAATACGTGCACATCAACGGAAAGTATACTTAATCCATGCAAAATTTTATCGATAAGGCCGATGTTCTGGTTGAAGCTATTCCTTATATCCATGAGTTTCGACGAAAAGTATTTGTGATCAAATACGGCGGCAGCATTCTCGATGACCCAATCATCCGCAAAAATGTGCTAGAAGATATTGTTTTTTTAAGCTACGTCGGAATTCGCGCGATTATTGTGCACGGCGGCGGCCCACATATCAGCAAGCGTATTAAAGAATTAGGCGGAGAAGCCATCTTTCATGAAGGCATTCGTGTCACTGATAATAAAACATTACAAGTTGTAGGCGAAGAACTCGGAAAATTAAACGCCAAAATTGTTGAAGAAATCAAAGGTTTAAAAGGAGATGTTACTGGTCTCAAAGGACATGAAAATATCATTTATGTTGAAAAAAAGAAATCATCCCGTGATTTAGGTTTTGTTGGGACTATCACTGAAATTGAAAAAGAAGCGATTGAACAGCATTTGCGCGAAGGCCATATTACTGTTATTTCACCCATGGGAATCAGCGTCGAACAGCAACCGCACAATGTTAACGCGGACGAAGTCGCTGGTGCTATCGCCGCTTCTTTAAAAGCTGAAAAAATTGTGCTTTTAACTGACGTTCCCGGTGTTTTAAAAGATGGTCAAGATCGTGAATCTCTAATCTCAAGCTTAACAGTCAAAGAAGTTAAACAATTGATTAATGATGGCACAATTAGCGGCGGCATGATCCCCAAAGTTCGTTCCTGTATGGAAGTTCTCTCATGCGGAGTCCATAAAGCGCATATTGTGGATGCCCGTGTACGTCACGCTTTGTTACTAGAAATCTTTACCGATAAAGGGATTGGAACACAAATTTTAGCAGACAAATGATAGTCGCATCGGGATAACTCGATAAATTAAAAAACCTAATAAATATCATCATGAAAAAACAAGACATCTTCGACAATTACGAAAAATATATTCTCGGAACCTATACCCGCACACCGCTTATTTTTGTTAAGGGAAAAGGTATGGTTTTAACCGACATTGACAATAAAAAGTATCTCGACTTTTTCCCGGGGTGGGGTGTGAATAATGTTGGCCATTGTCATCCCAAAGTTATGTCGGCAATTCGCGATCAAGTTGGCACATTGCTTTTTGTCCCCAATAATCTCTATCACTTGCACCAAGCCAAGCTGGCCAAAGAAATCATCAGCCATAGTTTTGCGGGCAAAGTTTTTTTCTGCAATAGTGGCGCGGAAGCAGCGGAGGGAGCTATCAAATTCGCTCATGCTTACGGCAAAGGCCAGCGATTTGAAATCATCACCATGCTCAATTCTTTTCACGGGCGAACCATGGGTGCATTAAGCGCAACCGGTCAAACCAAATATCAAGATGGTTTCGCCCCATTAGTTCCCGGATTTGTGCATGTGCCTTTTAATAATATCGAAGCACTTAAAAATGCCATAACTGACAAAACCATCGCTATTATGTTAGAGCCCATTCAAGGTGAAGGCGGGATTCACATTGCAACACAAGAGTACCTCAAAGAAGTTCGAGCATTATGCGACAAAAAAGATATTTTGCTTATTTTCGACGAGGTACAAACAGGCATGGGACGAACCGGAGAAATGTTTGCCTTCAAACATTATGGCATTACCCCCGACTTAATGACTTTGGCCAAGGCTTTAGGCGGCGGACTGCCCATCGGCGTTTTGGTTGTCAAAGATTCCATCAGCACAACGCTCAAACCCGGCATGCACGCCTCAACCTTTGGCGGAGGTGCCGTCATTTGCAAAGCCAGTCTCGGCGTTTTTAAAGCCATCAAAAGCGAAGGCATGCTCAAGAATGCCCGCGTCATGGGAGACTATCTCCTCGAGAAACTTGGGCAATTAAAAGAAAAATTTAATTGCATTCTTAAAGTGCGTGGACTAGGATTGATGATCGGCGTGGAACTTTCCCTCGAAGCAAAAGCGATTGTTGACGAATGTCTGGCCAACGGGCTGCTCATCAATTGCACCCAAGCAAAAGTTCTGCGCATTATGCCAGCTTTAAATGTTAATAAAAAACAAATTGATAAAGCGATTCGTATTTTGGATCTTGCGTTTGAGAAAGTAACGAAAAATACTAACACTTAAGAGTATCAAAAAATGAAAAAACCAATCACCAAGCGAGATTTTGTTAGCCTCAAAAGTTATACCAATGCGGAACTTGCTAAACTTTTGGATAATGCCTATCGTCTCAAAAATGCCAAGAACCGTATCACCGACGACCTTAAGGGAAAAACGATTGGTTTGATTTTTCAAAAACCTTCCAATCGCACACGCGTTTCGTTTGAAGTTGGCATTCATCAGCTAGGTGGCAATTGTATTTATTTGGGCCCAGAAGAAATTAATCTGGGCAAACGAGAAACAACCTCTGATGTGGCACAAACACTTTCTCGGTATTTGGATGGTATTGTAGCTCGCACATTTTCTCATAAAGATGTTGTCGAACTTGCTAAATTCGCGACCGTTCCCGTGATCAACGGTTTGACCGATCTTTCTCATCCATGTCAAGCCATGGCCGATATGCTCACGATTCGCGAACATTTAGGTGCTTTAAAGGGCATTCAACTAACTTACATTGGCGACGGAAACAATGTTTGCCATTCGCTGATGATCATCAGCGCCAAACTCGGCGTCAACATTACCATCGCTTATCCCAAAGGCTATGCGCCATTGGATATTGTTGTCAAAGCGGCGCAGGAACTGGCATTAGAAACTGGGACAAAGATCACTTTAACCACTAATCCCATTGAAGCCATTAAAAAAGCCAATGTGATTTATGCAGACACTTGGGTGAGTATGGGACAAGAAAAAGAAGCTAAAAAACGTCTCAAAATCTTCAATGATTATCAAATTAATAAAAAAATGGTCGCTTACGCTGACAAAAATTATGTTTTTATGCATTGTTTGCCTGCGCATCGCGGTCAGGAAGTAACAGAAGAAATAATTGACGGTTCACATTCGGTTATTTTTGATCAAGCCGAAAACCGGCTGCACGCCCAAAAAGCGATTTTGTTATACCTCTTAGGAAAGGAAAATATAAAATGAAAAAAGTTGTTTTAGCATATTCCGGCGGATTGGATACTTCCTGCGCCATCAAATGGTTGCAAGACAAAGGCTATGATGTCATAGCGATGATTGCCGATGTCGGGCAAGGGGAAGATTTTGATATTATCAAAGAACGCGCCTTAAAAACCGGCGCCAGCAAAGTTCATGTTTTAAATTTGCAAAAAGAATTTGTTAGCGATTATGTTTTTCCTGCTATTCGAGCCAACGCAATTTATGAAAACAAATATCTTTTAGCCACGGCGCTGTCACGGCCATTGATCGCCAAGCACCAAGTTGAAATCGCGCACAAAGAAAACGCAACGGCCGTCGCACATGGTTGTACCGGCAAGGGTAATGATCAAGTTCGCTTTGAAACAACAATCCGGCTTTTGGATCCCAGCCTTGAACATATCGCTCCCGTCCGCGTTTGGGAATTTAAAACCCGCGAAGAAGAAATTGATTATGCACTCCAGCACAAAATTCCAGTGAGCGTTACGAAAAAAAGTCCGTACAGCATTGATATCAATCTTTACGGCCGCAGTATTGAATGTGGTGTTTTGGAAGATCCTTGGGTCGAGCCTCCGGAAGAAATTTATCATTTTACCGTTAGCCCGGAAAAAGCGCCCAACAAACCAACCTATATTGAAATTGATTTCAAAGATGGCACACCGACGGCAATTGATGGAAAAAACTATCAACCGCTGAATTTGATCAATGAACTCAATGCTTTGGGCGGTAAAAACGGCGTTGGTCGCGTAGACACCATTGAAAATCGTTTGGTCGGAATCAAGTCTCGAGAAATTTATGAAAATCCAGCGGGCCTGATTCTTTATCTGGCTCATCAAGAACTTGAGGCCTTGGTTCTGGATCGCGAGACAGCTCATTACAAACAGCTGATTTCGCCAAAATACGCTCAACTGATTTATAACGGTTTATGGGAAACACCGTTAAAAAAACAACTTGATGCCTATATTAATGAAACACAAAAAAATGTCACCGGCACCGTGCGCCTTAAGCTTTACAAAGGCAATTGCATTGTCGTTGGTCGCAAATCAAAATATTCCCGTTATAAATTGCAAATGGCAACCTACGGGGACAAAGATCAATTTGATCAAAAAATGGCTGAAGGATTCTTAAAACTTTGGGCACTACCGTATTCCTGAAGCCTAACATCAATTTTGGGGATATTATGACAAAACTCTGGGGTGGACGATTTAGCAAAGGAACTCATAAACTTGTTGAAAAGTTTACAAATTCCATTCATTTTGACTACAAGCTAGCCAAATACGATGTCTTAGGATCATTGGCGCACATTGACATTTTGAAAAAAGCAAAATTGTTAAATGTCCGCGAACATAAGAAAATTCAAAGCGCGCTAAAAGCCATTCTTAAAACCATCGAGAACGAAACTTTTAAAATCGACTTATCATTTGAAGACATTCATTCTTATATTCAGCACTTAGTCGAAATCAAAACAGGCAAGGCCGGCTTAAAATTACACACCTGCCGCTCGCGCAATGACCAGGTTGCCCTTGACGTTAAGGCTTACACACTTGACAATCTTTTTTACACACAAAAAAATATTGAACATTTGATCGAATCATTAGAGAAACTGGCAACCAAAAACCGTGAGCTGATTATTCCCGGGTTCACACATTTGCAACATGCCATACCGGTTAGTATAATTGAGTATTTTTCTGCTTATATTCAAATGCTCAGTCGCGACCATCAACGATTGTACAATGCGGCTATGAATATTGATTTGACCTTAGGCGCTGGCGCTTTGGCGGGCACCTTTATTCCGGCGGGATATTATCAGCACAAAAACAGTTCTTTTTTAATGGATATTGAGCCGACTAAAAACTCTTTGGATGCGGTTAGTGATCGTGACTTTATTATCGAAAGCTTAAATACTTTGGCAACCATCGGCATGCATTTGTCACGATTAGCAGAAGATATGATCCTTTGGTCGACGCAAGAATTTGATTTTATTAATATTGATGATGCTTTTTGTACCGGCAGTTCCTTAATGCCGCAAAAGAAAAATCCCGATGTCCTGGAACTGGTGCGCGGTTACAGTGGGCGCTTATTCGGCAACCTGACCAATGTTTTGACGATGATGAAAGGCTTGCCGCTTTCCTATAATCGGGACATGCAACTTGATAAAGAGCCGTTGTTTGATTCTTTTGAAATCGTTCAGAAAGAACTGGCCGTTTTAACCGAGCTTTTCAAAAATGTTGAGTTTAAGAAAGAAAACATCGAGATCCAACTTGAAGATGAATCGCTGTATGCAACAGATTTGTCCGACTATTTGGTACAAAATGGTGTTGCATTTAAAGATGCTCATAAAATTATCGGACATTTGATTCAACACAAATTAGCCAATACTGTTAAAATTAAAAATATGAGTGATTCAGAATTAAAGAAGTTTCATCCAACGCTCAATGAAAGAATTGTAAACAAAATTATCAACCCAAAAACGTCTATTAATTCTAAGAAATCGCTAAAAAAGTAAACTTTACGATGTGGTTCCGATTAACCTGCCGCCGGAATGTTCACCCGCCCCGGCGTATGGCGGATTTCACTCGAAGAAAAGGCTAGTGGCTAAATACTACAGACATTAATCTTAAGGTATTCAACCGCTCGAAAAGTATTCTAAAGTAATAATTTCAAAGGGGCTCACGGTATTATGCATGACTTCAAATTTAGAAACAAAGAATTGTATTGCGAAAATGTTAAAGTTGCTGACGTTGCTAAAGCGGTCGGAACACCATTTTATCTTTACAGCCACAATACCTTAGTCGACCATTTAACAAAAATCCAACGCGCTTTTGCCAAAGTCAATCCCATCGTTTGTTTTGCCATGAAATCCAATGGCAATTTGGCTGTACTCAAAACATTGGCTAATTACGGGGCCGGTTTTGATATTGTTTCACTGGGTGAACTTAATAAAGCGCGTAAAATCGGCGCTGATCCTAAGAAAATTGTTTTTGCATCTGTTGGCAAAACTGAAGAAGAAATCATGATCGCCCTCAAAGCGGGCATTCTTTTTTTCAATGTTGAGTCTGTACCTGAACTGACTGAAATCAACCGCATCGCAAAAAGAATGGGCAAAATCGCACCCGTAGCTTTGCGCATTAACCCCGATGTCGCCGCGGCAACACACAACTTTATTACAACTGGAACATTAAAAAATAAATTTGGCATTGACTTAGCATCCACCCGCAAAATATTAAAAGAACGGAAAAAATACAAACATATCAAAATCATTGGTTTGCATATTCATATCGGTTCACAAATTATCAGCGCCAAACCTTTTATTAATGCGATTAAAAAACTCATTGAATTTTTAGAAAGCTTGCGCGACGAAAAAAATGATATAGAATACCTGGACATCGGCGGGGGAATGGGGATTATTTACAAAGATGAAAATCCGCAAACCGCGCAAAATTATGCCGACGCAATTCTGCCATATCTGGAAAAAACAGGCCTTAAAATTGTGATGGAACCGGGTCGTTTTATTGTCGGCAATGCCGGAATTTTTGTCACCAAAGTTTTGTATTTGAAAGATAATGGTTTCAAAAAGTTTTTGATTGTCGACGGCGGAATGAATGATTTACTGCGCCCGTCCCTGTATGATGCGTACCATGAAATCGTTACGGTCAAATCGACATCTGCCAAAACCATGCTGATGGATGTTGTTGGGCCAATTTGTGAAAGCGGCGATTTCTTGGGAAGAGATCGACAATTACCCGCTTTAAAAAATGGTGACCTTTTAGCCGTGATGAGCACGGGTGCTTATGGTTATGTGATGTCCAGCAATTACAATGTTCGCTGCCGCGTCCCGGAAGTTTTGGTCAAAGACAAAATATTTGCTGTAGTTAAAAAGCGTGAAACCTATGAAGATTTATTGCGCGGAGAAACCGTGCCGTCATTTTTAAAGAAAAAATAATATGTTAAAACGAACAATTCCCTTCACAAAAATGGTCGGAGCAGGCAATGACTTTTTGGTCATTCAAGCCAATACAAAACTCGACTATCAAAAGCTAGCCCTTAACGCATGCCATCGCACCAACGGCATTGGCGCTGATGGAATTTTGATACTCGATAAATCCAAAACCGCGGATTACCGCATGCGCATTATCAATGCCGACGGCTCAGAAGCAGAAATGTGTGGCAATGGCGCACGCTGTTTGGCGGCCTATATTGCCCATCACAAAAAGCCCGCCAAGAAATTATTTTCAATAGAGACATTAGCTGGCCTTATTTTAGGAGAGGCTAAAGGTGAAATCGCGCGTGTCCGCTTAAGTGACCCGACCGATTATCAACCGAATATTTCTATAAATCTCAATGACAAAAATCTCCATGTTCACTATATTGATACCGGTGTGCCGCACACCATTGTTTATGTTCATGGTTTAGCCGATATTGCCGTTAATCCAATTGGGGCTTTAATCCGTCATCACAAAGCTTTTAAACCGCGAGGAACCAATGTTAATTTTGTCGAGCAAATGACTGAGAATTGCGTTGCGGTGCGAACTTATGAGCGCGGCGTAGAAGGTGAAACCCGTGCTTGCGGAACAGGTAGTGTTGCCGCCGCCATAGTTTCTTATTTGCAAGCTAATCCAGAAACTTTGCAACGTGATCAGAAGAAGGCATCAATGAATGTTTTAACTCAAAGCCGTGAAACGCTTTCAGTGTCATTCGATATTGTCACACAAAAAATAACCAATGTCTGGTTAAAAGGCAGTGCCAAATTTATCGCACAAGGTGAATACTTTTATTAAACTTAGGAGGAAATGACAAAAAATGTTTAAAGGCTCGATTGTTGCGATCGCCACACCGTTTAAAGATGGTCAAATTGATGAACCGACACTGCGCAAGCTTGTTGAATTTCAAATCAAAAGCGGCACCAACGGTATTGTTCCCTGCGGAACAACTGGCGAATCGCCGACATTAAGCAATGATGAACATACCCGAGTCATTGATATTTGTATTCAAACCGCGCAAGGTCGCGTGCCTATTATTGCTGGCACTGGCTCAAACTCGACGGCGGAAGCAGTCGCTTTAACCAAGCACGCCGCAAAAATGGGCGCTAACGGTGTTTTACAAGTCAGCCCTTACTACAACAAGCCAACACAAGAAGGACTTTATCGTCATTTTAAAGCTGTTTCCCAGTGCGCCAACATTCCGATCATTCTTTATAATATCGCTGGCCGCACCGCGGTTAATATTGAACCCACAACGGTTGCCCGCTTGGCATACGACTGCAAAAACATTATCGGCGTCAAAGAAGCGTCTGGCTCTCTGAGTCAAATGCAAACCATAAAATTACTCTGTCCTAAAAACTTTATCCTGCTTTCTGGCGATGATGCTCTCTTATTGCCCATCTTAAGCATTGGCGGCAGCGGCGTTATTTCGGTTGCAGCTAATATTGTTCCTAAGGATATTCTCAAAATTATCACAGACTTTCATGCTGGGAATATTACGGCCGCACAAAAAACCCATTACAAAATCTTGCCACTGCTACAAGTTTTATTTATTGAAACCAATCCTATTCCGGTAAAAGCGGCTATGGCTTTGCTGGGTCTATGCTCAGCGGACATTCGCTTACCCCTGTGCGAAATGTCACCTGCACATCAGGAACAATTAAAAACCGCTTTAAAAAACTACGGTTTGCTGAAAGGATAACCCATGATTCGTTTAGCCGTCAGCGGATGTCAAGGAAGAATGGGACAGCGCATTACCACTTTAGCGCTGGCTGATAAAGCTTTTAAACTATCCGTTTTGCTGGAACGTCCCGGTATCAAAGGAGAGATTGCAGGCATTGCCATTAGTTCCAACACAGAAGCCTTAAAAAACTGTCAGGTTCTCATTGACTTCACAACGCCAGAAGCAACCATGGCCAATATCAAAGCTTGCGTTAAACACAAAGTCAAAATGGTGATCGGCACCACGGGATTAAACGATGCACAAAAAAAAGCAATCAAAACAGCATCTACCAAAATTCCCATTGTTTTTTCTTCCAATATGTCAGTGGGCGTCAATGTGTTTTTTAAACTTAGCGAAATGATTTCCAAAAAAACACCTGACAATTATGTTATCTCAATGGTTGAAGCTCATCATATTCACAAAAAAGACGCTCCCTCAGGGACAGCAAAAACAATTGCTGAATATATTGAAGCCGCTTCATCTAAGAGAGTTGCCAACATTGAATCCATCCGCCAAGGCGAAATCATCGGTGATCATAAAGTGATTTTTGAAAGCCCAGAGGACAGCATTATCATTTTTCATCATGCTAAAAGTCGTGATATTTTTGTCAAAGGGTCCCTGATTGCTGCGAAATTTCTAAAAAAGAAAACCAAAGGTTTATTTAATATGCAGGATGTTCTCGGATTAAAATCTTAAAAACATCTTCGAAATCATTTATTACTGATTCAGGAGAGCTACTATGCCGATAGAAACCGCATTGAATATCGAATTTGCTGACCGACTCAAAGAATTGCCGCCATATCTTTTTGTTGAAATCGACAAAGCCAAACGCCAAGCCCGTGCGCAAGGCCGCGACATCATTGACTTAGGCGTTGGTGATCCGGATACCCCAACTTTTCCGCATATAATTGAAACGATGAAAACCGCCATTGCGGATCCCGCTAATCACCGGTACGCTTTTGACGCGGGCTTGCCGGCACTGCGCACCGAAATTGCCGTATGGTTTAAAGGACGATTTGGTGTTGACCTAAATCCTGACACAGAAATTTATCCCTTGATCGGTTCCAAAGAAGGACTGGCTCATCTGCCTTTGGGAATTATCAATCCCAAAGATAAAGTCATCCTGACAGACCCCGCTTATCCGGCCTATCGGCCAACCATCACTTTTGCCGGCGGGAAAATAACAAATTTGCCATTAAAAGAAAGCCATGGCTTTTTACCAGACTTAAAGAAACTAGCTGAAATCAAAGACGCGAAATTTATGTATATCAACTACCCCAATAATCCAACATCCGCTACAGCAAATCTTGAGTTTTACAAAGAACTCGTGGCATTAGCCAAAGAGAAAGGGATTATTCTTATTTCCGACATGGCGTATTCTGAAATTTATTTTGACGGAGAAAAACCGCCCAGCATTTTGGAAGTTGATGGTGCCAAAGATATCGCTATCGAATTTCACTCTTTCTCAAAAACATACAATATGACAGGCTGGCGCATCGGTTGGGCTTGTGGAAATCCAAAGCTGGTTGCCGCATTGGCCAAGGTCAAATCAAATTTTGATTCGGGAATTTTTCAAGCCATTCAAGTTGCTGGGATTACCGCTCTGAGAACAAAACCCGAAGAATTAAATGATTTGCGAAGTATGTATGAAGAACGCCGAGATTGCTTGATCAATGGTTTACGTAGCTTAGGCTGGAAAATTCCACCACCCAAAGCCGCCTTTTATGTCTGGGGTAGACTTCCCAAAGGATTTAATTCATCAATGGAAACAGCCGCGGCATTTTTAGAAAAGGCAAATATTGTCGTTACTCCGGGCGTTGGATTTGGACCGGCTGGAGAAGGATTTGTGCGAATGACCATTACCATGCCGACCGAACGTTTAACCGAAGCAGTCAATCGTTTGAGTAAGATCTTATAAATTATGCCAACTGTTTACTTAGCGTATGGCTCCAACATGGGTGATCGCCAGAAAAACATCAATGCCGCGGTGAAACTTCTGAATCAAGCCAAAATAACTGTCACCAAAATCTCTCGCGCTATTGAAACACAGCCCATTGGTGGAATTCCACAAGCCAGTTACCTCAATGGCGCCCTCGAAGCACAAACACGTCTTTCACCTACGCAATTGCTCAAACAAACAAAAAGGATTGAACATACCATCGGACGAATTCACGGACTTAAAAATGGCCCGCGCCCCATTGACTTGGATATTTTGCTTTACGGTAATTTAAAAATTAAAAATAAAGGATTACAAATTCCCCATCCTGAAATCAAAAAAAGAAAATTCGTTCTTAATCCTTTAAAAGAAATCGCGCCCAATTTGAATAATAATTTTCTATGATCATCACAACGACGATCACGCAAGTTCAAGCCCAACTATCTTTAGCACGAAAAAAGAATAAGACCATTGGTTTTGTCCCGACGATGGGAGCTCTGCATGAAGGGCATCTGTCCTTATTGCGCCGAGCAAAAAAAGAAAACAAAATCTGTGTTTTAAGTATTTTTGTTAACCCCACACAATTTGGGCCTACTGAGGATTTCACGAAATACCCTCGAGAGAAAAAAAATGATGTTTTATTGGCAAAGAAAGAAAATATTGATATAATCTTTTATCCGTCGGAGAAATTGATGTACCCGCCGGGATATTTGACAACAGTAGAAATTAAGAATTTAAGCGACGTTCTTTGTGGGCGATTTCGGCCGGGGCACTTTACCGGTGTCGCAACGGTTGTTGCCAAACTTCTTAATATTCTTCGACCCGACACCATGTATTTGGGACAAAAAGATGCCCAGCAATGTGTGATTTTAAAGCGCTTGGTGCAAGATTTAAATTTCGCCACAAAAGTATTTCTTTGTCCAACAATACGCGAACCCGACGGGTTAGCAATGAGTTCAAGAAACAAGTACTTATCCATTGCAGAACGCAAAGAAGCATCTGTTTTATACCGCTCCTTGTGTTTAGCTAGGGATGAAATCCAACACGGCATACGCAATGCAACACGGATACGTTATTTGATTGAACAAAATATTCGCACCTTAAGTCATGGCAAAATTGATTATGTCGCATCCGTTGACGCTGAAAATCTGATGCCCCTTAACGAAATCAAAGGCAATGTTCTTTTAATGGTTGCAGCACGTTGGGGACAAACACGTTTAATTGACAATATTCGTATCACTTTGAAATAACATAAAAAATATGGCTCTTGCCGTAAAGAAATTGAAAATTGGAATTCTAGGCTGTGGTGCAATCGGTTCCCGTATTGCCAAAAGTATTTCTCGGGAATTAAAAGATTGCTGCCAGCTGATTGGGTTTTACGACTGCGATCCAGCCAAAATGTCCAATCTTTCAAAAACCTTAAAGAAAAACAAACTTAAAAAACGTTCTCTCAAAGAACTCATTGCCAGCTGTGACCTTATGGTTGAAGCTGTTAATGCCGCAAAAACTGATGAATTCATCTACGAAGCACTGTTAGCTGGCCGTCATGTTCTTGCCATGAGTGTCGGGAAATTACTACACAACAACAAACTTTTTACAGCAGCGGCAAAAAATCACTGCCAAATACTCGTTCCATCTGGCGCTGTTGCTGGCATTGATGCGCTCAAAGCCGCCAGCTTAGTCAAAGTCAAAAAGATTATTCTCACCAGTCGTAAACCAATTAATGGGTTTACTCAAAGCGATTATCTAGAAAAGCAAAAAATTTATTTATCAACCATTAACAGTGAAACCATTCTTTTTGACGGCACTGTTAAAGACGCTGTAAAATATTTTCCGCAAAACATTAATGT
>JACKFI010000012.1 GCA_020632555.1 Candidatus Omnitrophota bacterium | reverse complement strand
CGCCAAAGATCCAATCGGCTTTGCTGGGGGGGATGTGGATCTATATGGGTATGTCCTCAATGATCCGGTGAATCTCATAGATCCGAATGGATTGTGTTGGGATGATTATTGGGATGAATTTTTGGGCACGTCAGATGAATGGAAAGAACAATTTGGTTATGCTGCGCAAGCTTGGTGGGATGAAGGCTTTTGGAAGGATCCATTTATTGCATATTCAATTGCAAATGGTAAAGCATGGATTGAAACTATAAAAAAAGCTGGAGAAAGTATATGGGAAAAATTAAACAATAATCGTGGATCTGCGGGTTCTTCAGATAAATCTCCTGCCCAAATGAATAAACTCAGCAAGGGAGAAATAAAATTGCTAGAGAGCCAAGGAATACATCCGCATGATTTGAAACCAAAATATCAAGCTAGTAAATTTGATTTATTCAAGGATGCAAAGGGTAATATTTATGTCAAACCAAAAAACGGACAAGGTTCTGGAGATCCAACAGGATTTAATATAAATAATTTATGAGGTTTATATTATGAAAACTGTTATAACATCAAGTTTTTTATTATTTGGCAATGATTTTGAACCGCAAGAATTACTGGAAATAATTAAAATTAAACCATCTAATATTTGGAAAATTGGAGAAAGAAAAATCAAGGATAATCCTATTTTGCTTCATAGCGAAAATGGATGGGCTCTGACAATTAATTCACAACATTGCATGTGTTTAGGAAGTCAAATTCGCGATTTAGTTAATAAGTTGAATCCTCACATAAAACAAATACTAACGGCTCAGAAAAAGTTTAAATTGAGTGCTGCTTTTACAAGCGCTGTATATATTTACAGTAATGAGATTCCATCTATACATTTAGAATCGGACATTGTTAGATTAATTAATGATCTAGAAGCTTTTATTGATATAGATATTTATAACGTGTAGAAAGGAGAAAGCCGAGTGGAAAAACCGGAGGCGTTACTGTGGGTGCCACGCTGAAATAATTCGACAACAATAAAATTCGGAACATCTATGAAAAAGCTACCGCCGTCAAGCAAAATTCTTGATTGCTAAGAAATATGTTTAATAACCGGACAACTTTTTAAAAGGTAAAATATACCCAAACATCTATTCGTGCTCAAAGACGCAAAGGAGACGCAAAGGTGCCAGTCACCTTTTAGGGGACAGAGGCTTTTGATATCTGTGAAATAAAATTCGAAATAAAATTCGGAACACTTCCAAAAGTGCCGGGTTCAATTTACGTTCTTTGACATTTTTTTTGACTAAGATTGCTTCGTCACCTGCGGTTCCTCGAGACGCAAAGGTGCCAGTCACCTTTTAGGGGACAGAGGCTTTTTACAGTTCTTTGACATTTTCTTATTTCTTCGACGAAGATTGCTTCGTCACCTGCGGTTCCTCGCAATGACAATGTCGTCGGATTGCCAAAAAGATTAATGGCACAATCAAATAAGTGGGACCGTTTCTAAAAAAGCCGGAGGCGTTACTGTGGGTGCCACGCTGAAATAGACGCAAAGGTGCCAGTCACCTTTTAGGGGACAGAGGCTTTTGATATCTGTACGGTTCTTTGACATTTTCTTATTTCTTCGACGAAGATTGCTTCGCTTCGGCAGAAGTTCCCTAACTTCTGAAAGCAAAGGTGAAGCAAAGGTGCCAGTCACCTTTTAGGGGACAGAGGCTTTTGATATCTGTACGGTTCTTTGACATTTTCTTATTTCTTCGACGAAGATTGCTTCGCACCTGCGGTTCCTCGCAATGACAATGTCGTCGGATAGCCAAAAAGATCAATGGCACCATTAAAAAAGCCGGAGGCGTTACTGTGAGTGCCACGTTGAAATAACTTTAACAACAAGAACGCAAAGGTGCCAACTGGCACTTTAATGTTTGTTTTCTCTTTAAAGGCAATTCAGGCAGCGCTGCCTGAATTGGGAGTTTTTGAAAGCTATAGATTCGATTGTTCCTCTTTTGTGTCATTGCGAACGAAGTGAAGCAATCCTGTGATTATGATCAGGTCGGATCATTGCGCGCGGTTTATGATGCGACAGGCGCGATAGTCAAACGTATTGACTATGATTCGTTTGGGAATATCATCGCCGACACCAACCCAACGTTCACCGTTCCGTTTGGTTTTGCTGGCGGATTGGATGATCGGGATATTGGTTTGGTTCATTTTGGTTTTCGGGATTATGATCCGGCAACCGGCCGCTGGACCGCCAAAGATCCCATCGGCTTTGCTGGCGGGGATGTGGATGTTTATGGGTATGTGCTCAATGATCCGGTGAATCTTATTGATCCTTTTGGGTTAGAGGAAAATTCTACAGCAGAAGATATTAGTTCATGGGGTTCAGCTGCTGCTGGTGGCATTGAAGCAGCTTCCAATGTAGTGAACTACGGTCCTTATTGGGGAGAAATTGGCACGAAACCAATTAGCACTAGCGGTTTATTGCCAAATCAATTTGATAAATGGGGAGGCACTGCAAGTAAATTAGGTGCTGGATTTACTTTTGCTGCTACTGGGTTTGAGATTTATGAAATTTGTAAAGTTCAAGGAGATTCTCATGGCAAAAAAGCTAAAAAGGTTATTTTTGCTGCTGGAGCAAATACTGCTGGATATTTTGCCGGTATCGGGGCTGTTGGATATCTTTTTGGGGCAGGGACAACTATTGTGATCGCTGGAGCTACTGCACCTGCTTGGGTAACGGCAGTTGCTGGGGTTGCTGTAGTAGGTGGCATTGGGTATTTAGTTTCTATAAGTAAAAAAGCTTATAATAACTATGTGGACAAAAATTAATGATGAAATTTTATAGAATTAGATACGATAAAATTTTACCTATTTATTTTGTTTTGATTATGCTTTCTTTTAGTTTTGTTTTGAAAAGTGATTTTAAATTATGGGAACTAATATTAATATTTGTTAGTAGTTCAACAATGCTTATAATAATCGTGTCTGGTCATGCCCAAACAATTGTAGTTAGTGATAAAGGTATTTCGCTATCTTCAGTAGTGATGCGTAAAATTATTAGTTGTCCACTTTTTATTAAGTGGGAGGATGTTTGGAAAGTTTCTCAATCCTATAATCCTAAGACTCCCGATTTCTTCTTTGTTGTGCCTTATAAAAGAATAAAGGGTATCTACCAATTTAAACTTCGAGAAATGGTTAATGTTACGTCATTCTATAAGAATTATGAAGAAATTCTTATAGATGTCGTAAATAATGCAAAGAATGCAGATATTGATGATTCTGTTTTCAAAAAAATACAGGAATATAAAGACAAATCCAGCAAAGGGAGGACCAAAAAAGAAAGAAGTAAAATTCGGAAGTAAAATTCGGAACATCTATGAAAAAGCTACCGCCGTCAAGCAAAATTCTTGATTGCTAAGAAATACGTTTACGTTTAAAAGACGCAAAGGTGCCAGTCACCTTTTAGGGGACAGAGGCTTTGAAAAGCCGGAGGCGTTACTGTGGGTGCCACGCTGAAATAACTTTAACAATAAGAATTATTTATTTGTTTTGATTTTAATAATTCCGAGAATTAAAAAAGCCGGAGGCGTTACTGTGAGTGCCACGCTGAAATAACTTTAACAACTGGGATAAGTGGGACCGTTTCTCATTAAAGTATTGCAGCTGAGTAGTTTACGCCAGAAGTGGTTGGGTTCAAGGGTCTAGTGCAACACTTTAATCTGGTAGAATAACAGAAAAAGGAGTTGCCTATGGTCCGTTATCATCATTTACTCATTATCGAACGAGAAGAGATCAGTCGATATCTTGCAGGTGGCCTTAGTATTCGTGAGATTGCACAGCATGTTCGTCGGTCCCCCAGCACAATATCTAGAGAAATTAATCGTTGCGTTGTTAATAAAAAATATTACCGAGCTGTATTTGCTCAGCAACACTACTCTGGTCAGCTACGTCAGATTCATAAAAGTCGTAAATTAGACAAGAATTCTAAATTGCGAAGTGAAGTGTTAAGATATCTTGCATTAAAGTGGTCACCTGAACAAATTGCAAAAAGGCTTAAAATTTTGTATCCTGATGACGTGAATATGCAAATCTCTCATGAGTCGATTTACAGTTACTTATATATTTGGCCACGAAACACATTAAAGAAAGAGATCATCTCCTGTTTAAGGAGACAGCATCCTAATCGGCGAAAAAGAAAGACTCGTCAACGCTCATTCCCCATTCAGCAATATTTGAGCATTGAAGAACGCCCTGAAGAAGTAGCTGACCGAATTGTTCCCGGACACTGGGAAGGTGATCTGATAATGGGCAGCTTAAATAAATCCGCTATCGGCACATTAGTCGAGAGAGTTACACGGTTAACACTCTTGGTAAAACTTCCGAACAAAGATGCGTCAACAGTTCGCAAAGCTTTTGCGGAAGAATTCAACCATCTTCCTGATGGTTTAAAGCGAACGTTGACTTATGATCAAGGGCAAGAAATGGCTCAACATAAAATTTTCACTAAGGAAACAAATATTACAGTTTACTTCGCTCATCCACATAGTCCGTGGGAAAGAGGAACCAATGAAAACACGAATGCGTTAGTTAGACAATTTTTCCCCAAAGGAACAGATTTTAATAAAATTACCAAAGAACAACTCAAAGAGGTCCAAGAGTTACTTAATGATCGGCCTCGTAAAGTTCACGATTTTTATACACCAAATGAAGTTTTTTATAAACTGTTGCATTAGAAACTAGAATCTACCGTGTCCCCCCTAAAGAAAGCAAAGGTGCCAGTCACCTTTTAGGGGACAGAGGCTTTTGATATCTGTACGGTTCTTTGACATTTTCTTATTTCTTCGACGAAGATTGCTTCGCCTCTTTGAGGCTCGCAAAGACACAAGGGAGGCGTGCTATTTTTCATGCACCCCCACCTAACCCCTGCCTACGGCAGACAGGTCTCCTGAATTTTAAAGGGGGAGGAAAATAAAAAGTATACGTCATCCGGTCGATTTACCATTGCCCGTGATACGCAGAACGGCTTGCCGGCCTCTGTGACCAGTGAATAAGTAAGACTGGTCCCACTAACTCTCGCGATGATGATTCACAATGACACATAGACAACCCTAATTCCTAAATAGAAAGACGAGAAAAAGGTGTAAAAGAAGTGCCTCCGTCGTTAGAATGTTTGTGCGATCAAACAATTAACATCACCCAATGGGTGAAAAACAGGAGGCAAGATGAATTTAGCAATTAATTTATCCAAAGTCGAGCTAAAAAAGAGTAAAGAAGCAGTGACTGGGAAAATGGGGTTAAGCTGGCTAACACATGCGATGAAGGATTTTGGGGTAGAGAAGATGATCAGCGACGAGTATGTGGCAGGATCGAACCGGGAGATCAGATATTTCGAGAAGATTATGGCGGCGGTGATGACGCGAGTGGCGGGAGGAGATCGGGTTGAAGACGTTGAGAGTTTGCGTGTAGATCGGGGATTGGTTGAGAGTTTGGGTTGGAACACAATTATGAGCGCGGACACGTATTTGAATTTGATTAACGACAAAAGAAGTAATGCCCAATTAAGACGTGTGAATACAGAATTGGTTATAAAGGCATTGCGCAGGTTGGAAGAAACCGATTTAACGTATGATAATGACGCGACATATTTTGACAGTGCCAAGAAAAGCGCTGAGTATTCGTATCAAAAGAGCAAGCAGTTTAGTGGACTTGTTGGATGTATTGCAGAGTTGGGAATGATCAATACGGTCGATTTTCGACGGGGAAATGTAAGTCCGCAGAGCGGAATCATCAATCAATTTAAAAAAGCAGTAGCGCAAGTCAGGACAGCCGGGAAAAGGATTAAGACATTTCGTAGTGACTCAGCGGCGTATCGGATGGATGTGATGAGATATTGTGATGTTCAAGGAATAAAGTATTTTATCAGTGCAGATAAAGACAAGGCGGTGCGCAAGACAATCGAAAAGATTAAGGCAAGCCAATGGGGGGTGTTGGCTGGCGAGTATTCAAAGAATGAAGGCACAAGATGGGCAGAGACAAAGCATGTGATGAGTAAGGGGTTTACGGTAAGGATGTTAGTATTACGTTGGCAGAATCCGAACCCAGATTTATTTGAAAGCAGTCTGTATTGTTATCATGCGATTGTGACCAATGATTTTGAGATTAAAGCGATGGACTGGTTGAAAGTGCACAATGGGCGGATGGGGACGATCGAACATAATCATCAAGAAATTAAAAGCGAGTTGGGATGTGCTTATGCGCCGAGCCATGAGTTTGAGAAGAATCGGGGGTATTTTTTGATTGGGATATTGGCATTTAATATGTTAGTGATACTCAAGAGATTTTACATGGGAATGTCGACGATCAATTGGAAGATCAAGATGTTGCGTTACCAATTTATCAATGTCTGTGGGAAGATCGTCAAATCAGGCAGAAGATATTGTTGCAAGATCATCAATGTGACGGACGAAGTTTTTGAACTTTATACGAATTGCAAGAGCAAATTAAATTGTTACGTTTATTAAGACAAGACAAAGAAATTGCAGGAGATCTCATGCCGCAGGGGAGCTGTGTCGCTGAAGGCCTAAAAATCGAACAATATTTAAAATTTCCGAGAGTAGAGCTGAAAAAGCCGGTTTAAAGAAGACAGAAACGATTTCGAGTCCGTAAAAACCGTTTTTTGTTAAAAATAATGTTGTGTTTTGAGTTCTAATTAGGAGTTCAGGAGACAATATCTGTGAAACTATCCGTTGCGACCAGAAAAACTTTTTGCTATACTTTGACGTCTTATGGATAAATTTATGCCAACAAAGATCGCCGTTATCGGAATTAATCATAAACGTGCTTCAATCGAAATTCGCGAACGATTTTCACTGACTGAGACAGAACAGAAGTTGCTGCTCAGTGAACTTAAAAATCGGCCGGATATCATTGAAGCTTTTGTTCTTTCTACGTGCAATCGCGTTGAAATTTATGCCAATTTATTAAATTCATGTCAAGACCCTTTTTTTCTTGTTCAAATCATTTGTCAAATCAAAAAGATTGCTTTTACACCGCAATTGCATGACTATTTTTATAATCACACCGATGAGAATGCTGCCCGACATTTATTGAGAGTAACCGCTGGTTTAGACTCGTTGATTTTAGGTGAAAAACAAATTTTGGGTCAAGTCAAAATGGCTGTTGCTTTAGCTCAGGAATTTGCCCTTTTTCAACAACCGTTTAACATTTTATCCAATATTGCTATTCGAGCGGGGAAAAAGGCCCAAACAGAGACTGATATCAGCTGGGGAGGATCATCGGTCGGTTGGGCGGCTGTTATTCGAGCTGAGAAAATTCTGGGTTCTTTGGAAAACAAAACCGTTCTAGTTATTGGTGCTGGGAAAATGAGTCAGTTGGCTTTACAGCAAATGAGTTCTCGAAAGATTCGAAAATTATATTTAATGAATCGCACTCACGAAAAAGCCGCGCCTTTGGCACAAACGTATAATGCGCAATGCGTTTCGCTTTACGATCTTAAGAGTGTTTTGATTGAGGTTGATTTATGTGTCAGTGCCGTTGCCGCTCCGCATCACATTATTGAAAAAGATTTGTTGGAAAGTGTTATGGAGGCGCGCTCACAGAGACCGTTAATGATGATTGATATCGCGGTTCCGCGTAATGTCGCTCCCGACGCCGCCCAAGTAAAGAATTTGACTTTGTGCACTGTCGATGATTTAGACGAAGTGATTGCCCAAACGGTCACCAAACGTCAATCCGCGATGTTGGCTGTTGAAAATATTGTTGAAAACAAATTGATGGAATTTTATGACAAAATGCAAAAAATTAAAAATTTAGATCAAACATTCAATCGGTTGGGTACTTGATGTCGGCGTATATTCTTCTTTTTAGCAGCGCGCTATTGGTCAATATCCCCTTAGGTTATTTGCGCGGAAATGTGCGAAAGTTCTCAATGCCTTGGTTTTTCTGGATTCACGCATCCATTCCGTTTATTATACTTTTGCGATATACATTACACATTGCTAGTTGGTTTATTCCATTTTCAATATTTGCCGCAATTTTAGGCCAATTGATCGGCCACCGGTTGTGGACACATCAAAAGGAGAGTTATGACCGTTGAACAAATGATTGTTTTAATGTTTGCTGTTTTTTTATTCGTCGGCGCGTTCTTCGGAGCCAAAGCTGGCAGCAAAATATCTTTGATTATGGGTATAGCTTCGGGGAGTTTGATCCTTTTGGGGGATATTATCGTTCACTTTAATAAAAAGAGTGGGTTTTTATTTTTGATGATTATTGCCGGTTTATTGGTGGTTAGTTTTTCACAACGGGTTCTTAAAACCAAAAAAATGATGCCGTCGGGTATGCTTTTGATTGCCGGCACGCTATTTTTTGGGTTTACTATTTTCACTTTTATTAATTCATAATGATTGTATATGACACCGTCAGAACCACCAGCTTTTGATCTTAACAATTTCGTTATTCATCATTTGATGAATACCAGCATATGGCATCCATCCTTCTTGCCTGAAATTTCTCTGCCTAAACCGCTAACTGTTCATTCTCTGATGTTGCTGTTTTGTGCTGTATTGTTAATTTTTATTTTTCGAGTTTTTTATAAACGAGATCAAAAGATTCCAACCGGGGCGACCAATGCTTTGGAAGCCGTGGTGCTTTTTATTCGTGACGATATCGCTATTGCGAATTTGGGGCAAGAGGATGGACGAAAATTCACTCCGCTTCTTTGTACGTATTTTTTCTTTATTTTGTTGATGAATTTAATAGGATCTATTCCATTTTTCGCATCTCCCACAGCTAATATCAATGTCACATTCGCCTTAGCGATAATTTCTCTCGGGTTTATGACCATCGGGGCCATTGCCCGCAATGGTTTAAAAGGTTTTTTAAATGCTTTTGTTATTCGCGGTTTAGCTTGGCCAGTGCAGTGTTTTGTATTTCTTCTCGAAATTCTTGGTTTATTTATTAAAACAACAGCGTTAACGATTCGGCTGTTTGCCAATATGTTGGCTGGGCATATGGTAATTTTAATCTTTTTGGGTTTGGTGGCGCTCTTTGGTATGATGGCTATGCCGGCCGTAATTTTAGCGATTTTAATTAGCTTGTTAGAGATATTTGTCGCTTTTTTACAAGCGTATATTTTTACAATGCTTTCAGCGGTTTTTATGGGTCAAATTTATCACCCGGCTCATTAAACATGCGGGAAAGTTGTTTTACTAAATGGAAAACGGCTATATAATGTTGGCCAAAATTTTACAAAAGGAGTTTGTATGGAAACATTAGCGTTTCATGGATCGGCCGCTTCAATCGGTCTGGGTTTAATCGTTTTAGGTGCTGGGTTGGGAATTGGTAAAGTCGGCGCCAGCGCTGTTGAAGCGATTGCTCGTCAACCCGAAGCTGAAAAATTAATCAAAACAAGTATGATTCTAGCCGCAGTTTTGATTGAAGGGGTTGCGGTTATATCTTTGGGCCTTTGTTTTCTAGCGCTTAAATAATTATGTTTAACCAAACGATAACATTAACTCAAAGCGCGACACAACACACGGATGCACTAGCATCGGATACGGCTCTTTTTGCTCCGGAAGTGTCCATCATGATTTTGACGTGGATTACTTTCTTTGCACTGTTGATCGTGCTTTCCAAATTTGCTTGGAAACCAATTTTACAAAATCTTGACCAGCGTGAGAATAATATCCGTGCTGCGGTTGAAGAAGCGGAAAAGACCCGCGCTGAGTATGCGCAAATTGAAGAAAAGCGCAAACATATTCTTCTGCATGCCGATAAGCAAGCGCATGAAATGATCAATCAATCACGGCATTCGGCGCAACGGACAGCCAAAGTTATTGAGGATCGAGCGAAAGAAGACGCTAAAATCATTTTGGAAAATGCTCAGCGTGAAATTGAGACGGAGCAGGAAAAATCCGCTAATTATTTGCGTGAAAAAAGTACGGAAACAGCGGTCCAATTAGCAACCAAGATTTTGCAGGAAAAACTTGATACCAAAAGCCATCAACAACTTGTGGATCGGTTGATTGATGAAATTTGATCATTGTTGGTGTTGATCTGTGTGGCTCATCGCCAGTTGAATTTCATCACAAGTTAAGGAAACGAAGAGCATGAAGTTTGGTTTACAGACCACTTTGTTTAAGAAAATTAGCCGACGCTATTCGCAGTCGTTATTTAATGCGGCCATTGAAGCGAATGTTTTAGAGCCTATTCAGCTGGATTTTATTCTTTTGTCAAAAATGTTGTCTGGTTCACCTGATTTTCGTGATTTTATTAATGCGCCGTATTTGCAGCTTTTTCCAAACAGAGAGATTTTGTGTGATCTTTTAAAAGAATTAGTGCATCCTTTGACATTGAATTTTTTAACTTTGTTGTGTCATAAAAATCGCCTGAATCTTTTAAAAGAAATCATTGAGTCGTTTGAGGCTTTATATCACCATCATTTTGGTATCACCAAAGTTAGTATTATGAGTGCAGCACCATTAGCGCCATCGCAAGTGGATGCCATTTGTAAAAAATTAAAAGATCGTTGGAATAGAGGAATTTTTGCCGAAACAGTCATTGACCCTGAATTGATCGGAGGTTTTCAAATCAAATCAGGCGATAAGATTTTAGATTTGAGTTTAAAAAATCAATTGGCGAAATATCGACACGCGGTTCTTAACGCTTAATCGAAAGCCATAAGCAGGAGTTGTCATGACAAAAGCTTTACAACCTGAAGAAATTTCCGCAATTCTCCAAAAGCAATTAGCCGAATTCAAATCAGCCATTTCTGTCTATGAAACTGGTCGAGTGGTTAGCGTTGGAGATGGGATTGCCCGTGTTTTTGGTTTGCGTAGTGTTATGGTTGGCGAATTGGTTGAATTTGCCAATGGCACTGTGGGTATGGCGTTGAACTTGGAAGAAGATAATGTTGGGGTGGTCATTTTTGGTGAAGACAAGCTGATTCACGAAGGAGAAGAAGTCCGCCGGACTCAAAAGATTGTTTCTGTTCCTGTTGGTGATGAACTATCAGGTCGCATTGTTGATGCTTTGGGGAATGCTATTGACGGCAATGCGCCGATTCGCGGAACCGCTTTTCGTCCAATGGAGGTCAAGGCGCCTGGAATCCTCGACCGGCAAAATGTTCATGAACCATTAGAAACTGGAATCAAAGTTATTGATGCTTTGACACCCATTGGCCGCGGGCAGCGCGAATTGATTATTGGGGATCGCAAAACTGGAAAAACAACCTTGGCTATTGACACCATTATTAATCAGAATGGCAAAGGGGTTCATTGTTTTTATGTAGCGATTGGTCAGAAGCGATCAACGGTAGCCCAAATTTATGAAACATTGCGAAAATTTGGTGCTATGAAATACACAACGATTGTTGCTGCAACCGCCTCAGATCCCGCGCCGATGCAGTTTATCGCGCCCTATTCGGGAACCGCGATGGCCGAACATTACCGGGATTCCGGCAAACATGCTTTAATTATTTATGATGATTTGACCAAACAAGCCCAAGCCTATCGTCAACTTTCTCTTTTGCTTCGTCGTCCGCCGGGCCGTGAAGCTTTCCCGGGTGATATTTTTTATTTACATAGCCGACTTTTAGAGCGGGCCGCAAAAATGAGTGATGCTTTGGGTGCGGGCAGTTTGACGGCTTTGCCGATTATTGAAACTCAAGCGGGAGATGTTACCGCTTATATTCCGACCAATGTTATTTCAATCACGGATGGACAAATCTTTTTGGAAACGGATTTATTTTATGCGGGTCAACGGCCGGCCATTAATCCCGGGATTTCTGTTTCTCGCGTCGGTGGCGATGCTCAAATCAAAGCGATGAAACAGTCCGCGGGAACATTGCGATTAGACTTAGCCCAATATCGTGAAATGGCCGCTTTTGCGCAATTTGCTTCTGATCTTGATGCGACCTCGCGCAAACAGTTAGACCGCGGTGAACGTTTGATGGAAATTATTAAGCAGGGGGCTCATCAACCGCTATCGATGGTCAAACAGGTTGTTTTAATTTACGCGGCGGTCAATGGTTTCTTGGACAGCATTCCACCCAAACGCGTACAAGAATTTGAAGCTGAACTTTTTGAAACGCTGGACAGCACCTGCTCTGATTTTGTTGATGATTTTAATAAAACATTGGCTGTTACGGAAGAAATTAAAACGCAGATTCGTGACATTATTGTTAAAGTTAAAAATCGTTTCTTGCAAGAATATTAATTATGTCATCAATTAAAGAATTTAACGTCAAGCTCAATCGTCTTAAAAATACGCGTAAAATGACGCAAACGATGAAGCTGGTTTCGATGAGCAAATTGGTCAAAGCTCAAGAAGCGCAGCGTCGTTCCAAATTGTACGCGGATCGCTTAACGGATTTGATCAGCCGTTTAGCAGCAACCAGCGATGTCGAGCATCATCCTTTGTTAAATTCTCATAATAATAAAAATCAGGCTTTGATTTTATTGGTCACCTCCGACCGTGGTTTATGCGGAGGATTTAATAATGCGCTGATTCGCAGTGTCAATCATTGGTTATCTGAAAATGGTTCAAATTATCAACAAGTGGATTTTAGCTTTTGTGGGCGTCGCGGACAAATGCATTTCAAATCAAAGTATTCTCAAAAAGCGTTTTATGTCAATGTGACAGCCAAGCCAAATTTTCTGGAAGCGCGTCAAATTGGGGTGGAACTGAGCAATTCTTTTCTTAACGGCGAATATCGTGATATTTTCATTGCCTATAATAAATTTATTAGTCCTTTATCGCAAAAACCAACTTTAGAAAAAGTTTTACCAATTGAAGCCAAACCTTTGATTTCACAAAAAACACCTTTGCCAACAAATTATTTGTTTGAACCTGACATTGACCAGTTGATTTCTTTTTTAATCCCCAAATATCTTTATTTTGTTGTTTATTATGCTTTGTTGGAAAATGGAGCTGGGGAACACGCCGCGCGCATGACCGCTATGGAAAGCGCGACAAAGAATACCGACGACTTAATCAGTAGTTTGACGATGATTCGAAATCGCGCACGGCAAGCTGATATTACCGCGGAACTGAACGAAATTATTACGGGAGCCGAATCGTTAAATCAATAATATTATTGTGCAAGCAAATCATCTAGCCAAAGGACGATCGCATTATGAGTTCTAATCCAAGTATTGGAAAAATTACACAAATCACGGGTGCTGTGGTTGATATCACATTTCCTCAGGGACAATTGCCCCCGATTTTAACGGCACTGAAAACCACCAATCCCAATATTGATGAAACCCCTAATAATTTGACGTTGGAGGTTGCTCAGCATTTGGGTGAAAATACTGTTCGCACTATTGCAATGGATACAACCGAGGGGATAGCACGCGGCGCGGAAGTCATGAGTACGGGATCTGAATTATCTGTTCCTGTTGGAGAAGCCACCTTGGGTCGCGTTTTAAATCTTTTGGGTGATCCAATCGATCAAGCCGGTCCGATTAATGCGACCAAGCGCATGCCTATTCATCGTCAAGCGCCGGAATTCAAAGATCAAAATACGGCCAATAGTGTTCTGGTTACCGGGATTAAGGTCATTGATCTTTTAGCCCCCTATCGTAAAGGTGGAAAGATTGGTTTATTTGGTGGTGCCGGCGTGGGAAAAACTGTTCTTATTCAAGAGTTGATTCACAACATTGCAACCGAGCATGGAGGTTATTCGGTTTTTGCTGGTGTTGGTGAACGAACTCGTGAGGGGACCGCTTTATATAAGGAAATGAAAGAGTCTGGTGTTTTAGGGAAAACCTCTTTGGTTTTTGGGCAAATGAACGAACCGCCGGGGGCTCGGGTGAGGGTCGCTTTATCGGCACTAACCATTGCTGAACATTTTCGTGATGACATGCGTCAAGACGTTCTTTTATTTATCGATAATATTTTTCGCTTTACGCAAGCGGGAGCCGAAATTTCAACGCTTTTAGGCCGTATTCCTTCGGCTGTTGGTTATCAACCAACTTTGGGTACAGATATGGGAGAATTGCAAGAGCGTATCACATCAACAAAAAATGGTTCCATTACCTCGATTCAAGCGGTTTATGTTCCTGCCGATGATTATACGGATCCGGCTCCGGCGACAACGTTCGCGCATCTTGACGCGACCACCGAGTTATCTCGTCCGATTGCGGAGCTGGGGATTTATCCGGCCGTTGATCCCTTATCATCAAGTTCGACGATTCTTAGCGCTGATATTGTTGGAGAAGATCATTACCGCACGGCTCGTGGTGTTCAACAGATTTTACAGCGCTATAAAGAATTGCAAGACATCATTGTTATTTTAGGTATGGACGAACTCTCCGCCGAAGATCGATTAACGGTGGCTCGTGCTCGTAAAGTTCAAAAGTTTCTTTCGCAGCCATTTAATGTTGCCCAGCAATTTACCGGTCGCGAAGGTCGATATGTTCCGCTAGAGGATACCATTCGTTCATTTAGTGAAATATTAGAGGGTAAACACGATGCCATTCCTGAACAAGCGTTTTACATGGCTGGAAAAATTGAAGATGTTCTGGAAAAAGCGAAAACATTAGGTGTTTAATGAGTATTGAATTTAAATGTTCATTGAGTACTCCTCAAGGCAGTCTTTTAGATGGAACAGCAACATCAATTATTGCTCCCGGTGTGCTGGGGCAATTTGGTGTTTGGGCGAATCATGAGAATATGCTGGCAATTTTGCGCGAAGGCGTATTAACAATCGCTCTCAATGAAAAAAACCAATATTTTGCTATTGACTCTGGTTCTTTGGAAGTTCATGAAAACCACGATGTGACTATCCTCGTTGACACTGCGCTGGTTGCTGAAAACGAAAAAGACGCGAAGAAAAAAATATTAAAATTTCAAACACCATCAGGTGAGACTTAAAGAGCGCTTTTATTCTTGACTTTGTTTAAGCAAACGATAATATACACGTCGTTGCTAAACTTACAAAGGCATGATCATTTTTATGGAAAACTCAGAATATCAACTGCCAAAGAGTAATCAAACCGAAGAAAAATCTTTTTTTGGTGTTATCATTCATTCGTTTTTTGTGATTCCCGCGATTATTGCGGTGTCTGCGGTTATCCTTTTTTCGTCGATCAATTGGTTAACACGTGAGCAATTGACTGCTTATGATTATCTCGAGCAGGTGCGTGTTGGTGGAATGACCAAGCGTTGGCAGGCGGCTTTTGAACTATCAAAAATTTTAGCCAATCCCAAACTGATTCCTCAGGAAGAAAAGTTTCAGGTCCAATTAAAAAGTGCTTTCGAAAATGCTAAAAATGACGATGTGCGCGTAAAACAGTATCTCGCTTTGGCCATGGCCAAGACAGGCAATTCGGCTTTTTTGCCAACTTTAAG
This sequence comes from Candidatus Omnitrophota bacterium, assembly GCA_020632555.1. GTDB lineage: Bacteria > Omnitrophota > Gorgyraeia > Zapsychrales > JANLHA01 > JADLGJ01. Next base: position 39,233 of record JACKFI010000012.1, on the reverse strand, counting down.
TTCTGGTTTAAATGATGCCAATGAAGATACCTTGCGAACCATTATCTACGCTTTGGGCATGTTAAAAAACAAACAGGCTGTTGTGTCACTTGTGCCCTATTTGACTCATGCAAATAGTCGTATCCGTTCGATTACCGTGGCAGCACTAGGCACTTTGCAAGACAAAGAAACCATTCCCTTGTTAAAGCACATGTTGCAAGATTCTGAACCAAATGTTCAATGGGGCGCCGCATTAGCCTTAGCTAATTTGCAAGATTCAACCGGCAAAGCTGTGATAAAAAATTTGTTAAGTCGCGATTATCTTGCGCAATATAAAGAAGTTGACTCTCTAGAGCAGACACAAATTCTTTTAGAAGCCATTAACGCCAGCGCGATGATAGACGATGAACAATTGAAAGAAATTCTAACTTTGTTGTCAAAAAATGACACCAGTATGCGGGTCCGGTCTTTATGTTTAACCATATTAAATAAAACAAAAGTTTAATTCTATGTCGCAGCCAACACAAACTGATTCCAAAAATACATCTGCTGAAAATTCACCAATGATGAATCGCCGCACTTTCTTGAAATGGAGTACGATCGGTTGGGCGGCGTTTGCCGCTGTTGTTGGTGGTTACGGCACTATGGTTTTGCGTTATCTTTTTCCCAATGTTCTTTTTGAACCCAAACAAGAATTCCGCGCTGGTTTGCCAACAGAGTATCAAATCGGTGAAGTTTCTGAGCGCTGGAAAGATGCCTTTGGCACATGGATTATTCGCGATCAAGAAAAAATCTATGCCTTGGCAACAATTTGCACGCATTTAGGATGCACTCCGAATTGGATGCCCAATGAAGCAAAATTCAAATGTCCTTGTCACGGCAGCGGGTTTTACTCAACAGGTATAAATTTTGAAGGTCCGGCACCGCGACCTTTAGAACGATACCGAATATTTTTAGCCGATGATGGCGAAATTGTTGTTGATAAAACCAAAAAATTTCAGCAAGAAAAAGGCGAGTGGTCTGATCCAGAATCATTTATTAGTGTTTAGAGAACGTTTTTTGGAGGAAATTATGTCCAGTGGTGAACCAAATGTAATAGCAAAATTGATCGATTGGCTGTCGAAAACGCAAGTGGCCAAAGCGATTTTTCGTACCGGCATTCCGCGGAATCGTCGTCAAAGAATGACCGTGATGCTCAATAATGTCTTTTTGCATTTGCATCCTGTTCGTTTGCCAAAACACGCGGTTAAAATCAAATACACCTGGTGCATGGGTGGGTTGTCCTTTTTTATTTTTCTTGTTTTAACAGTGACCGGTATTTTATTGATGTTTTATTATCGACCCACCGTCGAATATGCTTATGGCGATGTGATGGATTTAAAGGAGCAAGTTCCGTTGGGCATTATGCGCGAAATTCATCGTTGGGGTGCTCATTTAATGGTTATAACAGTTTGGCTGCATATGTTTCGGGTGTTTATGACCGGTTCCTACAAACCACCGCGTGAATTTAATTGGATTATTGGCGTTATTCTTTTGGTTTTAACCATGTTGATGAGTTTTACTGGTTATCTTTTGCCGTGGGATCAGTTGGCGATTTGGGCGATTACGGTTGGTTCCAACATGGCGGGAGCGACACCATTTGTTGGAGCGGCTGGGCCAGGATCAAATCTTTTAGCTTTAGGAGATGTTAATTTTATCACCAGTGCCAGCGATGCGCGTTTTGCCATGTTGGGTGGCCGTTTCGTCGGTGAAGGAGCTTTATTGCGTTTTTATGTTTTGCATTGCATTGGCTTGCCGTTTGTCATTATGATTTTTATGATTGTGCATTTTTGGCGGGTTCGCAAAGACGGCGGGATTTCGGGGCCGGTTTAATAAAAGGATTCAAAAACTATGGATCAATTCAAACATTTGATTAACATTTTAGCGCGGCCTTACATTATGTTTCCGGCTATGATTGCGGCTTTCTTTTTTGTTTTCCCGCCAACCGAAGGCTTGATGAAAATCAATCGACGTTTGGGATTATATAAATTATGGACAAATAAGGGCGGGGTTGCGATATTTTCTTTTATGATTGCCTCATTTGCTTTTGGTTTAACTGATGAAAATTTTCGCTTGATTGTTACCAAGCCTGATAATGTCCCGATTGTCGGATTGATTTTTTTAGTGGTTTTTTTCTTATGGTTGGCCATGAAGCAGGGTTGGGACAATGACGCGCGCCAAGCCAAGGGACTCAAACCCAATGAAGCTGAAGATGCCAAAGAGAACATTTTAGTTTGGCCGGATTTAGTGTACATTGAACTGATTGCTTTAGTGATTGTATCGGCTCTGCTGATTTTTTGGGCGGTTTCACTGCATGCCCCGTTAGAACAACCTGCTAATCCCACCGTTTCACCCAATCCATCTAAGGCGCCATGGTACTTTTTAGGTTTGCAAGAAATGTTGGTTTACTTTGATCCTTGGATTGCCGGTGTTCTTTTTCCGACAGTGATAATGTTGGGGTTTATGGCTATTCCGTTTATTGATAATAATCGCAAAGGCTTGGGTTATTACACTTTTAATGAACGCAAAATGGCAATTTCAATTTTTTTGTTTCTTTGGCTTATTTTATGGATTTTTCTTATTGTTACCGGTACATTTTTACGCGGTCCGAATTGGAACTTTTTTGGGCCTTTTGAGTATTGGGATATTCATAAACTCGAAGCTTTAACCAATATCAATTTGTCCGAAATGATTTACATGATCTTTTTGCAGAAACAAATGCCCAGCAATATTCTTTTGCGTGAGATCTGGGGTATTTTGCTGGTCGTCGGTTACTTCACGTTAACACCCCTGATTTTAGCCAAAACATTATTCAAAGATATTTTTAAAAGTTTAGGGCCATTGCGTTACAGCGTTTTTATTATTCTTTTGCTTTTAGCGACCAGTTTGCCCATCAAAATGTTTTTACGTTGGATTTTTAACATCAAATATATTATCGCGATTCCGGAATTTTTCCTCAATATTTAGAAGTGATCTATGGGTCTTGACGAACGACATTACAACATAAATACCTTAAACAAGCTTTTTGCCATTGTGACTCTTGTCCTATTGTCCGCGATTGGTTTATTGTTCCTCAATGACTATGCCCGATCCTGGAAAGACTATCAAAGCAATTTTCAAGATTTAGAAATTGAAAATACGCGTGTCAAGTACGACGGGGAAATCAATCAGCTAAACGCTGATCCACAATATCAACAATTGCAAAATGATCTGAAAGCTGCCAAAGATGTTAATGAGCAGGCATGTTCTGAACAAAATTTGAAACAAGCACAGGCAACTGAGAAAGATTTGACCACTCGCAGTGAAATAAAAAAACAACAGTATCGTGTTATTAAAGCGCAGTTTGATGCCGCGAAGTTTCATTACGAAGAAGTTGTTGCTCATCATGATGGAGATGTTAACGTTGCCAAGATTCGATATCAAAGCCTTGAGCAAAAAACCAAACAACTTAATCAATCCATTGAACAATTATCAGCCAAGTTGGACAGCAATAATAAGATCTTCATTGAGTGTGAAAAATCGGTTAAGGAAATAGAACGTCAAGAACGCACTTTGGCTCAAAAAGCGAATATTCTCTCACGCAAACTCAAAAAAATTGATCCAAATGAGATGACCTTAATTAATCGCATTGCGAATATTGTTCGCAATTTGCCCATCATTGATTTGGCTAATCCCACATACAAAATCCGACAAATTGTTCTAAAAGATGTCCGCGAGGACAATAATTTTTTGTCTTTGCCAACAGTTGATCGTTGCACAACGTGCCATTTAGGCATTGACAATCCCGACTACAAAGATGCACCACAACCTTTACGCACACATCCGAACCTTGAACTTTTTGCTGCAAAAGATTCTGCACATTCCATTGAAGAATTTGGCTGTACGGTTTGTCACAATGGACGTGGGCGAGGAACGGACTTTACTTCCGCGGCACATACGCCATCTTCCGATGAACAAGCCAAAGATTGGAAGGAAAAATATGGGTGGCAAGAAATGCATCATTGGGACAAACCAATGTTTCCTAAACAATATGTCGAAGCCGGATGTTTTAAATGTCATTCTGGGCAAACAACGATTAAGGGTGCCGAAAAGCTTAATCTTGGCCTTAATTTGATTGAACGGGCCGGCTGTTATGCGTGTCACAATATTGACAAGTATAAAGATTGGCCTAAACCCGGCCCATCCTTGCAACATATTGCGGCAAAGACCACTAAAGAGTGGGTTTTGCGCTGGTTGGCGGATCCCAAATCATTTCGTCATGCCACCTGGATGCCGTCTTATTTTGATCAAAGCAATACCAATGATCCAGAATCTAAAATTCGCTCCCAGCATGAAATTCGCGCGATTGTGGAATATCTTTTTACCCAGAGCGAAAATTATAAACTCAATGAATTGCCTCACCGAGGTGATGCTCAAAAAGGTGAAGAATTGGTCGCGGCCGTTGGCTGTTTTGGTTGTCATGTTAAGCAAGAGGGTTTAAGCAAGTCCGTTCGTGATCGTAATCGATTAAAGCAAGAACAGGGACCCAATCTTATTGGCTTTGGCAATAAAACTTCGCCGCAATGGATTTACGATTGGCTTAAAGATCCTCAGCGCTATCATCCGCAAACACGTATGCCTAATTTGCGTTTAAGCGATCAAGAAGCTGCGGATATTGCCGCTTATTTGTCGAAGAGTAAAAATGATGTGTTTAATGAAAAACCAATTCCCCAAGTCAATGATGAAGTTTTGACGACCATTGTTTTTGATTTTTTAAAGAAATCGTTTTCGCAAGACCAAGCTAAAGCCAAAGCAACAGAAATGTCGCGTCAAGAAAAATTAACATTTGCCGGAAAGAAACTGATCGCTCGATACGGATGTTTTTCGTGTCATGATATCAAAGGATTTGACGGTTACAAGCCTATTGGGACAGATTTGACCGAGGAAGGCAGTAAAACGGTTGATAAATTTGATTTTGGTTTTGTCAAAATTGATCATAGCAAGCAAGCTTGGATTTATCAAAAAATAGAAAATCCACGGATTTTTGATACGGATAAAATCAAAGATGCGGATGAAAAGTTAATGATGCCAAATTACAATTTCTCTGCCCAAGAGGCGCAAGCCATCACCACCGCGATTTTAAGTTTTGTTAAAGATAATCCTGGCAAAATTAAACCGCGGACGGCAGAGAATTTAACCATCGAAAAAGGTCAACAAATCGTGCGCCAATTCAACTGTCAAGGCTGTCATATTATCGAAGATGAAGGCGGGGTAATTACGGATTCGGTAAATGATTGGCTTGTTACTTATCAAGGCAAAACGAAAACAGAAGCGCTAGCCATGGTCAAAACATTCAGCCCGCCTAAACTTATGGGTATCGGCAAGAAAGTGCAAACCCAATGGTTATTTGATTTTCTTCATCAGCCGCAAACAGTTCGCCCTTGGCTTAGTGTCCGCATGCCAACTTATGATTTTAACGCGGCTCATTTGAATATTTTATTGAAATATTTTAACGCGCTGGACAAAGAAGAATTTCCATTTACTGAGCATGTTGATACATCTTTAACTCCGGATGAATTAATTTCCGCGGAAAAAATGTTTTCCAAAGATTATTTTGATTGCACCAAATGCCATGTGGTCGGTGAGCAATTGCCAGCTGGATCACAAGAAACCTGGGCGCCCAACTTGGGATTGGCCGGAAAGCGATTAAAACCAGAATGGGTCAATACATGGCTTCGCAATCCCAGTGCAGTTGACGCAACAACAAAAATGCCGACATTCTTTGATCCACAAAACTTTGAAGAGTCTGGTCCGCCAGATATTCTCAACGGCGATGAAAACGAACAAATCCGTGTTTTACGAAATTTTATTATGTCGCTTTCCACCGTGACTGATCCCCCACAATCAAAGCAACAACCCGTAAAACAAACGATGACACCCACGGAACAATCCGAGTAATGTTGTTTAAAATATCGCTTTTAACAGCACTGCTTTTTAGCACGATGTATCCATTAAGTTTTTGGATCAGTGCGGATAACCCTCTGAAAAATAATTTTCATCGTTTTCATTTGGGAGTAGCTTGTGTTGTCGCCGGACTCTGTGCCTTAATCTTTTATTTCTCACCGATAGCAATTTTTACTCATAAAATTTCTTTAATTGTGTGGGCTGTGCTGCTGCTGTTTGCGGCTGGTTACTATTATCAAAAACCAGCTGTTAATCCCACAGTGATAACCTTTTCTTGTTTATTAGGAATTATTGTCACGTTTCAAATTTTAAACACATGGGCCATATTTAATTATTGGAGTTCTGGCTTAATACTGCTGGGAGGAATTATTTTTTGCGCAGCTTTATTTGCTATGAATTTGGGGCATTGGTATTTGAATGTCTCTGGCCTGCCATTAAGTCATTTGCGACGTGCTGTTTACATCTTTTGGGCAGCTGTCGCTCTACGCGCTCTGATCGATGGATATATACTTTTAACAACGGTTGTTTTCTATCACGGAGAAGTGGTTTCACTCCTAACTTTTCTACGAACCATCGAAGGTTTTATGTTGATCATCGGCATACTTTTTGGAACAATTTTTCCTCTGATTTGTCTTTATTTCGTTAAAGGAACACTGGATGTCAAATCCACCCAAAGTGCGACAGGTATTCTTTACGCGATTCTTTGCGCTGTGGTGATTGGCGATATCACTTATAAGTATTATTTCCTGAAATACGGAGTCATTCTTTAAATGAAAACCATTGCTTGGGATTGTCCATCCTGCAAGAAATTTTGTTGTGTGCCAGTACAAGCTGGGGCTTTGATATGCCCCCATTGTTCGGAAAACTGCGGTAAAGTTGACAGCCCCGATTTTTTCCCAACTTCTTGTCCTCGTTGTACTTGCAGTCAATTTTATCTGGTTAAGGATTTCAATCAGGCTTTTGGTTGCTTGATTATGCTCATCGGGATTGTGTTGGTTCCCCGTACCTATGGTTTAAGCTTACCAGCCATGGCTTTACTGGATTGGTTTTTGTTTCGTCGAATCCCCTCTGCGGCGATTTGCTACCGTTGCGGCGCCGAATTTCGCGATTTTGACATTCCCAAGCATATCAAACCTTTTATTCATCAAATTGGCGTCAAATATGACCGAAAAAGAAAATAAATTTTGTAACTTTTAGACAAGTTGCGCGTTAAACAGATAGAGACGCAAGAGAGATGATAACCCGGCCGGGTTAACACAAGGGACATAAAGCACAATGGATCAAACAGATGAAGAGCTAATGTCGCAATTTCAAGGAGGGGATATGCCAGCGCTCGAAGGCATCTTTACTCGTTACAAAAAACCGGTGTTTACCTTTGCTTTGCGCTTTTTAGCCAATCGCGCCGAAGCAGAAGATGTAACCAGCGATGTTTTTTTGACGGTTGTCAGCGGCCGCTATAAATACTCTCCTAATGCGAAGTTTTCCACTTGGCTTTTTGCTGTAACACGCAATGCTTGTATTTCTCGTATTCGCAACAGCAAAAAACTTTTTTCCCTCTGGTTTAAGACAGAACAAGGGGACGATCAGGAAATGCAATTTCCCGATCACACATTGCCCGAGCCTGACAGTGCTCTTATTAAGGAAGATCAGAGTGTTTTGCTAGAAAAGGCTCTCGCCCAATTGCCTTTAGGCCAGAGGGAAGCATTATTACTCAAAGAGTTTCAAGACATGAGTTATGAAGAAATTGCCAAAGTGCTCAATTGTTCATTGGCTAATGTTAAGATTTTGATTTTTCGCGGCCGGGAAAGTTTACGGCGTCAGCTCAAAACATCCGGCTTGGAGGAACTCCGATGACCAACCATCAAGAATGGAAATTATTAATTTCTGCCTATTTCGACGATGAATTATCGTCGCAAGAAAAAGACACCGTCAATGATCATTTGGTGGATTGTCCGGCTTGCCAAAAATACTTAAAAGAATTACAAACTCTCTCTCTGCGTGTTAAAGCTTTAAAGAATGAATCTCTCTCTGCGGATCTGGAACAGCGTTTAAACAATTTAAACCGCACCAGAACACAGGAGCCCGTTATGAAAAAGTCAACCTTTATGAATGCTTTAAAAGTCACTGTCCCTATTCTTTTTGTTGGAGTCATTGCTTTGAGTTTACAAATGTATATTAAGCGCGGTGTCCAAGGCCGTTTACGCGCCGCAGCAGATGATATTGGCAATCAATATTCAAAAAGCAATACCCGTTTATCTCAAGGAGTTGTCGCCTTATCATCAACTTCTAAACTATCTTCTTTAGGTGAGAAAAAGAATTACGAAGAGTATTATGCAAATAGCGATTATACCTTTGATCGTGCAGCTTCTGACAAATCAGTCCATTCAAATGTTCCAAGTGTAGTTGGATTTACCCAAAAAACAACCGCTCCCAGTACAGCTGCTCAAATCATGTGGCAAGATAGCGCATACTATCGACGAGCCAATGGCGCAGTATCCAAAGATGCCGAAATACTTAAAGGTGGACTATACTCAGAGCTTCGTGCAAATGAGATGACAGTGACAAATCGAACCACAAATTATGGTAATTTACAGAAAGAATATTGGGGTAACGAGGGTGCTAATAAATTGGAAAATGTTCGTGCTTCGGGATATGAATCTGTCCGCATTCATCAACCCTTGCCGACATCAAATACCGAACAATATGATTTGATTAGTGAAAATGAATTTTTGAAAGTAATAGATAATCCTTTATCCACGTTTTCGATTGATGTCGATACGGCTTCGTATGCCAATATTCGCCGTTTTCTCAATAATAATCAAATGCCGCCGCGCGATGCTGTGCGTATTGAAGAAATGATCAATTACTTTCAATACAATTATCCGCAACCTGGCTGGAATCAACCTTTTTCCATCACTTTAGAACAAGGAATTTGTCCGTGGAATCAAGGACATCATTTGGTTTTGGTTGGGTTGCAAGGCAAAGAATTAAGTGAACGCCAAACACCTCCCAGCAATTTGGTTTTTTTGATTGATGTTTCCGGTTCGATGAGCAGTTCCGACAAACTTCCTTTATTAAAAGAATCGCTGAAAATGATGGTCGCACAACTACGACCAGAAGAACGTGTTTCCATCGTTGTTTATGCCGGAGCTGCCGGATTGGTTCTTGATTCAGCACCCGGATACAATAAAGGTCTGATTATGAGCGCGATTGACAATTTGCAAGCTGGCGGCTCAACTGCCGGCGGACAAGGCATTGAATTAGCTTACGCCATGGCGCGTAAGAATTTTCTTAAAAATGGCAATAACCGCGTCATTCTGGCGACGGATGGTGATTTTAATGTTGGTGTTTCCAATGATTCACAATTGGTGCAATTAATCGAAGAAAAGCGTAAAGATGGTATCTTTTTAACCGTATTGGGTTTTGGAACCGGCAATTATCAAGACGGGAAAATGGAAAAATTAGCCGATAAGGGTAATGGAAATTATTTTTATATTGACACCCTCAATGAAGGGAAAAAAGTCCTCGTGGATGAATTAGGTTCCACCTTGATTGCGATTGCCAAAGATGTGAAAATCCAAATTGAATTTAATCCCAGTGCTGTTAAAGCGTATCGCTTAATTGGCTATGAAAATCGTAAACTTGCCAAAGAAGATTTCAATGACGACACCAAGGATGCCGGCGAATTAGGAGCAGGGCATACGGTCACAGCTTTATATGAAATTATTCCGGCGGTTTCTTGGGAAACAACCAACACCAATGTCGATCCGTTAAAATACCAAAAACAGATCAAACGCAAATCCATCTTTACTAATGATAAAGAGATGATGACCGTTAAATTGCGCTATAAAGAACCCAAAGCGCAAACCAGCCAGCTCATCACCAAGGTTTTAAATCAGCCGACCAATACCTTTGGCCGCAACTGGTTTGGCAGTAGTGATAATTTGCAATTTGCGTCTGCCGTTGCTGAGTTTGGCATGTTATTGCGCGACTCGAACTTCAAAGGTGTCTCCTCTTATCAAAGTGTTTTGCAAAGAGTACAAAACAGCGCTTATAATGATGCCCATGGTTATAAAAATGAGTTGATTGGATTGATACAAAAAGCATCAACACTAGATCATCGGCAATCGCAAGTTCCAGTGCAGCAACCGTATTATCAGAATTATCCTATACCGAATTTTGAGCAGGGAGGATACAATCAAAAAAGTCAGTAAATTCAATTCCTAAAGTGCTTTAAATTTTCAAACGGCCTTGTGTCCCAACACGAGGCCGTTTGATTTATAATCATTATACTCGTGGACATTTTTCTGATATTTCTGATATTTCTAAGCGTGACATTTCTTGACAAAGCTAATCCTGTGTAGTAATTTAGCCTAGTTATTTGGAGCCATTTCTATAAATTTCAAAGGAGTTTTCTATGACCGTTAAAAAATTATTTTCTTTACTGTTTGCAATAGCTTTATTTTCTTTGAGTTTTAACATGCTCGCATCCGCAGGAACGATTACCGGAACAGTGACTTATGACGGTCCTATTCCTAAATTTAAAGAAATCAAAATGGACGCTGACCCGATTTGTTTAACACATCATAGTCAGCCAGTTTATCCACAAACATTGCTTTTAGGTGACAACCAAACCTTAGGCAATGTTTTTGTTTATGTTAAAAGCGGTTTGGCAAAAGCCGTTTATCCGCCGCCAGCTGAACCGGTTGTTCTTACTCAAAAAGGCTGTGAATATACGCCGCATGTGGCTGGTGTTTTGATTGGACAAACACTAAAGATTTTAAATCCGGATGGAACTTTACATAATGTTCACGCGATGAGCAAAATTAATCAGGAATTTAATCTGGCCATGCCAAAATTCCGTACTGAAACCAGCAAAACTTTTGATAAAGCTGAGTTTATGTTTCCTATGAAATGTGATGTTCATCCTTGGATGGGAGCTTGGATTTCGGTTATGGATCATCCATTTTTCGCAACAACACCAAAAGAAGGAACATTCACCATTGCAAATCTTCCTGCCGGAGTATATGAAATAGAAGCCTGGCACGAAAAACTTGGGACAAAATCCATGAAGGTCACCGTCGGTGCCGATGATACTCAAACTCTTGAATTTGTTTTTTCAAAACCCGGTTCAAAATCAACCCCCGACGCTGAATAAAGAAAGTTCTCATCCTTATGTCAGGCGAACTACAACATTACGATTTACCGTTTTGGAAAAAATACATTTTTTCGCAAGATCATAAAGTTATTGGCATTCAATACGGCATCACCGCATTAATTTTTCTGTTTTTTGGTTTTTTATTAATGCTCTTGATGCGTTGGCAATTGGCCTATCCCGGGCAACCTTTACCAGTTATCGGAAAATGGTTTGGTGAAGCTAATATGCCAGACGGAGTAATGCTTCCAGAGTTCTATAATCAACTTGGCGCGATGCATGGAACCATAATGGTCTTTCTAGGTGTTGTTCCGTTGGCTGTCGGTGCTTTTGGAAATTATTTGGTTCCTTTGCAAATTGGCGCACCCGACATGGCTTTCCCCAAATTAAATATGGCCAGTTTTTGGGTCTATTTTGTCGGCGGGGTTATTATGCTGGTTAGTTTTTTTGTTCCTGGCGGTGCTGCTAATTCCGGTTGGACATCATATCCACCGCTGGCCAATATTGCCACAACCGGTCAAACGTATTGGCTTTTGGGCATGGTTTTTCTTATTACATCTTCTTTGTTAGGGTCAGTTAACACGATTACAACAATCTTTCAATTACGCGCACCCGGCTTATCTTTTTTTCGTTTGCCTTTTTTTGTTTGGGGACAACTGATTGCGGCATTCTTACTTTTATTAGCTTTCCCTCCGTTAGAAGCAGCCGGCGTTATGCAATTAATGGACCGAGTTTTTCACACCAGTTTTTTCATGCCAACGGGCTTAATGATCAGCGGTCAGCCACTGGACATCAGTGGAGGAGGCAGTGTTTTATTGTGGCAACATTTGTTCTGGTTTTTAGCGCATCCAGAAGTTTATGTTCTCATTCTTCCAGCAATGGGTATTGTTACGGAAATTATCACCAACAATAGCCGCAAACCTTTAAACGGCCACAAACTGATGATTTATTCGGTTATTTTTTTAGGTTTCATGTCATTTATCGTTTGGGCTCATCATATGTTTTTAACTGGAATGGGAACAGCCATCAGCACTTTCTTTCAAGCGACAACCATGATTATATCCATACCGTCAGTGATTATTTTATCCTATCTTTTTATTACCTTGTGGGGAGGATCAATACGGTTTAATACCCCAATGCTTTTTGCTCTCGCTTTTTTACCCATGTTTGGGATCGGGGGATTAACAGGACTGCCGTTGGGATTATCAACCAGCGATATTCATTTACACGACACTTATTATGTTATCGCGCATTTTCATTATGTTGTTGCGCCGGGAACCATATTCGCGCTTTTTGCTGGAATTTATTATTGGTTTCCAAAGGCAACCGGTCGGCGGATGAATGAACTTTTGGGAAAAATCCATTTTTGGCCTTCCTTTATTTTTATGAATGTTATTTTTATGCCAATGTTTATTCAAGGATTGGCGGGAGTTTCACGTCGGCTGTATGATGGCGGGGCATCGTATGATTTTGCTCAAGGTGTCTTGCACTTAAATAAAATCAGCACTCACGGCGCGTGGGGTCTGGCGATTGTGCAAATTCCATTTATCATCAATTTTGTTTGGAGCATTTTCAAAGGTCAGAAAGTTGAGTCTGATAATCCCTGGGAAGCCACAACCTTAGAATGGGCCGCGCCCAATTGTCCGCCGCATGGCAATTTTCTAAAACCAGTTAAAGCCTATCGGGGACCTTATGAGTACAGTGTTCCTGGCGCTAAAAAAGATTTTAGCCCGCAATTTGAGGAACACACCTAAAAGAGGATTTATGTCTACTGAAACTATCCCTTATACTGTTGAATCCCGTTATGACACTGGCCTTTATAATGCCAAGTTGGGTATTTGGCTATTTCTTGCTTCTGAGGCTATGTTATTTGGCGCATTGTTTTCATCGTATATTCTTTTGCGTGTCGGAGCTGTCGATTGGCCGCGAGGATCGAGCATTTTATCTGTACCTTTAGGTGCTTTCAATACAGTCTTATTAATCAGCTCAAGTTTGACCATGCTTTTGTCATGGGCGGCTTTACGACTCAAAGATTTCAAAAAATTCAAAATTTTGCTGGGTATAACGATACTTTTAGCACTATTATTTTTAAGTGTTAAATCTTATGAATATTACTTAAAGTTTGAGCATCATTTATTTGCCAGCAAAAGCACATTTCTCGCCATTTATTTTACAATGACCGGTCTGCACGCTTTGCATATCATAGGGGGTATTGTCGTTAACACCTATCTTTGGGGACCAGGCAGTCGGATGTGGAAGACACAGCCCGAACGATTTACCAATCGTATTGAAATCGCGGGACTTTACTGGCATTTTGTTGATTTGGTTTGGTTATTTTTATTTCCAGTTCTTTATCTGTTATAGGAGAGATGAATGACTACTGATAATATTGAACCCATAAAAAAAGAAATTCGCGGATATGTCATTATTTTTATCGGCATTGTAAGCTTAAGCTTAACCGCTGTATTTATTAATTATTTGCATTTGCCTTTGGTGGCAGCAATTATTCTGACAATTTTAATTGCGGCAGTTCAAGTCTTTTTGGCGGCGGGATATTTTATGCATTTGCTCAGTGAAAAAAAACTTGTTCTGTATATTGTTTTAACATTGACAGCTATTCTTGTTTTGGCTGTTTTAATTTTACCGTCTATTGAACATCACAATACAATCCCCGGAACGGTGTATACCAATGTCTCTTAAAGGATTTCATCTGATTTTTATTATTTTTTCAATTTTATTAACTTTAGGGTTTAGTGTCTGGGCAATTTATAATTATGGCAATCCACCAACAGCAGGATTGCGTGCAACGGCTGCTATTTCATCTTTATTGACTTTAGCATTAAGTGTTTATTGTGTCTATTTTGTCCGAAAATTATCAATTAAAATATAGATGATGATTCGAATAAGTTGCGTCATTTTACAAATACTTCTGCTATTCATAACGCAACCTGTGTGGGCGTGCAGTGTTTGTTTTAAAGATCCGGATTCGCAATTAACGGTTGGATTAAAGCAAGCGGTGATCGTTTTGTTAGGATTTTTGTTCATAATTTTTTGTGCGTTTCTTAAGTTTATTTTCAATTTTGTTCGCCGTAGCAAAACAGCATCAAGTCAGTTGATGTCTTGAGGGAGTTTTCAAATGGATTTTACAAAATTCTTTCCTTTGCCAGTGGTCGCTTCCGCACATGGACATGAAGTCGATTTGGTCATTTATTTAATTCACGCTTTGATGTTTGTCCTTTTTCTGGGGTGGGGTTTTTTCTTTATTTTTACTTTGATTCGGTTTCGCAAAGGCAAAAACCCTAAAGCGAGTTATACAGGAGTTAAGAATCATATTTCAAGTTATGTCGAAGTAGGCGTGGCTTTATTTGAAGCGATGATTTTAATTGGATTATCTATTCCGTTTTGGTCTAAGCAGGTTAATGCTTTCCCAACCCGTACCGATACGATGGAAGTTCGTATTGTGGCTGAACAATTTGCCTGGAACGTCCATTATCCGGGGCCGGATAAAAAATTTGGTAAAGCAGATCCAAAATTTTATGACAAACAATCTAATCCTTTAGCGCTTGATCGACAAGATCCCAATGGAAAAGATGATGTGGTCACAATTAATCAGCTATATCTTCCCATTGGAAATCCCGTTATCATTCATTTAACCAGCCGTGATGTTATTCATTGTTTTTCTGTTCCCGCAATGCGCGTTAAGCAAGACATTCTGCCTGGGATGAGCATTCCTTTGTGGTTTACTCCCACCAAAAGAGGTAAATATGAAATCGCCTGCGCTCAACTTTGTGGCATTGGTCATTACCGCATGAAAGGGTATTTAACTGTTGAAAGCCAAGAGGAGTTTGATTCTTGGCTCGCCCAACAAATTTCTGCCAATGCTGAATCTGGCGGCGATGATGATTTCTGGAATTAATTTTTAATATTATAAATAATTTATTAAATACGGCATTCAAAATGACTGAATTAACAAAGAAAACAATTCTACGACGATTAGCAAAACTAACGTGTGTCTCAACTCTTTTTTTAATTTTTGCTGGCGGATTGGTAACCAGTACGGGTTCTGGGTTATCAGTTCCTGACTGGCCATTATCTTACGGCATGGTTTTTCCTCCGATGGTGGGTGGTGTTTTTTATGAACATGGACATCGGATGATTGCCACTGTCGTCGGTTTTTTAATGTTAAGTCTGGCGATACTTATTGGTTTATTTGAAAAACGTTCTTGGGTTCGCAATCTCGCTTATATCGCTTTAGGCGCTGTCATTATTCAAGGAATATTAGGAGGAATCACCGTTAAATTCTTCTTGCCCCTATGGGTTTCTGTTTGTCATGGGATACTAGCACAAACTTTTTTAATTATGACTGTTGTTCTAGCGTACAGTTTTTCAAGGGAACGAGAGAACAGAGCGCATGAAACTTTTGATACACACTGCAAGTTCTTATGGTCTTCGTTGACCTTGACGTATTTTATTTTTATTCAATTGATTATCGGCGCTATTATGCGTCACAGTCATTCTGGGTTAGCTATTCCTGATTTTCCAACAATGGGAGGAGAATGGTGGCCGCGATTTGACCAAACGATGTTAAACGTTATCAATGAAGCGCGTTTTAATCTCAACCTTGAGCCAGCAACAATGGGTCAAGTAGTGGTTCATTTTTTACATCGCGTTGGCGCTGGAATTCTTATCATTGCTTTAGTTGCATTAAACTTTTTTAGTTTCGATATTAAGAAAAATAATATTAATGTTCATAAATCAGTTTTGATTCTTAACAGTCTGTTTATTTTTCAAATCACTCTAGGCATCATCACTGTTCTCAGTTGTAAAGAGTACCATATCACCAGCCTGCATGTGGTCACCGGTGCACTTGTCCTTGCTTGGACAACTCTTTTAATCTTGCGGACTGCCCCTTTAAAACTTCGCGCTGTTAAAAATGTTCTTCTGAACAAAGATATTGTATGACATTCAAATTATTACAAATACTGTCCGCTTATTTTGAACTAACCAAACCTCGCATTCTTTGTATGGTTTTGTTGACGACCGCTTTGGGTTATTTTATGGGTGCTGCAAAGCAAGGAAGTTGGAGTATTGCTATATTTCTCTTGGTTGGAACATCAGCTGTATGCGCGGGTGCAGCTGCATTAAATCATTATTTGGAACGTGACATTGATCAACAAATGTTGCGGACTCGCAATCGGCCGATACCGCAAGGCATTATTTTACCAAACAATGCGATGCTTTTTGGCATCAGCTTGATCTTATTTGGCGTTTTTATTCTTTGTTGGAAAGTCAATCTTTTGACATCTTTTTTAAGTTTATTATCCGCATTTTTATATACCTTAGTTTACACACCGCTTAAACGTTTGAGTTGGCTGAATACGACCATTGGCGCAATTCCCGGCGCATTGCCGCCATTAGGTGGATGGACAGCGGCAACTGGGGAATTTTCGTCAGGCGGATGGGTTCTTTTTTTAATTCTTTTTATTTGGCAGCATCCACATTTTTATTCCATTGCTTGGATGTTTCGGGAAGATTATAAACGGGGTGGTTTAAAAATGCTGCCGGTTGTTGACCCGGATGGCCGGAGTACGTTTCGACAAATCAATATTTTTGCGGTCTTTATGCTGCTCACCGCGATTTTGCCTTTTGTTATTGGCTTGTCTGGAAAGATCTATTTATTTGGTGCCATTGCCTTGAGTATTCTATTCTTTTTATCCGGACTAAAACTGGGAGTCTCAAAAACAATCGCTGACGCGCGACATCTTCTTCAAAATTCAATTGTTTATTTACCAGCACTTTTAATTTTAATTTTACTCGATGCCAAATTCTAAATTTTCGCAAAAATCTCTTATTGTGCCGCTTTGCCTAATAGCAATCGGCTTGTTCATAGGATTTACAGTCTTTTTATTTTATAATGAACATGAAAATGGACCATTGCCAAGACTCACAAAAATTACATCTTTTAAATTAACTGATTCGCGTAATCAAACATTCGATACCAAAGAGTTAAGCGGTCAGGTGTGGGTCGCGGACCTGTTTTTTACGACATGCGCTAGTGTTTGTCCTGTGCTTTCTAAAAATATGGCATCTCTTTATCGTTCTTATAATCTTGACAAGAAAGTTCGTTTTGTATCTATTTCGGTTAATCCCGACAATGATACTCCCGAAGTTCTTGCCAAATACGCTCAACAGTATCAAGCAGATCCTGATCAATGGCATTTTTTAACTGGTTCTATTGAAACCATTCAGGACAT
Organism: Candidatus Omnitrophota bacterium; assembly: GCA_020632555.1. Classification (GTDB taxonomy): domain Bacteria; phylum Omnitrophota; class Gorgyraeia; order Zapsychrales; family JANLHA01; genus JADLGJ01. The sequence goes on along the minus strand of JACKFI010000012.1, from coordinate 21,863 downwards.
TTCCGTTAATCAGTTAAAAATCGGCAACAAAGAAGAACCTGTTTTTCACAGCCCCTATTTTGTGCTTATTGACGCACAAGGATGGATTCGTGGTTATTATGATGGGATGACAGCTGAAGGAACAAAGAAAATCTTTAAGGACATTGCTCGAGTTTTAAAAGAGAAACATTGATTTGATGACAGTTCCGATTTTCCCCACAGTAAACGCTTGTTTAAATTTTCTCGCCGCACTTTTTTTGATGGCTGGGTGGATCGCCATTAAAAACAACAATAAACCTTTGCACAAGAAATTCATGATAGCTGCTTTGATTTCTTCGGTTTTATTTTTATTGTGTTATGTCAGTTATCATGCTCTGCTGCATGGCGTTGTTACCAAATATCCAGGGCAGGGGTTCAAGAGAGGGCTGTATTTTACGATTCTTTTGACACACACACCATTAGCTATAATAATTGTTCCTTTTAGTATTATGGCTGTGCAGCATGCTTTAAAGGGAAACTTTATAGCGCATACCCGCATCACCCGCTGGCTTTTGCCGGTTTGGTTGTATGTATCCTTCACCGGCGTGATCATTTATTTCATGTTGTATGTCTGGCGGTAAATTAATTGCGGCGGACTGTGGAGTAGGCTTTCACAAAGGAATGTTTTAAAAATCTTCCCAAACGTTTTTCTTTTTCCCAAAAGAAATCAAATTGCCCTAACAGGGTTCCCCAGAATAAAAGAAAAATTTGATAAATGGGTGGAATCAAAGGGATGTAAACCAACGCCTTTATCCAAAAGGGCGTTTGTTTTGTGATACCTAAAACATGAAAAATCGGAGGGCGGCAAAGTGAAATCATCATACCAGCTAATGAAAAAACAATCATGATCAAAATAAAATCCCGATTACTTGATATACCCCACTTTGTTTTTAATTTCCCAACCCATTTCATAGCCATGTCAACTCCTCGGTAATAATATTAGACACCTTTATAATAAAATAACAAAAAATAAAGCCCGATGAATAAGGTAAGGACAGCAAAAACGGCTAAAACATAAATCATTTTTAAGAAGCCATCTGCTTCAGTATCGAATTTTAAAATCATGCGAATTTTTTTTGAACTTAAGTTTGATGAATTTATATTCATTTATTTAAACCATAAGTTTGAAAAATCCAGCCACTTAAAAATACACAACCACCCAGTGCCAATAATGTTCGATCCATTAAACGTGGAAATGCAGTCAAAAATCCTAGCAAAATAATAGCTAAACCGACAGCTTGCAGAAATTTGGCGATGTAATACATTATGTTGACCTTTGAATACCGGACATTGCTAAAATATTTTCAGTATTTGCTTTGAAACATTCATGTTGAATGATTTTTGTATAAACATAATGCCACAAGCAAAGAATAAAGTAATAGTGATAATAAATGTTTTGAAATTTTCCAATATGAATAACTCCGGGTAAAACAAAAAGCACAATCATTAAAAAAAGCAAATTCAACATCGTTGGTGGATAGAGTTTATGTTTAATTGCTAATGACCGTTGACGGTACCCGTCCGATAAGGTTTTGTTCTTTAGAATAATCGCGGATACTGACGCCAGTCCCAACAAAGAAAAAAATCACCAAAGTTTCGGTAAAGCAATACACCATGCTCGTGAAAACTAAAAAAGTCAGTGGAGAAATTTTGACGAATGGAACTGTTATATAATTTTGTAGCATTAAGATAAATAACATTATTGAAGTCACTAAACTTAGGACATAACAGCTGATCATAAAAAACCACATCGGATGTTCCTTGCAAAGAAAAACCCCGTACTATTGGAGTACGGGGTTTTGATTAAAAATATTATTTTGGCGGTGCCAAAGGAGGTTTCTTTTCAGTCAAAACAGGCAACGTTTTAGATTTATCCGCATTCAACTGTGTGTAACTGCTCCATTTTTCCGGAACATCATCACCAGCATAAATCGCTTGAACTGGACATTCGGGAATGCAAGCACCACAATCAATACAAACTTCCGGATCAATAACCAACATCTCTGTGTCTTCATGAAAACAATCAACAGGACAAACCGTGACACAATCAGTATAGCGGCATTTGACACAAGGTTCAGTTACAACATGAGCCATTTGTAAAACCTCCTCCTAGATAAAATTAATGATGAACAAAATATAACAAAATCAGACGTGAGTGTCAATTTTTAAAATTAATTTGAAAGTACATTCGAGGTTTTGACAGCTTCATGAGTTGGCGTATTTTTAGATGAAGAAAATCTTCTTTTTAGTTTCTCAGAAAAATATTGAACAAAAGCTCCAAAACCATGCACCTTGCGCAATAAATCTCCAAACGACCGTATCGAAATTAGCATTTGCCACATTTGCTTGGGCCGCAAATAAAATTCTTTTAATCCTTTATCGATAAAATAATCAATATCCTTGCTTGAAAGCTGTGGATAATTCAAAAGTGTTCTTTGTTCTTTTTGTAAAGTTAACCAATCGCGCCAATCATTGGCCAAAAGATAATTGTTCTGCTTGGCCCACTTGTACAAAGCCGTTCCCGGATAGGCGGCAACACCGGTTATTTGAATGGTATCCAAAGGTAAAGATTTAGCAAAATCCAAAGTTTTTTGCGCGGTTACGCGTGTTTCACCCGGCGCACCAATCATAAAACAACCATGAATAGTAAATCCTAATTGATTCGCACGGACGGCATATTCCCGAGCCATTTCAACATTCACACCACCTTTGCGAACAGCTGCCAAACCGTCATCATAACCAAATTCAAAGCCCGTCATAAGCATCCGACATCCCGATTCTCGCATCAAAGGCAACATTTTTAAGTCAGTATTAACACGCATATTGCAGGACCAGCTGATTTTCTTATGTAGTCCTCGGCGAATAATTTCTTCGCAAACCGTTTTAACATGTTCATTATCCGCGGCAAAAGTATCGGTTTCAAACATGATCTCTCGAATTTGCGGATGAACTTTTAAATCATATTCCATTTCATCGACCACTTGCATCGCAGTTCGGTTGCGCAGTTTGAATCCATACATCAATTGTGGATCACGACAAAAGGTACAGGCATTATTACAACCACGGCCAGTGATCAAAGTTAGAAAAGGGAATTTCTTCCCGCCATCTGGATACCATTCAGGTTTAATCAATTGCCACGCCGGAAAGGGAAGTTCGGTCACATTAATCGTCGGACCCGGTGGATTATGAACAACTTGCTTGCCATCCCACCAAATCATTCCGCCAATCTTAGAACATTCTAAGCCAGCAGCCAGATCCCGCAATTGATAATCGTATTCACCTTTTAAAACATAATCAACAATATCCCGAGCGATTTCAAAAGTATTATCTGGTTCTGCCGTGACATGCTGACCCACAAACGCGACTTTGCAATGCGTCCGTTCTTTAATAACTTTAGCTTGCTCGATGTCATTGTAAATTGACGGAGTGGTTGCGTGTATAACTAACAATTCCGGCTTAAAAGCGCAGACAATATCGTAAGATTGTTCAGGAGTGAAGTTTTGTGCGGCAGCTTCAACGAAGGTGACCTCATGCCCTTGATCAATCAAAATTTGAGCCGCAATCAAAAGGTATTCAGGATGACGCTGAACACGGCCGCGGGATTTTGCAGACCAACGAGCGACGCGAACAAAATCATCGCCAAAAGAAGGATTTAGAATAGCAACGCGCATAATTTTAAATTCCGTTTAACCAACGGTGTCTATCCTATGTCGAATTCAACATTATTGCAAGTCCAAATTGATTGAAAACATCATAAATTCTGCAGGCAAAATGAAAAGCGTTGTAACCCCAAAATGATAATGTCCTAATTGACCAAAATAAAAATGTCCTAATCTGATAACCTACCATAACGCAATAAAGGAGGCGTTATGGTTCACAGAGAGGACATGATGATGGTAAGGTCAAAGGAGATAAAGCGTTATCAAATTATTGGGAAGGTCTTTGACAAAAGTATTAACCAGCAGGAAGCGTCCGAGATCTTAGAATTAAGTGATCGACAGATCAGGCGGATTGTCCGACGGGTACGCAAGGAAGGAGAACGCGGAGTCATCCACCGATCGCGAGGATGCAAAGGACGGCGTAGTGTTGCCAAAGCGGTACGTGAAAGGATTTTGGGTTTGTACCGTGAGCGATACAAGGGATTTGGTCCACTTTTAGCCAGCGAAAAACTTTGGGAATTAGATCATATTAAGATTAGTGATGAGACATTGCGGCTGTGGCTGATAGCAGAAGGATTATGGCATGAGGGCAAGCGTCGAAAAGTTAAAGAGCGCAGTTGGCGAGCCCGTAAGGAACGGTTTGGGCAAATGGTGCAGATGGACGGGAGTCATCATCTTTGGCTGGAAGACCGAGGACCGAAGTTGGTCTTGATGGGATTTATCGACGACGCAACGAGTAATTTTGATGGGTTGTTCTTTGAGTATGAGGGGACCAAACCGGCGATGGGCGGGTTAAAGTCTTACGCCCAGAAGTATGGATTGCCGGTGCAATTGTATCTTGATAAGCATGCGACGTATAAAAGCAATGCTAAGAAAAGATATCGCTATGCGAATTGGGATTTTGAGGACAAAGAAGAGCTGACGCAGTTTGAGCGAGCATGCAAGCAACTTGGGATCGAAGTTATTCATGCGCATAGTCCGCAGGCCAAGGGACGCATCGAGCGTGTTTTTAAGACATTGCAAGACCGGTTGGTTAAAGAGATGCGGTTGGCCGGGATTAAGAGTTGTGAAGAAGCCAACGCATTCTTAAAAACGTATTTGCCGAAGTTTAATAAGCGCTTTAGGGTAGTAGCGCGGTTGTTGGGTGATATGCATCGGCCGATTGATAAGAGCGTTAAACTCGACGAGATATTGTCCGTACAGACAGGGCATGTGTTACGCAATGACCGAACCGTGTTGCATGAACGCCGGTTGTATCAGGTGACAGATAAAACGCGGGCTCGGCAGGTGGTAGTTTTTGAGTATTTAAATGGCCGGCTGGCGATCAAGTATGGGAAGCAGCCATTAGCGTTTAAACCGATAGACCAACGGCCGCAGCCAGAGGTTAAGGTTGCCGTTGTCAAAAAGGTCAAAAGATTGCCGCGATATGTGCCGCCTAGGGGGTCATATTGGCGCAACGGGTTTAAGCTCAAAGGGAGCTTACGAAACTTCTAAAATTAGGACATTTTTAATTTGGTTAAACTAGGACATTTTTAATTTGGCTGGACACAAAATGAAAAGCGTTATTGACGGGAAAGAGGGCTTTGGGTATAATAGCGACTTCTTCAATGACCAAATCGCATTTTTAAAGGAGCAATCTCCATGACTGATAAAATCGGAATTCCCGAAGCGAAACGAGAGTTGAAAACTCAGTCCGCTACGTTTAGTTATTTTAATATTTCTGATATCACAAAAATCGGTTTAGCTGATCCATCGCGTTTGCCTTTTTCGATCAAGATTTTACTCGAAAGCGCTGTCCGCTCGTGTGATAACTTTCAAGTCACACGTGATGATATTCGTAAACTTTCCCAATGGTCACCCAAAGAATTGCCCGTAACCGAAATCGCTTTTAAACCCGGTCGTGTTGTTTTACAAGATTTCACTGGTGTGCCGTGCGTTGTTGATTTGGCAGCTATGCGCGCAGCAATGCAGCGCCTAGGCGGCGATTTTCGAAAAATCAATCCACAAGTGCCCTGCGATTTAGTCATTGACCACTCTGTACAAGTCGATGCTTTCGGAAATAAACAAGCTTTCGGCATTAATATCAAAAAAGAATTTGAACGTAATCAAGAACGTTATGAATTTTTAAAATGGGGCCAAAACGCTTTTAAAAACTTTCGTGTTGTCCCTCCGGGAACCGGAATTGTTCATCAGGTCAATTTGGAATATTTAGCTAAAGGTGTTTTGCAAAATAATTCCTCTGGCGAAACGATCATTTTCCCAGACAGTTTGGTTGGAACCGATAGCCATACCACTATGATCAATGGATTGGGAATTGTTGGCTGGGGGGTCGGCGGCATTGAAGCCGAGGCTGTTATGTTGGGAGAACCCATTTATATGCTGATTCCACAAGTTGTGGGTTGCAAATTGATTGGAGCTCTAAAGGAAGGGGTGACCGCAACAGATTTGGTGCTGACCATTACCCAAATCTTACGAAAAAAAGGAGTGGTCGGGAAATTTGTCGAATTTTTTGGTTTGGGTTTAAAAAATTTGAGTTTGCCAGATCGAGCAACCATTGCCAATATGGCACCAGAATATGGCGCAACCATTGGTTTATTCCCCGTGGATGATGAAACTTTGCGTTATTATCGCATGACTGGCCGAACCACGGCAGAAGTTGAATTGGTCGAGCGTTATATGAAAGAACAAGGATTATTTTATTCAGCCGAAAGTATCGATCCTGAATTTAGCGATACCTTAGAACTCGATCTTTCCACCATCGTCCCCAGTTTAGCCGGTCCTAAACGACCGCAAGATCGGGTGGCTTTAACAGATATGCAAACCGTCTTTCGCAATCATTTAACCGCGCCAACCAAGGAACGCGGTTTTGGTTTAAACGATTCAGCCGTGACACACAAAGCCATTATTCAAGATGATAGTAAGACAGAATTAAATCATGGGGCAGTTGTTATCGCGGCGATCACCAGCTGTACCAATACTTCAAATCCAGCGGTTTTGGTTGCCGCCGGGCTTCTGGCAAAGAATGCTGTCGAAAAAGGCTTAACTGTGCCATCGTTTGTTAAAACAAGTTTCGCTCCCGGCTCACAAGTTGTGGAAGAATATTTACAAAAAGCCGATCTTTTAAAATATCTTGAAAAACTGGGATTTAATATCGTCGGTTACGGTTGTACCACCTGTATTGGCAACAGCGGACCTTTGCCGGAAAAAATTGCAAATGCAATCAAAGACAATGATTTGGTTGCTGCTAGTGTTTTAAGCGGAAATCGTAATTTTGAAGGACGAATCAATCCTTATACGAAAGCTAATTATTTGGCCAGTCCGCCACTGGTTGTCGCCTATGCTTTGGCTGGAACCGTTGATATTGATTTGGCACATGGCATTCTTGGTAAAGACAAGCAAGGGACAGATGTTTATTTAAAAGACATTTGGCCGACACAAGAACAAATCAATGTAATCACAGCAAAATCTGTTACCGCCCAAGGATTTCGCAAGCGATATCAGAACGTCAGTGAAGGCAATACCAATTGGAATGATATCCAAACACATGCGTCTGAACTTTATGCTTGGAAAAATAACAGCACATATATTCAAGAGCCACCGTATTTTATTGGTATGGAACAAACCTTGGGAAAAATTCCCTCAATTAAGTCGGCTCGCGTTCTGGTCATGGTTGGGGATTCTATTACCACAGATCATATTTCGCCAGCCGGTGATATTGCCGCTGATAGTCCCGCGGGACTGTATTTGAAAAGTTTGGGTGTTGATCGTGCTGATTTTAATAGTTACGGTTCACGTCGAGGAAATGATCAAATTATGACACGCGGCACGTTTGCCAATATTCGTTTGCGTAATTTGCTAGCGCCCGGCACAGAAGGGTCGTGGACTACCTATTTACCTAATAATCAAAAAATGAGCATTTTTGACGCAGCACAATTGTATAAAAAAACTGCAACCCCTTTGATTGTTCTGGCTGGCAAAGAATACGGAACCGGTTCCAGTCGTGATTGGGCGGCAAAAGGACCTGCACTTTTGGGTATCAAGGTTGCCATAGCTCAAAGCTATGAACGTATTCACCGCAGCAATTTGGCAGGAATGGGCATTTTACCGCTGGAGTTTAAGAACGGCGACAGCGTCGAATCTTTGGGGCTTAAAGGCGATGAAACTTTTGATTTTATCGGGATTGATGAGAATCTTAAACCCGGACAAGATATTATCGTTAAGGCTAATGGCAAAGAATTTAAAACCACCTGCCGGCTGGATACGCCGGTTGAAATTGCGTATTTTCGCAATGGTGGAATTTTACAAACAGTTTTACAAAAATTAATCAAAGAAGAAAAGAACCACTAACCATCGAGGATTTATGCCTAAAACATTATATGATAAAATCTGGGAATCACATTTGGTTCATGAGGGTTCGGACGAAACGTCCGTCATTTATGTGGACCGTCACTTAATTCATGAAGTAACCAGTCCCCAAGCTTTTGAAGGATTGCGATTAACTCACCGTAAAGTTCGAGCACCGCAAAAAACTTTTGCGACTATGGATCATAATGTTTCAACGCGTACCAAAAACTGGTCATTGGTTGAAGAAACGTCACGCATTCAAATGCAAAGGCTTTCTGATAATTGCAAAGAATTTGGCGTCACACTTTATGATTTTTCTCACAAAGATCAAGGCATCGTGCATGCCATCGGACCGGAGTTGGGCTTAACTCAACCGGGCATGATTATTGTTTGTGGTGACTCGCATACTGCGACGCACGGCGCTTTTGGTGCTTTGGCATTTGGTATCGGAACTTCGGAAGTAGAACATGTTTTAGCGACACAAACATTGCAACAAACCAAGGCGAAATCACTTTTGATTAATATTGAGGGCACATTAGGTTTAGGCATTACTCCCAAAGATATTATTCTTTATATTATCGGGAAAATTGGTACCGCCGGTGCGACAGGGTATGTCATGGAATATGCTGGGTCTGCCATTACTGCTTTGTCAATGGAAGGCCGCATGACCATTTGCAATATGAGTATTGAAGCTGGTGGACGCGCTGGTATGATTGCTCCAGACGAAACAACTTTTGCCTATATCAAAGGCCGAGATTTTGCTCCCAAAGGCAATGACTGGGAGAAGGCTGTAACTTATTGGAAAACATTATCCAGTGATCCAGGCGCCAAACATGACTTGATTGTCAATATCAAAGCCGAGGATATCAAACCCCAAGTGACGTGGGGAACCAGTCCGGGACAAGTCACAGCTATTGATGGTATTGTTCCGGATCCAGAAAGTTTCACCAACCCAGTTGACCGAACCGCCGCCCGCAATGCATTGAGGTATATGGATCTGAAGCCAGGAACAAAAATCAGTGATATCAAAATCGATAAAGTGTTTATTGGTTCATGCACCAATGGCCGCATTGAAGATTTGCGTGCCGCTGCCAAAATTCTTAAGGGCAAGCAAGTTCATAGTGGGGTACAAGCCATCGTTGTTCCCGCGTCTGGGCGTATTCGTCGGCAGGCCGAAGCTGAAGGATTAGATAAAGTTTTTACCGACGCTGGCTTAGAATGGCGTTTTGCCGGCTGTTCAATGTGTTTGGGCATGAATGACGATCAATTGAAAAAAGGGGAGCGTTGCGCTTCATCCAGCAATCGAAATTTCGAAGGGCGCCAAGGACCCGGTGGACGAACCCATTTGCTATCGCCAGAGATGGCCGCCGTTGCCGCAATAACCGGCCAATTAACTGATGTGCGTAAATTCATAAATAAACAGTAAGGAAAATATTATGGAACCTTTTAAAAATCATACCGGAATTGTTGCACCATTGGATCGAGTCAATATCGATACTGATGCTATTATCCCAAAACAATTTTTACGTAAAATTGAACGAACAGGTTTTGGACAACATCTTTTTCATGAATGGCGTTTTCTCGATTACGAAGGTACCAAGGAAAATCCTGATTTCATTTTGAACAAACCTGATTACCGCAAATCGACAGTGCTGCTGACGCGCGATAATTTTGGCTGCGGATCCAGTCGGGAACACGCGCCTTGGGCTTTGGAAGATTATGGCTTTCGTGTTATTATCGCGCCCAGCTTTGCCGATATTTTTTACAATAATTGCATTAAGAACGGAATTCTTTTGATTCAATTGAACTCTGAGCAAGTGGAACAATTGTTTCAAGAAACGGTTGGTAAACCCGGGGTGACTATGTCAGCGGATTTAGAATCACAAACCTTAACCAGCCCAACAGGCAAAAAGTTTTCATTCGCTATCAGCACATTCGATAAACATTGCATGTTAAACGGCCTTGATCAAATTGGATGGACGTTGCAGTTTGAGAAAGATATTACAAAGTACGAAGAATATGTTAAATCGAATATGCCCTGGTTAGCATAAATTGTAGCTAGGGGTTAGTAAAAAATAATAAAGGACAAAGATAATGATAAAAAATATTGATTTAACTCGTAAGCATTCGGCGGTCGTAATTGATGGATATGAACGTGCACCCAGTCGGGCAATGTTACGCGCGGTTGGTTTTAACGATGATGATTTTGGTAAAAACCAAATTGGTATCGCCTCAACGTGGAGTATGGTAACACCTTGCAATATGCACATTGATAAATTAGCACTCAAAACTCAAGAAGGTGTTGACGCAAATGGCGGCAAAGGTGTTATTTTTGGAACCATCACGATTTCAGACGGAATTTCAATGGGGACAGAAGGAATGAAATATTCCCTGGTGTCCAGAGAAGTTATTGCTGATTCAGTTGAAACAGTTATGGGCTGTGAAGGATTTGATGGATTGGTTGCCATCGGCGGTTGTGACAAAAATATGCCAGGCTGTTTAATTGCTATGGCACGGTTGAACCGACCTAGTATTTTCGTTTACGGCGGAACCATATTGCCGGGTTGTCACAAAGAAAAAAATGTCGATATTGTTTCGGTCTTTGAAGCTGTTGGACAATTCGCCAATCATAAAATCAAATCCGATGAACTGAAAGATGTTGAATCCTGCGCTATTCCCGGTGCAGGCTCCTGCGGCGGAATGTATACAGCCAATACTATGGCTTCCGCTATTGAAGCCATGGGTATGAGTCTTCCCAATAGTTCCATGCAAGCAGCTATTTCGGTTGAGAAAGAAGTTGATTGCGTCAACGCCGGAAAGGCAGTTTTGAATTTAATTAAACAAGGCATTAAACCCAAAGATATTATGACCCGCAAAGCCTTTGAAAATGCGATCACCGTGGTCATCGCGCTGGGCGGTTCAACCAATGCTGTTTTGCACCTCTTAGCTATGGCTCATGCGGCTGATGTTAAATTAACATTAGCCGATTTTACCCGTATTGGGAAAAGGGTTCCTGTTTTGGCGGATCTCAAACCCAGCGGACGATTTGTCACCGCCGAATTAGTCGCCATTGGCGGAATTACACCACTGATGAAAATATTATTGGATGCTGGACTTTTGCACGGAGATTGCTTAACCGTCACCGGTAAAACACTGTCTGAGAATTTAAAAGATGTTAAGCCGTATCCCGACGGACAGCAAATCATCCAACCCTTAAATCGTCCAATTAAAAAGAACAGCCATTTGGTCATCCTTTACGGCAATTTGGCCCCAGAGGGAGCTGTCGCTAAAATCAGCGGCAAAGAAGGTTTAACCTTCAGTGGAATTGCTCGTGTTTATGACTCAGAAGAAGCGGCACTTAAAAAAATCCTGGATGGCACGATTAAGAAGGGCGATGTTATCGTCATCCGATATGAGGGACCACGCGGCGGACCAGGTATGCGCGAAATGCTGTCACCGACATCAGCTGTTATGGGCAAAGGCTTGGGCAAAGAAGTCGCTTTAATTACCGACGGACGCTTTTCTGGCGGCAGTCATGGATTTGTGGTAGGACACATTACCCCAGAAGCCTATGTTGGCGGACCTCTAGCCATTGTTAAAACTGGTGACAAAATCACCATCGATGCCCTCAAACAACAACTCAACCTAGAGCTATCAGCTGCTGAAATTAAAAAGCGTTTAAAGTTATGGAAACAACCTAAGCCTCGCTATACGCGCGGTGTTTTAAGCAAATATCAGAAAGTCGTGAAAAGCGCTTCTTTAGGCGCCGTAACCGATTAGATTTTAATTGAACTCTTGACGCTAAGATTTTTTATTTAATAGTCAACGCCGAACAATCAAATACATTTATAATATTTTTCTTTTAATTTAAACATTTTCACCTAAACTACACACATGGCAGGCAATACGTTCGGACAATTGTTTCGCATCACCACCTTTGGCGAAAGCCACGGTGCCGGCATCGGGGTTGTTATCGACGGTGTTAGCCCTAATCTTGATTTGACAGAAAAAGATATTCAAATCGACCTCGATCGTCGTCGCCCAGGCCAAAGCAAAATCACCACGCAAAGACAAGAGAAGGACACCGCTGAAATTCTTTCCGGAGTCTTTGAAGGTAAAACAACCGGGGCTCCTATTGCTATCCTTATTCGCAATAGCAATCAACGATCCCAAGATTATTCTGATATCAAAGATGTTTTCCGTCCCGGACATGCGGATTATACATTTTTAACAAAATTTGGCATTCGGGATTATCGTGGTGGTGGCCGCTCGTCTGGCCGCGAAACTGCTGGACGCGTAGCTGCCGGTGCTATTGCTAAGAAAATTTTAGCCAAGGCTGGAATCAAAATCACTGCCTATACACTGTCGGTCGGTCACATCACCGCAAAGAAAATTAACTTCAATGATATTGAAAAAAATATCGTCCGTTCTCCAGATTTAGAAGTTGCTCAATTGATGATCAACGAAATTGAACGTGCCCGTAAAGATATGGATTCGGTAGGCGGCATTGTTGAGGCCGTCGTACAAGGTTGTCCAGCTGGTTTGGGCGACCCGGTTTTTGATAAACTCAATGCCCAGCTAGCACATGCTTTGCTCTCAATTGGGACAATTCGCGGTATTGAATTTGGTGATGGATTTGGTGCGACCACATTACGGGCCTCAGAACACAATGATGCGTTTGGGGTAAGCGGCAAAAAAGTCATAACAAAGACCAATCATGCTGGCGGAATTCTTGGCGGCATTTCAACAGGTCAAGATATTGTTTTGCGGGTTGCTGTTAAACCGCCATCTTCAATTGCGCAAGAACAAGAAACAGTTAATACCCAACTCAAATCAGTTAAGATTCGTGTCAAAGGTCGTCATGATCCTTGCATTTGTCCCCGTGTTGTTCCTGTGGTCGAAGCCATGATGGCCATAACTCTAGTTGATGCTCTTTTAATACAGAAAAGTATTAAGTTATCGTAAGGTTGTAAGCTCGTGGCAAAATTTGAACCTAAGGTCATTCTCATCACTGGTTGCTCAAGCGGATTCGGTTTACGAACCGCAATTCGGCTGGCCCGCAGCGGTCACCACGTTGTAGCCACGATGCGTGATCTTTCCCGCAGTGGCGCGCTTATCGATGAAGTTAAAAGTTTTAAAAAAGAAGTTGACCTGTATCAACTCGATGTCACCAATAAAAAAATGATTAAGGACGTAGTCCGCTTGATTGCGGCAAAGCACGGCTATATTGATGTTTTAATTAATAATGCCGGATATGGCATTGGTGGATTTTTTGAAGATTTGAGTGATGAAGAAATTCGCTCGCAGTTTGAAACAAATTTCTTTGGCGTGCAAAATGTTACTCGAGAAGTAATTCCCTGTATGCGTCAACGTCACAGCGGAAAAATCATTAATATGTCCAGTATTGCTGGATTATCAGCGATACCGAGCTTTGGAGCTTACAATGCCAGCAAATGGGCTTTGGAAGGTTTCTCGGAAAGCTTGCGCTATGAAATGAAAATCTGGGGAATAGATGTCGTCATGGTTGAACCCGGAACTTATAAAACAAAAATTTTTTACGAAAATGCTCATCGTGCAAGAAACTTTTCTCATCCGGATAGCCCCTATCATTCAATTTCAAAATTTCTTGATAAAAAGGTAATGAACTATGTTAACGGTTGCGACAAAGATGTGGAAGACGTTTCCAAACTTGTTGAAAAATTGATCAATGCAAAAAACCCGCCGTTTCGAAACATTCCTGATATTGAAACAAAAGTTCTCTATTGTCTGCGACGAATTTTACCGTTTCCACTTTATAGCAAGATGATTTTCAAAACACTTTTTGCCGGTTATAAATTCCCCCACAAGAAATAATTATTATCCCATCCGCTCACTCAAGAAATTCTCTATATTCCGCGCTTGCAAATAAGGATTGGTTTTTTTCTGTTGACCTAATGAATCAAAAGGAACATCGCCATAATTATGGCCGGGATAAATGATGGTGCTATCTGGTAATTTTAGAATGACATTAGACAAGCTTTTAAATAATGTCCGTGCATTACCACCAGGTAAATCACAACGTCCGCATCCATTGATAAAAAGCGTGTCGCCGGCAATCAACACATCTTGATATTTAAAACATTGACATCCTGGTGTATGCCCTGGCGTATGCAAACATTCAAATTCAATGGCACCAACTTTTAACTTTGTGTGATCAGTGACTTTGATTAAATTCTTACAATCTGGTGTATAAAAACCCGCTTCCTCTTGCGAAAGATATACCGGCACATCGCAAAAAGAAAGCAGTTCGTCTAATCCGTTTACATGATCGGGATGACCATGCGTTAAGAAAATATTCGTGATGTGATAATTTTTCTTCTGGGCTTGAGCTAGCAAATAAGGCACATCCCAGGCAGGGTCAATTACCGCGATTTCTTTGCTGGCCTGATCACCAATGAAATAAATAAAGTTGTTTAGTGGCCCAATTTCCATTTGCTCAAGAATCAATTGAGGGTATTTCATATCTTTCTCCTTTTCATTTGTGTGTTTTCATTATAAAATCAAACGGTTTTTATTCAAGAGTTACATTCGACAAAGGAGAGTTCCCATGGTTTTATTAGAATCAATTTTGGTTAAACTTGGCAGCCCAATGCCGCCATTCACTTTGAAAGACCCCAACGGTAAATCCTATACAGGTGAAGAACTTTTTGGGGAACGGGGATTATTGGTTATTTTTACCTGTAATCATTGCCCCTACGCTATCGCTGTTTGGCCACGATTAATTCGTTTGGCTAAGTACGCCAAAGCTATGAAAATCAATACTGTCGCGATCAATCCCAATATTAATCCTGCTTATCCAGATGATGCGCCAGATAAAATGATTGAAAAAATCAAAGAGTTGGGCATTGAATTTCCATATTTGGTTGATGAAACTCAACAAACTGCCAAAGCTTTTAAGGCTCAATGCACTCCCGATATTTTTCTTTTCAATAAGGACAAAAAATTAGCTTATCACGGCCGCATTGATGACAATTGGCAAGATGAAAGCAAGGTTACACGGGAAGAATTAAAAGAAGCCATGAATAATATGGCGACCGGACAACCGCTAGATGCTGTTCAGCGTCCAACCATGGGTTGCTCTATCAAATGGAATAATTAAAATCAATGAGTATGGAACCACTTAAGCCTGAAGAACATCCCGGCTGGCGGCGACCACGTGGTGCTCCGTCACTGCGGGAAGTTTTTTCTTCAATACATGTTTCCCCAAAGGCTGTTTGGTGGCGAAAAATATTGGCTTTTGCCGGTCCGGGACTTATGGTTGCTGTCGGTTATATGGATCCCGGCAATTGGGCGACTGATTTAGCTGGTGGAGCCAAATTCGGTTATACCTTATTGTCTGTTGTTTTAATTTCCAATTTAATGGCCATTTTGTTACAGCATTTATCTTTAAAACTGGGTATTGTGACTGGCCGTGATTTAGCTCAAGCCTGCCGTGATCATTATTCAAAGCCAGTTGTATATTTTTTATGGATTCTTTGCGAACTGGCCATTGCCGCCTGCGATTTAGCTGAGGTTATAGGTTCTGCTATTGCCTTGAATTTGCTGTTTGGAATTCCTATTCTTTTTGGCGTTCTTTTAACAGCTGCAGATGTCATGATTGTTTTGCTGCTTCAAAATAAAGGTTTTCGTATTTTAGAAGCCATTGTTGGTGGTTTGATTTTTATGATCGGTGGTTGTTTTGCATATGAATTGGCTGCATCACAACCTGACATTGGACCGATGCTCAATGGTCTTTTTCCACGATCGGAAATTATCTTTAACCCAGAAATGCTGTATATCGCCATCGGTATTTTGGGCGCAACGGTGATGCCGCATAACCTTTATTTGCACTCCAGCATTGTACAAACGCGCGCTTTTGAACGTAATGACAAAGGCAAGAAAATGGCTATCAAATATGCCACGATCGATTCAACTGGAGCGCTTTTTTTTGCTTTCTTTATTAATGCCGCTATTTTAATTGTTAGCGCTGCCGCTTTTCATGGAACAGAACATCAAAATGTCGCTGATATTAATGATGCTTATAAATTGTTAAGCCCGGTATTAGGTATTCCGTTAGCAAGTACTGTTTTTGCTATTGCGCTTTTAGCATCTGGTCAAAACTCAACTCTAACTGGAACTTTAGCCGGTCAAATTGTTATGGAAGGGTTTTTGGATATTCGTTTAAGACCTTGGATACGCCGGCTATTGACGCGAATGATTGCCATCATTCCCGCTGTATTAGTTACCTTATTTTATGGCGAAAAGGGAGTGGGCGATTTGCTGATTTTTAGTCAGGTGATTTTGTCACTGCAACTTAGTTTTGCTGTTATTCCTTTGGTCATGTTTACCAGCGATAAAATCAAAATGGGTTCTTTTGTTAATTCCCAAGCTTTGATAATTCTCGCATGGATCGTTAGCGGTATTATTTTGATTCTTAACCTTTATTTACTTTTTCAAACCATTATTAGTTGGCTATAAGTTTGAGGAGAAAAAATGTACAAAAAAATTCTTATTCCACTTGAAAACTCAGAGTATGACACTGTCATTTTAGGTCATATCAAGTTGTTGGCAAAAGAATTTCGAGCAGAGCTCATTCTTGTTCACGTCGCTGATGGTTATGGCGCTCGTATGCAAAAGCAACTCAATTTGGTTGATAGTGAAGAAATTAAAAATGACCGCAGTTATCTCGAAAAACAAAAAAATAAATTAATCAATGAAGGATTTATTGTCACAAGTTTTTTGCAAAGAGGAGAGCCTTCTGATGAAATCCTCAAAATTGCAGTGCGAGAACAGTGCGATTTAATCGCTATGGCAACTCATGGACATCGTTTTATAAAAGATATTATTTTTGGCAGTGTTGCTGAAAATATCCGACATCGTACTAATATTCCAATTCTGATGGTTAAATCGCAAAAGAATTTCACGTGAACTTTCGTTCTAAAGCTATTGCTTCTGAAGACTAGAAACTTATAATAAAAAAATGAAAATTGTTTCTCGAAAATCCACAAATCTAGATTTGGATGCCATTCTTGCTGACCTCACCGATCAATTGCCAGTTGAGGCTTGGAGCGTTGGGTTTATTTTTATTTCATCCTTTAGTCGTGAGGCAACTATCCAAATTTCCAATGAATTTCAAAAACGAGTCAACTGTGCAAATCTTTTGGGTTGCTCGGCAACGGGTGTTATTACATCAACCAATGAAATTGAGAATCAGCCAGCTGTCTCGGTGATTCTTATGCAATTTGATCAGGTTACAGTTCAACCATTTTATTTAACACAATCCGAAATTTCTGAAAGATCAACTCATGAACAGTGGTATGAATATTTCGATATTTACCCTCATGAAAAACCAAAATTCTTTATTCTCTCTGATCCTTATTCAATTGATATTACGAATCTGTTAGTTGCTTTTAATAAAACTTATCCTCTTTGTCCTGTCATCGGGGGACTGGTTAGCGGCGGGATAAAGGTTGGCGAAAACACTTTATTTCTGAACAACACTTTTTATGATGAGGGCTGTATCGGTTTAAGTATGCAGGGGGATGTTCGTGTTGAAACCGTTGTGTCGCAAGGGTGCCGACCTATTGGTGAGAGTTATATTGTAACCTATGCTGATGGCAATGTTATTTATGAACTTGGTGGACGGCCATTTTATCTTATTCTTGAAGAAGTTTTAAACAAGCAAGCCACTGACCGTGACCGTGCTTTATCACAAGAAGCTATTTTTATCGGAATTGCAATGGACGAATATAAACATGAATTAAAAACTGGAGATTTTCTTATTCGTCCCGTTATTGGTTTAGATCAGCAGAGTGGAGCAGGAGCTATTGCTGATAATATCAAAACAGGTCAAACCATTCAATTTCATGTTCGTGATGCAGTTTCGGCAACCGAAGATTTGATGAATTTGATGAACACCCAAGTCAAAAGACATACCAACGAACAACCGCAAGGGGCACTGATTTTTTCCTGTAACGGTCGAGGAAAAAATTTGTTTAATATCCCCGACCACGATTTAGGTATTATTAAAAACCATATTGGCGAACTTCCCATTGCTGGCTTTTTTTGTGTTGGTGAAATTGGCCCAGTGGGTGGACAGAATTTTGCGCATGGATTTACGTCAAGTATCGCCTTATTTTATCCTCTTGGCATCGGTAAAACATTTTAGTTGAAAGTACAATCTCTGTTCTTGTAATATTAATTTTGACCAATCAGGAATAACACGAGTCTTGAG
The DNA here is from genome assembly GCA_020632555.1 of Candidatus Omnitrophota bacterium. GTDB lineage: Bacteria > Omnitrophota > Gorgyraeia > Zapsychrales > JANLHA01 > JADLGJ01. The sequence goes on along the minus strand of JACKFI010000012.1, from coordinate 3,590 downwards.
GATTTCAGGTATTTGTGTTAGCTTATATGACGATGAACAACTCAGAAAATACTCCTGCGAAAGTAACAACCTCCCGGCCAGTTGTGTTATTAACAGTGGCAGCGGTTGAAAAAGTTCGATCCATGATGTTGAAGGAAAATAAGTTGGATTATGGTCTTCGCGTTGGTGTTGTTACGGGTGGTTGTGCTGGTTTGTCTTATGAAATGCGTTTGCAAAAAACCGCGTATAACAATGATCGAATCATAGAGCAAGATGGATTGATGATATTTATTAATGAAGAAAGCGTTGCTTTTTTGAATGGCATTGAAATTGATTATACGGACACATTAAAAGAAAGCGGCTTTAAATACAAAAACCCCAACGCTAAATCCAGCTGTGGCTGTGGCACATCCTTCAGTTAAACCTATCGTACTATTTGGAGATTTCATGATCACTCGTTCTCAAGATGAATCAAAAGAAATACCCCCGATCAACAATAATTTGCACACATTAGATTTGAGTTACAAACCCTTAGATGGTTCAAAAAAAATTTACCACAATGGAAATTTGCACAAAGATATTCGCGTCCCATTTCGTGAAATTTCGCTTTCTCCGACGATAACTGCAAAGAACGAACATATTCCGAACGCTCCATTTATCACGTATGACACTTCCGGTCCCTACAGCGATCCCAACACAAAAATTGATATTGCTCAAGGTTTGCCAACTTTACGCCGTCAATGGATATTAAACCGTTGTGATGTAGAAGAGCTTAGCGGTGCGACTTCCGACTATCGACGAAAAATTGAAAACGATGCCACATTGACATCTATACGCTATCCTCATGCGATAAAACCCTTGCGTGCTAAAACCGACAAAAATGTCAGCCAAATGCATTATGCCCGCCTTGGACTCATTACCCCCGAGATGGAATTTGTTGCTATTCGCGAAAGAGTTGAACCTGAATTTGTCCGCAGTGAAATCGCACGCGGCCGAGCGATCATTCCAGCGAATATCAATCATCCGGAAATTGAGCCGATGATTATTGGACGAAATTTTCTTGTTAAAATCAATGCGAATATCGGAAATTCTGCCGTATCATCCAGCATTGCTGAAGAAGTTCAAAAGATGACGTGGTCAACACGCTGGGGAGCCGATACAGTTATGGATTTGTCCACTGGTAAAAATATTCATGAAACACGAGAATGGATCATTCGTAATTCACCAGTACCGATTGGGACGGTGCCGATTTATCAGGCCTTAGAAAAAGTTGATGGCAAAGCCGAAGATTTGACCTGGGAAATTTATCGGGATACTTTAATCGAGCAAGCAGAGCAGGGCGTAGATTACTTTACTGTTCACGCGGGCGTTTTATTGCGTTACATTCCTTTAACTGCCAAACGCTTGACTGGGATTGTTTCCCGTGGCGGTTCCATTTTAGCGAAGTGGTGTTTGACACATCATAAAGAAAATTTTCTTTATACACATTTTGAGGAAATTTGTGAAATTATGAAAACTTATGACGTATCATTTTCTTTGGGCGATGGTTTACGGCCCGGATCAATAGCTGATGCTAATGATGCCGCTCAGTTTGGCGAATTGGAAACATTAGGAGAACTTACACAGCAAGCTTGGCAACATGATGTCCAGGTTATGATTGAAGGCCCGGGGCATATTCCAATGCATTTAATCAAAGAAAATATGGATAAACAACTTGATATTTGTAAAGAAGCACCATTTTATACTCTTGGGCCACTGACAACCGACATTGCCCCCGGGTATGACCACATCACATCCGCAATTGGTGCCGGCCTTATTGGCTGGCTGGGAACTGCTCTGTTATGTTACGTGACCCCCAAAGAACATTTGGGGCTGCCAAATAAAAAAGACGTCAAGGACGGCATTATTGCTTACAAGATTGCTGCCCACGCCGCCGACTTGGCCAAAGGTCATGCGCATGCCCATGAATGGGATGATGCTTTATCCAAAGCCCGTTTTGAATTTCGCTGGAAAGATCAATTTAATTTATCTCTTGATCCTGAAACTGCTGAGAGTTTTCATGATCAAACATTGCCTGCAGAAGGAGCTAAGCTGGCTCATTTTTGTTCAATGTGTGGTCCACAATTCTGTTCGATGAAAATCACACAAGACGTTCGTGATTATGCCCAACAACAAGAAGAAAAGACGGCTGGACTAAATCAAAAAGCAGAAGAGTTTAAGCGTGCTGGAAAAGAAATTTATAATTAAATTAGTCAATAAATTGCAGTAAAAATAAAATATTTTATGCGCTGATGCACTGCGAATGAAGTTTGAAAATAGTGCTATAAGTTGTTACAAATTCATCTAAAGTCGTTTTAAGAACATCCAAATCATCCAAAGCTTGTTGTCGGTATTCTTCCGTTTCAAGCATCATTTTTGGAAATAATTTCTGATAATACTCAATGCCTTCCAGCAAATTCTTCCGAAATTCATTAAGATAGGCAATTTGTTTTGAATTTGGAGTCGGCAATATTTTTTTAATTTCCCTAACCAAGAAATCAATATTAATCTTTAACTCTTTATTAAACATATTGGGTCGATACTCAGAATTAAGAAGATTGATGCGCCCATAAATATGATCAACCATTTCTTTTAAAGTTGTAATTTTGGAAAAATAAGCTAAATTGGGGCCAGGACAGACTGCTGTAAAACGTTTTCCATTTTTAGCAACATTGTTTTTAATTAAAGCGCCCTCACCTAAATCATTGCAAATACAAGCTTTTCTGACTATGCCGTCAAATTGTTTCTTATATTCAACAAAAGCAAGTTGTAATTTTGCCAATTGATCTAATTTTAATTTTTGATAAAGTCGAGAAGCAGTACAAATTGGCTCTTTTGTAAATTCTGTGTCTCTGACCAAATGGCCGCGTGGGCAAGCACTGCCGGGTTTACCAGTCTCAATCTTGCGATCTTTTTCATCATCGCTGGCATTGTGGCGAAGATTATTAAATGGAACACCCAAGGGAGAAATTTCGCTGGTGTAGAGATCATCTTCGGTGGCTTTTGCCAATTTTTGTAAAGTCACTTCGTCAACGTTGGTCGCTTCCGGACAAAGCAGAAAAGGTGTTCCCCAGCCGGTGCTATTAACGTGATAATATTCTCTTAAGAACTTATCTTCATTGAATGTTCCAATTCCACCTTGAGCAGTAAGGTCAACATTTGGGACAACGGCAGGAATAACCTTATTCTTAATTCGTAAAGCTTCTGAATACACTTTATGCAAATTAGAAATTAATTCTTCACGTTTAGTTTTAAATTCTTCCAAAATTGGTCCCATCAACATTCCTGCGGCAGGAAAAACATGACCACCACAATTTAGTCCGGATTCAACACGATATTCTGAAACCCAAATGCCTTTTTTAGCAAAAAACTTGCCTTGAATGAAAGACGAACGAAAATCACTAACTTTAAGAACAACGCGTTTTTTTATAAAACCGGTAGCATCAGCATAAAAATCCTTAAATTCTTCAACATAACTATAAAGACGCTGGTTGATGCCAGCTGAGAAAACAATAGCAGATTGTAAAGTGCTTTCTCCATAACCTCGTAAAGCAGCTAAAGCATCACTGTAA
>JACKFI010000011.1 GCA_020632555.1 Candidatus Omnitrophota bacterium | reverse complement strand
AAACAAATGCAGGCTATTGTGCACGATGATTTCTTGCTAACAATAGCCGTTTTGAATATTATCCTTCTTTTTCAAGGTCCTTCCTACATCGCGACATTTCTTTACACCTCTCGTGTTAACGCCTATCAAAAAGCAGTCATGTAATATCACAAAAAAACCCCGCAAATTTTCATAGAAAAAATGCGGGGTTTAAAATAAAACCGGTAACGTTCTACTCTCCCGTAGCCTTGCGACTAAAGTACCATCGACCTCGAAGAGCTTAACTTCCGTATTCGGTATGGGAACGGGTGTTGCCCCTTCAGCAATGTTACCGGAATATCTTTTGACATATCTGATCCGAACAAAAGCTCTAATCAGCTGTCAGAAATATTCAACAATTATGGAATAAAAGAGTAATTTTTGATCAAGAAAAAGCTTGATTAAAAAAGTGGCCAAATTTTCGGCTTATTAGTACTGCTTAGCTCAATCCCTTTCGAGACTTACACACGCAGCCTATCAACCTTGTAGTCTACAAGGAGCCTCACTCCCCTTACGGGGAATCGATACCTTATCTTGGGGCTGGTTTCGCACTTATATGCATTCAGCGCTTATCCATCCCGAACGTGGCTACCCAGCCATTGCCCTTGGCAGGACAACTGGAACACCAGCGGTTCGTCTCTTCCGGTCCTCTCGTACTAAGAAGAGCTCCCCTTCAAGTATCACACGCCCACACCAGATAGAGACCGAACTGTCTCACGACGTTCTAAACCCAGCTCACGTACCCTTTTAACCGGCGAACAGCCGGACCCTTGGGACCTTATACAGCCCCAGGATAGGATGAGCCGACATCGAGGTGCCAATCCGCGCTGTCGATATGAACTCTCGAGCGCGATCAGCCTGTTATCCCCAGAGTACCTATTGTTCGTTGAGCGATGGCAGTCCCATGACCAACCACCGGATCACTAAGTCCTACTTTCGTATCTGCTCGTCCTGTCGGACTCGCAGTTAAGCCTCCTTATGCCTTTACACTCTACTGACGATTGCCAACCGTCATGAGGAGACCTTTGAACCCCTTCGTTATTCTTTAGAAGGGAACCGCCCCAGTCAAACTGCCCATCTGGAACTGTTACCTGCCCGGATTCACGGGACAGGATTAGAATTCTAATACTGTTAGGGTGGTATTTCACCGATGGCTCTGCCTAAGCTAGCGCCTAAGCTTCAAAGCCTCCCACCTATCCTACACAAACAGGACCAAAACTCAATACCAGAATGCAGTAAAGGTTCTGGGGTCTTTTCGTCTTGGTGCGGGTAGACGGCATCTTCACCGCCGCTACAATTTCACCGAGTATGTCTCCGAGACAGCACCCAATTCGTTACACCATTCGTGCGCGTGGGAACTTACCCCACAAGGAATTTCGCTACCTTAGGACCGTTCATTTATGTTAACTTGAATAATTATCATTCAAGCTCATCGCAAACTTGCGATGACTTCCGATTTCGCGGAAGATCGGACTATATCATTCTCATTATTCATGAGATTTGGCGTATAGTCTCTGGGGATTTCTGAAAACTTAAGAGGATTTCAGATTCACTGAATTTTCTTTTCCCTCCATCATTCATTTCTCTGCGCAATTCTAATATTTCCTTGATTCCGTGATAATTTAAATGTTTTTGCTGCTCAATCATTTTTACTGCCTGACAGAATTTCGCAAAATCGCGTTTCTTTTTTGCAGAAAGAAAATGATATTTCTTAAAGAAAGGAATTACCTTTTCTTTTATTGCATTTAAATTATTAACCTCGTAATACCAGACACCATCTGAACGACTGCGTAATGTACCACAGCCTAAATGATGCTTGTACAAAGCTAATATCACTTTATCTTTTTGAGAAATATTAAAGCACAGAGAAACTTTCCAAGGAATTTTATAATCTTGCCTGCGGCGAAAAGAAATATTAAAACTTCCTTCTCCATCCGCAAAACCGGCAAGATAAAAACCAATTTCTGGATTCATTTTCAGACCTTTCCTGCTGATTATCCCTATCTGATAGATTGTCACACTGTCTTTATAATAAGCAGTGTACCATCAGCTTAGCAGGACGTTCCAGCATTTAGCCAAATTTTACAACTACAGTTGGTCTTGTCTATAGTTACGGCCGCCGTTTACTGGGGCTTCGGTTCGAAGCTTCACCTTGCGGTTGACCTCTCCCGTTAACCTTCCAGCACTGGGCAGGTGTCTCACCCTATACGTTCTCTTTCGAGTTAGCAGAGTGATGTGTTTTTACTAAACAGTCGACCGGGCCTCTTTACTGTGACCTTCATGGCTACATCCGCGAGGGACTTGACCAATCCGGCACCCCATTTCCCGAAGTTACGGGGTCATTTTGCCTAGTTCCTTAGAGACATTTCTCTCGAGCGTCTTATCATTCTATGATCATCTACCTGTGTCGGGTTACGGTACGATCAGCTATGATACTCACTTAGTGGTTTTTCTTGGCAGCCTGGCCTCATTGCCTTCCCCTTGGTCGTAACCGCAGGTCCCCATAACTTCTCATCCCGCTTTTACACGGAACTACGAGTTTAGACAAGGACATCCAACACCTTGCGCAATTAGCTCACTGCGTCACACTAAGTTGATAACGTTCATAGCCGGTTCCGGAATATTAACCGGATATCCATCGCTTACGCCTTTCGGCCTCAACTTAGGATCGACTAACCCTGGGTGGATTAACCTTGCCCAGGAAACCTTAGATTTTCGACGCTATGGTTTCTCGCCATAGTTTTCGCTACTCATACCGACAGTATCACTAACGTCTACTCCAGTGCTCCTTACGGTACACCTTCAACGCTTGACGTTACGCTCCCCTACCCCTCTCTCTATCCGAAGATAGAAAAAAGCCATGGCTTCGGTTATCATCTTGAGCCCCGTTCATTTTAGGCGCGAAATCACTCGACCAGTGAGCTGTTACGCACTCTTTAAATGATGGCTGCCTCTGAGCCAACATCCTGGCTGTTTATGTGATTTCACTTCCTTTACCACTTAGATGATATTTGGGACCTTAGCCGATGGTCTGGGCTGTTTCCCTCTCGACATTGAAGCTTAGCCCCCAATGTCTAACTCCCGGTTAAACATAATAGTATTTGGAGTTTGGTTAGGTTTGGCAGGCTGGTAAGCCCCCTAGCCTATTCAGTAACTCTACCCCTATTATGCAAGTTTCCGAGGCTAGTCCTAGAACTATTTCGGGGAGAACCAGCAATTTCCAAGTTTGATTAGCCTTTCACTCCGATCCACAGCTCATCCCTAAACTTTTCAACGTTTATGGGTTCGGTCCTCCACTGAGATTTCTCACAGCTTCAACCTGGCCATGGATAGATCACCTGGTTTCGGGTCTGCTATATCGTACTTATTTTCGCCCTTATCAGACTCGCTTTCGCTACGCCTACGGCCCAAAAGGCCTTAAGCTTGCACGATACAGCAACTCGTCGGTCCATTATGCAAAAGGTACGCCGTCAGCCGTTCATATCTTGCGATATGCATAGGCCTCCGACAGCTTGTAAGTATACAATTTCAGGTTCTATTTCACTCCCCTCGCCGGGGTTCTTTTCAACGTTCCCTCACGGTACTAGTTCCCTTTCGGTCAGACTATAGTATTTAGGCTTAGCCCATGGTCGGGCCAGATTCCTACGGAATTTCCCGTGCTCCGCAGTACTTGGGGTACCTCTAAGGTGCTCAACAATTTTGGCTACAAGACTTTCACTTCCTATGGTGCGGTTTTCCAGCCGCTTCGCCTACCGTTAAACAATCCCATGTCGAGGCCCCACAACCCCACACAGTAAACTGTGTGGTTTAGCCTTTTCCCTTTTCGCTCGCCGCTACTGGGGGAATCCCTTTCGGTTTCTATTCCTGCTGATACTTAGATGTTTCAATTCTCAGCGTTTCGCTTGATCTCTCCTATGTATTCAGAGAGCCATCGTTAGGTATAACCCTAACGGGGTTGCCCCATTGGGAAATCTCCGGATCAAAGCCTGTTTGCGGCTCCCCGAAGCATATCGCTGCTTACCACGTCCTTCATCGCCTTAGTCTGCCAAGTCATTCATCGTATACTCTTAATAATTTGTCCACAAAACTATGATAAACCATTCTCGATTTATTGTATTACCCTTTTATTCCATAACTGTCAAAGAACAAATCGTCCTGATGCGAACATCAGGACGAAAATTCTATATTGTATCTTTTTATCATATAGCCAACTGATGAGGAGCTGAGTCTGCTACGTTCATATTATTTGATTGAACTTCGCAGAACTTTATTGAGCCTCATGCTCTAGCTTCTACGAAACGTCAACGTGAAAACATGGACGCAAAGTAGAATGGAGCTGAGTCTGCTACGTTCAAATTATTTTATTGAACTTCGTAGAACTTCATTGGGCCTCATGCTCTAATTTCTACGAAGCGGCAACGTGAAAACATGGACGCAAAGTAGAATGGAGCTGAGTCTGCTACGTTCAAATTATTTTATTGAACTTCGCAGAACTTCATTGGGCCTCATGCTCTAATTTCTACGAAGCGGCAACGTGAAAACTTTGACGCGAAGTAGAATGGAGCTGAGGAGGATCGAACTCCTTACCCCCTGCTTGCAAAGCAGGTGCTCTACCAGATGAGCTACAGCCCCAAATGAACTTCAACAAAACGTTGAATTTTACTGGGGCGATGCATTACCCTTAAAGTAATCTTTAGCACCATAGAAAAAGTGGGCCCAAGTGGAGTTGAACCACTGACACCCGCCTTATCAAGACGGTGCTCTAACCAACTGAGCTATGGGCCCAACTAAATAACGGCCCTTTTTAACTCATGATTACCTTTAAAAAAACTTCAGCCAAGTGTTTCGGAGAATCTCTCCGAAACGCTCATTCATTTACTCAATTAAAACTTCCATCAATTGACTGATGGTTTGTCCGTACACATAAGACTGGTTCTCTCAACTTTATTACCTTACGATAATAAAAAAAGAAAGGAGGTGATCCAGCCGCACGTTCCCGTACGGCTACCTTGTTACGACTTAGCGCCAGTCACTAGTTTTACCTTCGGCCTGCCTACACAGGACTTCGGGTACTCCCAGCTCCCATCGCTTGACGGGCGGTGTGTACAAGGCCCGGGAACGTATTCACGGAAGCGTGCTGATCTTCCATTACTAGCGATTCCGGCTTCATGGAGTCGGATTGCAGACTCCAATCTGAACTGAGGATGACTTTTAGAGATTAGCTCCCCCTCGCGGGTTGGCAACCCTTTGTTTCACCCATTGTAACACGTGTGTAGCCCAAGGCATAAGGGCCGTACTGACTTGACGTCATCTCCACCTTCCTCCTGGTTATCCCAGGCAGTACCCCAAGAGTGCTTACACCCAAACCTTACGGTCTAGATATAGTTGCAACATGGGAAAATGGTTGCGCTCGTTGCGGGACTTAACCCAACATCTCACGACACGAGCTGACGACAGCCATGCAGCACCTGTACAGCTTGCCGACTTGACGGCTCGTTCCCCTTTCGGTTCACTACTATCTGTATGTCAAGCCTTGGTGAGGTTTTTCGCGTATCTTCGAATTAAACCACATGTTCCACCGCTTGTGCGGGCCCCCGTCAATTCCTTTGAGTTTTAGCCTTGCGACCGTAGTCCCCAGGTGGAGCACTTAATGCGTTAGCTGCGGCACTGGCCCCAAAGGGACCAACACCTAGTGCTCATCGTTTACGGCTAGGACTACCAGAGTATCTAATTCTGTTTGCTCCCCTAGCTTTCGCAATTTAGCGTCAGGATAAGAGTAGAAAATTGCCTTCGCCGTTGGTGTTCTTCTAGATATCTACAGATTTCACCCTTACACCTAGAATTCCATTTTCCTCTTCTTACCTCAAGTCTACCAGTTTGAAAGGCAGTTCTGCGATTGAGTCGCAGGATTTCACCCCTCACTTAATAGACCGCCTACTTGCCCTTTACACCCAATGATTCCGAGTAACGCTTGCCACCTCCGTATTACCGCGGCTGCTGGCACGGAGTTGGCCGTGGCTTATTCGTCAGGTACCGTCAGTCTCACATCTGTTAGGTGTGATATTTTCTTCTCTGACAAAAGAGGTTTACGAACCGAAATCCTTCATCCCTCACGCGGCGTCGCATAGTCAGGCTTTCGCCCATTGCTAAATATTCTCGACTGCAGCCTCCCGTAGGAGTCTGGGCAGTGTCTCAGTCCCAGTGTGGCTGACCATCCTCTCAGACCAGCTACCCGTCATAAGCCTTGGTGGGCCGTTACCTCACCAACTAGCTGATAGGAGACGAGCTCATCCATAAGTGGTGGGCCTTGCGGTCCCCACCTTTAATCAGCAAAGCATGCGCTTCGCTGATGTTATCAGATATTACCTCCGTTTTCACGAAGCTATCCCTGACTTAAGGGCAGATTGCTCATCTATTACTCACCCGTTTGCCGCTAACCCTTGCGGGTTCGCTCGACTTGCATGCCTAATCCACGCCGCCAGCGTTCACTCTGAGCCAGGATCAAACTCTCCAAAACACTTTGGCTAAATCAAAATAAATCTGCGGGTAATGCATGATAAAAAGATGTCAAAGATCAAATGTAAACCCTTTGGGCGTTCCCAAAGGTTCAATAAGAATACCAGAGTAAATGTTTTTGTCAACAATTTTTTTAAAACTATTTTCAAATATTTTAAACACACTCATATACAAAAACCAACTCGCAGCTAACTGTCTTCTCCGTCGAGAAAAATCAGAAATAACAAAAATTCAAACACCAAACACAATCAAAAATAAAACATATTAGAAACATAATAAATAATAATTGCCTTAAGAATTAATTAATTCCAGAAAATTCTCGCCCAATATTTTGTTCTTTGCTTTTGCATCAATCGTCGAGCCGGTGACGACATTAATCGAATTGACAAGATTCTGATTCGCTGGAAAATCGCTGCCAAAAAGAATGTGTCCGGCATCTGCAACCTCCAAAGCACACAACAATGAAGCCGATGACTTTGAACCGCTGGTATCAAAATAGATATTCTTAAAAAACTCACTGGGGTTTCTGCCTAAGTCTTTGACAAAGTTACGCTTACGCAACATTTGATAAGTGTTGTCAAACCGCTCTTTAATGATTGGTAAAACTCCGCCATAATGAGCAAAAATAAAATTCACATTAGGAAATTGGTCAAAAATGCCAGCCATCATCATCTTGCCCAAACACACTGAGACATCAAAGACATAACTCAACACCGGCGTCAACAAAGGATCATTTAAGCGTTCATTGCCAATCGGATTCATGATTTGGGGATGGACATGGATGGGAAAATGATGCCGCGCCGCAAATTCATACACAGCAAAAAACTTTTCATCGTCAAGGTATATCCCCTCATAACTTGAGGCGAGCGAAATAACGCGCAGATTCGAATCCATCAAACATTTCAAGCCTTCCTCGACGGAGTCTGGAGGTAAAATTCCCGCGCCAATAAAACGATCTGGATATTTTTTCACAATCGTTGCAATCGATTCATTATAAATTTTGGAAAGTTTTGACCATCCTCCCATGTTCAAATGCGCATCGCTGGTCGGATATAGCAAAACCGATTTCTCAATCCTATTTTGATCCATTATGCCAAGTTGACGATCAAGGTCCGACCATCCAACCTTAAAAAAGGCCGTGTTCTGCGCAACTTGCTGGGGAATATAATGGCTATGTACGTCGATGATATTTGTCATAATTATGTGATCTTATTTTCCTTCAATTCTTTTTCAACCAGATCCAGAGCTTTTTTCAAATCTGGCAGAAGATTAACATTAATCGAAACACCTTTTGCCGTCGGGATCATATCTTCCGAGCCCTGCGTCAAAGTCCAGGTTCGAATATCAATCAAATCATTGCCCTTGTACTCTCTGATGCCAACACGAACTTCTTGAAATTTGTTCTTTTGAAAAACGAACACGGTTTTGTCCATTTCCCCCTCCTGGGTATATCCCCACACGTGCTGAGGATAAGTCAGCGCTTTGATTTACGTCCCTATTGCTCGTAAATCATGCGCTATTTACTTGGCTTGCTTTTGAGCGTAATCAATCACCGGCTTGGTCCATGGCGTTTGTTGATTAATAACCGCAAGCTCCAGCGGACAACTATTCACTGGACACGATAAAGCAAACATCACCATATCGGCCACAGCTTCTGGTGACATCAAACGATCTTTTTGTTCTGAGGTAATATCTTGCAAATGACCAGTCAAATCACTGTCCACAACGCCAGGTAAAATCGACGTCACCTTAATCCCCTGATCACGCATTTCCCAAAACAGGCCTTTCAAAAACGCGCGCAGGCCAACCTTCAGAGAACTATAAACTAAGAATGTTCGCGGGATAGGGTCAACCAGCGTCGAGCCAGAAACCATATTGATAATCGATCCTCCTTTGCGTGACACAAAATGATCAATCAACAATTTGATCATGCGAACATAGCCCAGATAATTGGTGTAAACTAATTTTTCAAATTCTTCAATCGGCTGCTTCTCAAATAGATATTGACTGGAAACGCCCGCATTGTTGACGAGAATGTCGATATGTCCAAATTCTTTCATCGCGGTATTGACTAAATTTTGAAGATCAGACAACTTCGCAACGTCCGTCACAACCCCGATCACTTTCACGCCAGCCTTGGCTTTGATATCCGCGACCGCGTCATCAAGCGGCCCCTTGGTGCGCGCGGCGATTACAACATTGATACCATTCTGAGCCAAACGCATTGCAACCGCTTTTCCGATCCCTTTACTAGCACCGGTGATAATTGCATTTTTTCCTTTTAAATTTGAATCACTCATATGTTGCCCCCTTTAAGATGAAGGTATGATTTTCTTAACAAAAAATGATGTTGCCAACATAGCCACACCAAAACCAAAAAATGTCAAAGCGATGTTTTTCTCAACGAAAGCGCCTCCAATAAAAAATCCCAAACCGCCGCTAAAAAAGCGTATAGCCGAATTAAGACCAGCTATTTCACTGCGATGTTCATCAGAAAAATCTGTCAAAACCGTCGATATCCCATTATGTCCCAACGCCCAAGCAATAGAAAATACAGCCAAAATAACCGCCAAAATGATTAATGGATATTTCCCTAACAATAACATGGTTGACGCCGACAATAGAATCACACCCCAATAACAAGCAACCACCCGTCCTTTACGATCAGTAATGTAACCGCCAAGATTTTGGCCAATCACGCCAGTCAAAGCAATCAATATAAAGAACGCGCTAATCAGCCATTGCTCTAAGCCGTATAAACGATGCAAATAGACCGCTAACCATTTATGTATCGCGTGATACAAAAAGCTTAAAACAAAAATATAAAGTAAAATATGCCGAACACTAGACTCTTGCCAAACCCGCGCATAATTAACCGGCGGCAAACCTTGCGTATCACAAAACCGATCGGCACCAAAAATCATACATAATGCGGTAACAACTCCCAATGCTCCGGGAATAATAAAAAGCCAACGCCAATCACACCAACCGCTGACCGCAATGCCGGCTACCGACGCTATAAAACTGGTTGAAAAGAACAAACCCACCATACGACCGCGAACTTTTTTTTCAAAAAGCTTGCCCAGAGAAATCAAACACAATGGTATCACTCCGGCAGCAGCCAATCCCATAAATACACGAGCTACTAAAATAATAGCGATGGACGCATTGGCCGCACATATGAAATTAAGCAGCCCATACAACATCATGGTGACAACCAAAATCCATTTGATGCGAACAATCCGCGCCAAGGGCGCATACAGCAAGGCTCCCAAGCCATAAGGAATCATGTAATATGCTGAAATCTGAGAAACAACATTTTCTGTCTGATGCAATCCTTGACTCATCAAGGGAACAGCCGCTGCCAAAGCCGCGAAATTAAAAGAAATCGTAATATTTGCTAAACAAAACAGAAAAAAGACAATCTTTTCCCTTTGGGCGTGCAGCAGCACGCCCCTACATTTAAAATCATCCGGCGGCAACTTTGGCCTCGGCTTCGATAACTTTCTTAAAAATCTTCATATTGTGCTGGGAATGCTCATTAATAAAGCCTTCAATTTGAGTTTCAGTAAATTTTGTAAATTTTTCGTCCATCGCAAAATCCTGCATCCAAATCATTTCAGTGCCTTCTGGTGTTTCATTATAAAGCCAAATGATTTTCATATAACGAAACGGAAACATCGGATCATGGCGCGACGCATAAGCCAGATGATTTTCTTTAAATAACCAGCGTTTGGAAACCCATGATTTCTTTTCATCGTCGGTTAAACGAAATGTGATTTCATTGCCCTTGCGTTCTAAAACTTCGGCGCTGATATATTCATCCCCAAATAAATCTGTCCAACGCTCAATCTTATTAGAAATATCAAAAACCAAACTGTACGGAGCATTAATAACAATTGAATTTCGTGTATGTCCCATAAAATTTTCTCCTTAAAAATTATGACCAGTTATTACAAGTTTATTGATTATATTTCTTACCCCTGCCTGCACCTTCATAAAATAAATCTGAATTTGTCCGTCGGTCTTAAGTGTTACAACTTGTAATTCGCGCTCGCATTGGCGCAGAACACGCTTTTGAATATCGCTCAATTCACCTTCCTGATTAATATAAGCCTCTATGAGCCGGACAGAATCTGAGCTTAAGATTTGCAAATCAATACCGTCGATAACTTGCCCATACAATTCTTCAGGAATACGGAATTTATAAATTTCTTCGCTCATCAATTATACAATCGCAACCACACGGCTCCATCCGGCGCCGGCATTACAAACTTTGACTGGCAGGCAAGAAACCATAAAACCAAAAGGTTTAGGAATCGCGCCCAAATTTCCTAAACGCTCCATATGACAATATTCTCGACGACGTCCTAAAAAATGGCACGGCCAGATTTTACTTTTATCCTTGGTCGTCAAAAATTCTTTAAACATGAGGAAACACGGTCGATCAAGGCCAATCGTGTCTATCCCCAACATTTTTATCCCGCAGTCGAGCAAATATTCAATCGCATCCACCGTGCAACCGACATATTTATTAACATAGTCATCTGTCCCCAACAATTTGTCCCCACCGGTATAGAGCAAAACAATGTCCATGGGCTTAAGCTGATAATTGATTTTCTTTAAGGCCGCCTGCACATCTGCTTTGCCGATGGCTTGCGGAAATTTCAAATGCGTAAAATCCAGCACAACGCCCGGACCATAGCACCATTCCAAAGGAATATCCATAATTTGCTTGGCGGGTTTGCCTTCACAAGTACTGCCATAATGAAATGGCGCGTCCACATGGCTGCCCATATGCACCGAAGAATTGACAATTTCCAAAGAAAGCATTTCACCGTCGGGAATTTCGTCTTTGGTCGCGACACGCTCACCTTGATCAAAACGTTCTTGACCACCCGGCTGGTTTTTCATCACCACCCAGTTAAAATGCTCAACCCCCTGGGCATGTGAAATGCGGTCAATAGTCGCCGCATGGGTTTCAACAAGCTTGTCATCAATGGGAAGTGATAGATCGATAATCATATGCGGGCCTCAGTGTCATTGCGAGCGGAGTGAGTCCCTGTGGGACGAGCGATAGCGAAGCAATCATATTCTTGAAAGATTGCCACGTCAGCCCACGGCCTCCCCGCAATGACATATTTTATTTTTTACTCTCAACAATCTTTACAATTTCATTAAATGTCTGTGTTTTTTTAAGCTCACTATCGGCTAAAGCTACGCCCAATTCTTTTTTGATGCCGACAGAAATCTCAACCAACTCCGTCGAGTCAATGCCTAAAGACGAACCCAATGTTTCATTAGGCTTAATTTCTTCCGGACTGATATCGAGAACTTTTTTAAAAATACCTTTGATTTGATCTTCAATTGAATTTGGCACTTTATAACCTCCCATAATTAGGGTTTAGGGGTTAGCGACTAGGGGTTAGAAAAAAACACCAACCCCTAACCACTAATCCCTAGCCACTATTTTTTCTGTAATACCAAAACACAATTAATTCCACCGCGGCCGCGATTAATAACCAGAGCATTATTGATTTGCTTTTCCCTCGCCTGATTTGGCACATAATCCAAATCACAGTCTGGGTCGGGCGTCTGCAAATTAATCGTCGGCGGAATAAGATTATGCTCCATAGCCAATAAAACAGTAATGACATCCACCGCACCGCAGGCCCCCAACAAATTCCCAAAAACAGCTTTGGGCACTGAAATAGGAATTTTGCCGGCCAAATCATTAAAACTCAATTTGATCGCTTTGGTTTCAGAAATATCACTGGCCTGTCCACCGGCGCCATCGGCACAAATATAATCGATGTCTTGCGGTTTTAAGCCAGCGTCAGCCAAAGCAATATTGATTGCCCGCGATAATTCAACACCATCAGTTGCGGGTTTAATGCGATCCACGCCATCGGTGGTCGTCCCAAAACCAATAATATTGGCATACACATGCGCACTGCGAGATTGAACTCGAGCTTGAGATTCTAAAATCAGTATTCCTGCGCCTTCAGCAATGGCAAAACCATCACGATTTTTGTCAAAAGGCCGATACGCGCTGGCTGCCTCTTCATTATTCGACGACAAACAGCCCGAGGTATTACAACACAACAAAGCATACGGCGTCACTGGCGCTTCCATACCACCAGCGAGGATAAAATCATTTTTACCACGCAATAAATTCTGAGCGCCATAGCCAATCGCCATCAAAGAGCTGGCCCGGTCGGAAACAATGGTCTTGCTGTAACCTTTAATTCCATAATGAATCGAAATTTGTCCTTGCGGCGCGGCAGGAAACCACGCCGAGGCCATAAACGGGCTGACCCCTTCTCGACCTTCTAAATACAAATCCCGCAATTCGGTTTCGGCATATAACCAGCCGCCAATCGCATTGCCCATAAAAATCCCTGCACGTTTTAAATTTTCCCTGGAAAGGTCCAGATTGGCATCATTGATCGCAATTTCAGACGCCACCAAACCCATGTGAGAAAACAGATCAATTTTCTTCAATAAGCGTGACGACACATTGCTGTACGCATCTAATTCATGCACTTGCCCGGCGATATGCGACGGATATAGAGAAGCGTCAAAACGATCAATCTTTTTGACAACTGACCGCCCGTGGACAACATTTGACCAAAATTTGCGTTTGTCAATTCCACTGGGAGTGACCAAACCGATACCAGTAATTGCAACTTTTTCCATTTTCTCTATCCTTAATTTTTCTGAGTCATTCCAAAAACAAAATTCATATCACCAACGTCTAACATCCAACGATCGAGCACGCAATGTGCGAGGGAGTGCCGAGCCCACCGTGGCGAGGCTGACCGAGGACGCAACGTCCGAGGAAATGATGAGCCCATCCGTGGCGAGGCTGACCGAGGACGCAACGTCCGAGGAAATGATGAGCCCATCCGTGGCGAGACCCGCTAACCCCCAGCCACTAGTCCCTAATCCCTAACCACTAATCCCTAACCCCCAACCACTAATCCCTAAACCCTTTTAAAGATTGCCACGTCGCCTGCGGCTCCTCGCAACGACACTAACCAACCACTAACCCCTAACCCCTAACCCCTAACCCCTAACCCCTATCCTCTTTACTTATCAAATCTTTTTAAAACCATCGCCGAGTGAATGCCGGAAAACCCGCTGGACGTTTTGAGCATCACATTGACTTTCTTTTCGCGGGCGACATTGGGAATATAATCCAAATCGCATTGCGGATCTGGAAATTCTTGATTAATCGTCGGCGGCAAAATATTGCGTTCAAAAATCATACATCCTACTGCTAATTCCAAACCATTCGCACCAGCCAAAGGATGACCAATCATCGATTTCAACGAGCTGATCGGAATTTTGTACGCTTGCTGACCCAAAGCCATTTTGTAAGCGCTGGTTTCAAAAACATCATTTTGCCGTGTCGAAGAACCATGCGCGTTGAGATAATCGATATCCTCTGGCTTAATTTTGGCCTCGTCCATTGCAATATTGATGCAATCTGCCATCGCATCTCCGTCGGGCGGAAGATCGGTCATATGAAACGCATTGTTCGTTGTCCCAAAACCAACCACTTCACAATAAATTCGCGCTCCGCGTTTCTTAGCATGCTCTAATTCTTCCAAAACCAAAATGCCAGCCCCTTCAGAAATAACAAAACCATTGCGCTTGGCATCAAATGGACGCGAAGCTTTTTGGGGAGCGTCGTTTCGTGCGGATAAAACATTAACCGTATCAAAAGCTCCAAAGGTAATGGGTGTGATCGGAGCCTCTGATGCACCGGTAACCATAATGTCAGCTTGACCATCAGCGATTGTTTCAAACGAAAATCCGACCGAATCGGTTCCCGCGGTACAACCGGTTGAAATTGTATTGCATACACCTTTAAATCCATATTTAGCGCTGATTTCACTCGACGGTGTATTAAACATTGCCGCATCATACAAATCCGGCCGAACAATTTTTGGATTGATCGGATTCTTGCCGCTGTCCGTCACCAAAGCAAATTCTTCTTCCATATATTTTGTGCCACAAATCGCATTAGCTAAAGAAACGCCGATGCGGCGGGAATCTACTTTTCCTAAATCCAAATGCGAATCTTCCAAAGCCATGCGCGCGCACACGACAGCAAATTGAACATACCGATCCATGCGCATGCTTTCTTCCCACGTTAGCCCTAACATCACGGGATCAAAATCCCGCACCTGCGCGGCAATCTTAGTATTAAACGGCGAGACATCAAATTCGGTAACTCGTTTGACTGCCGAAACTCCGTTGATCATACTTGTCCAGCAAGCCTCTTTGCCTACGCCATTGGGAGAAACTATACCGATTCCGGTAACAACAACTCTTCGTGCCATATGAACTCCATTGCAAGGTCATTGCGAGAAGTCTCCGAGTAGGACGACGAAGCAATCTGTCTTCAGATTGCCACGCCCACTCGTGGCTCGTCCAAAAGGGACTCGCGCTCTTCGTGGCTCGTCCAAAAGGGACTCGCGCTCTTCGTGGCTCGCAATGACAGTTAGGTTAAACCAAACTCTCTTTTGACTTCATCCACGGTAAAAAATTTACCTGTTTCTTCAACTTGATGCACCATGCGGACAACTTTACGATTCAACGGCGCGTCCTGACGCATACCCGAAGCCACCGCGACCACTTCACCATTAATAAAATCAATTTCACTGGTCTTGCCGCGCATAATACTTTGTAAAATTGAACCATACAAAGGCTCTTTGCTCAAACCCGTCAATGTTTTGTGCATAATCCCAGCCGCTTGTTCGACAGGCATCGCCGCCAAACCCTGCACTCTCTCGACGGGAAATTGCGGTAAAGAAACCAATTTGATATTAGCATCCTGCACAATTGGCAAAGCCTCTTTAAGCAGCAAAACACTCAACCGGCAAAAATCCATATCCGCGAATGTTTGTTGCATTGGCTGCCCCAACAAAGCCGCAAGACAATTATTAAAGTTAACAAACAACTTTAACCACTTCATACCCAAGATATTATCTGTCACATCAACGGAAAAACTCTTACTTAAAATTTCGGCAATTTCATGAACTTTGCTGTCATTCATAACAAACCGTTTACCGATAATCCAATCTCCCGGGAAATTATAAACAATTTCACCCGGCTTCACATACGTAGCGCCAAACATCACAATACTGGCAATGACCTGCTCCGGTAAAAAATGCGGGCTCAAAATATTGTCCGCCTGTACACCATTCTGCGTTGTCAAAACAAGCGGCTTTTCTAAAAAGCCGGAATTTTCAAAATAAGCTTGGTCAATATCCTGCGTTTTGGTCGCGAATATAACCAAATCATATTCCTGTTCTAAACGTTGTGCCACGGGTAGATGAATCGTTTCAATGCTTTGTGGGCGCTTGATTGTTAAACCATTCTTTTTAATCACATCAACTTGATCAGCGCGGCCAACCAAAAGGACATCTGCTCCCGACTGAAACAGCCCAGCAGCAACCACTGACCCAATCGCTCCCGCGCCAATCACTGCAATTTTCATAAAACCGCATCCTACTCTTTATATTTAGCTTTGACCTGTTCGAGCACGTAATCTTTTAGCGCATCCATCACCTTGTTAATCGTCTTAACGTACTGCGCTCGAAAAAGAAATGGCCACATTAAAATATTCAACAAGCCGCGAATTTTAAAATGCAACTCATAATCAATGCGTGTCCCATTGGCCCGTTCTTCCATCGTGATTCGCTCGAATCCATTGAAAAGCCCTTTCTCAAACGTTCTCTCGACTAAACACTTTGGCAAGAGTTGCGTAACTTGGGCCGTCCAATCAGCCGCCGAAGGTTTATTAATTTTGATCAGATACTGTGTGCCAACACGAATTTCTCCGTCAGTCTGACGAATATATTTCCACAAACAATCTTGCGGCCACCATGACGACTCGCCCCACGTGATCAATTCGGCAGAAACAGCCTCAATCGGCGCTTCTAAAAACATAAACTTATGAATAACGGAAAAGTTAACCTTTGATTTGTTTTTTAATATGTCGGTCATAATTTAAACCCGCCTCATCTAAAATTCGAATCATTAAGCTGTAAAAAGCCTTGGGAACTTCAGAAAAGAAAGCATCAGTAATATCCACATCTTCAACATACGCCGAACCGCGCGCCTGCGCGTTGATTTGCGCTTTTTTTTCAACAACTTGTCGAGCAATCTCCCGATGGAACATGGGAATTTTTCCAATCATGATCACAAACTTCTTTTGAGTATTCTCATCCCAAAGCATTTTTGTAAATGTTGTTGTCATAATCTTCCTTTATGAAGCTGTTCCCATACCCGAAACCGCTGGAACACGAGAGTTGGCTTCCCATTTTGCGATATTAGCCATAAAATCCTTCACACACAACTTGACCTTCATATCATAGTTGCTGGAAAAAATGCGGTGAATTCGTTCCGGCTTCGAATAATATTCGCGCATACACCATGCCCCCAAACGACCAACTTCTTCAACTGTTAAATAATCGGTCGGAATAACCGGATGCTGAAAATCCCACGTCTTGAGGTCAATTTTTTCTGGATCAAACCAACCCTTTTTGATTCCATAGCGCCAATCCGGAGAATTAGGAACCGGCGTCAAATAATCCAAAGCAAAAATATCCGCGTCAATCTCGTCGGCAATACGCAATCGCTCTTTGATTTTAGCTTCCGTGTCTTCCTTAAGCCCAATTAAAACTGTCCCTACGGAACCAATATCATTGGCCCGTAAAAGATCGACTGTTTTGCGAATTTGCGCAATGGTAACGCCTTTGCCGCTCTTGTGCAAACTCAGATCATCTTCAACTTCAACACCCGTCAAAGCCAAGAAAAGACCGGCTTTTTTCATCAATGGCAAAATATCCTGTTGCAAAATCCATTGATCCGCGCGACCTAAACACACCCAATCAATTTTATTGCCTCTTTTTAATTTCTCCTCGCAAAACTCAATCATGGCCTGAGTGTCGGTATTAAAAGCATCATCCTGAAAAACGATGGTTGTCACACCATAGGTTTTTTCTAAAAGCTCTAATTCATCGACAATACGTTTGCCTTTTAATCCGCGCCACGACGTGAAATCTTTGGTGGCCGTGCGGGAATCATACAAAGCCCATTCGTAACAAAAATGGCACTTACCAGGACAACCACGAGAGGTCATCAATTCAGCAAAGGGTTTCCAATAAGTATGCCCGATATACTTATCCATTGGAAAAAGATCATATGCCGGCATCGGCAAAACATTTAAATCAGGAATCATATCCCGATGCGGACCAACCACAATCACGCCTTGCGCGTTGCGATGAACCAAGCCGGGAATATCCTTTTCATCTTTCTTCTGATCACGATAATTGATAATCAGATCCTCTAAAGTCAACTCCGCTTCGCCAATCATAATATAATCAATCCAAGGATTTAAACGCATTTGCCGATCAAAATCCCCAGAATACCATAACCCGCCGGCGATCGTTTTAATCTTTGAATCATATTCCTTAACCATCTTTAAAGCGTCATTGAAAAACCCAATAACGGCCGCGCCACAGGTTGAATGCAAAAGTTCACCGACAAAAACCATATCAGGTTTAATGTCAGCCACTTGTTTAATCATATCGTCCCAGTTGATATCCATCGCGCGACAATCCAAAGCCACAACTTGCGCCAATTTCTTTTCGCGCAAATACGCGGCCAATTGAGCATGCATCTGATTAGCGGCTTTATGATCTCCATGGGAATCCCATGCCTTTAATGGTGGTGTCAAAAAAAGAACTTTCATTTATTTTTCTCCTTTTGGATACTGATTAAAAATTGAAATTTAAACTTTTTAACTTTCCTAATAGCGGCCGTTATCAAAAATATTTTAACCGCAGCAAAATTCTGTCGTCAAAACCAAGCCGAAACCAACGGACGCCCACCGGGGGTTTCGTCGATACAAATGTGCTTGCTCTGCGTGTATTCTAATAATCCTTCAACACCCAACTCCCGGCCAAAACCGCTTTGTTTATATCCGCCAAAAGAAGCTGCATTATAAAATCCACCATAGGTATTGATCCAAACTGTTCCACATTGCAAACTTTTAGCAACCCGCTGAGCTTTGAGCAAATCCATCGTCCACACGCTGGCGGCCAAACCATAGGGTGAATCATTGGCTATTTGTATCGCTTCGTCCTCTTCTTTAAACTTTAAAACCACCAAAACCGGCCCAAAGATTTCTTCACGGCTGACCGTCATCTGATTATCCACTTTGTCCAAAATAGTTGGTTCCAAATAAAACCCTTTATCCAAATCTTCTCCCGACGGAATTTTGCCACCACAAACAACCACGGCACCCTCTTTGACACCCTTATCAATACAAGCTAAAACTCTATCCCGATGTTCTTGGCTGACCAAAGGGCCAAAATCGGTTTCATAACTGGTCGCGGGGCCAATCTTCAAATTCTTGGTTTTCTCAATCAAAAGCTCTAAGAAAGCATCGGCAATTTTAACATCCACCAACAAGCGGGAACCTGCTGTGCACATTTGTCCTTGATTCATGAAAATCGCCGACATTGCCCCACCAACCGCCGCCTCTAAGTCACAATCATTAAAGATAATCGTCGGTGATTTGCCGCCTAATTCTAAAGAAACTTTCTTGGGATGTTGTGCGCACCAATTCATCACTTGCCTACCAGTTTCGGTGCCACCAGTAAAACTGATCATATTCACGTGTTCACTCTTAACTAAAAGCTGCGTAACTTCATGTTGAGAAGTTGTGATAATATTGACAACCCCTTTGGGCAAATGGGCTTGATGAATAAGTTCGGCTAACTTTAAAACAGATACACTGGCCAATGACGATGGTTTTAAAATAATCGCATTCCCTGCCAAAAGCGCCGGAGCCATTTTCCACGCGGTCATAATCAACGGATAATTCCAAGGAATAATACACCCCACAACACCCATCGGTTCATAAACAGTTTGACTTTTAACCGTTGCCACAACCGGATTATCGTGGCCAGCCAAAAGCGCGTGAGCGCTACCAAAATACTCAAACGTCTCAGCACATGTTGGGACGTCAATGAATGTTGTATGTTTGGTTGTTTTGCCCGTCGAAAGTGTTTCCAATTCTGCAAGCTCTTTGGCATGATCTCGAATCAGCTCGGCAATTCGTGTTAAATACAACCCCCGTTCTTTGGGTTTTTCCTCAGACCAATCCCCACAATCAAACGCTTGTCGTGCGGCACGAATAGCCGCCTGCATATCTTCGACACCTGCATCCGCCACCTTGGCAAACACTTTTCCCGTTGAAGGATTAACGCAATCGAACATTTTTTCATCTTGACTATTTAAAAACTGCCCATTTGTATAAAACTGATATTCTTGCATTTCAGTATTTTTATCCTCAATCAATTCTCAATTTAATCCTAAGATTGCCACATCGCATTAAACTTTTGACCAGCTCCTCACAATGACACAACCAGCGTCTAACCACCAACGATCGAGCACGTTTTGATATTGTCGCGGATGCTCTAATATCAGCACGGCAGCCATTTGGCTGCAACGTGCTGAATGTGCGAGGGAGTGCCGAGCCCACCGTGGCGAGGCCCACCAACCCCTAAACCCTCTCCTACTCCACCGGAACTTGTGCCCAAAGTTCAAAAATCCGACTGCACGGCGCGTACCATTTGGAAATCTTGGCAAAATCTCCGCGCAAATGCATTTTCTTTTGTGTTGTCGCGACAAACGGATCAATTTGCCGTTTAAAAACCGCACGCCAAATATCTTCGGACGCGGATATCAAAAATTCAGCTTCTTCATCTTCATCAATATCAATAATCTGGCCATCCTCAAAATGAAAACAATAAAGTTCGCCGGTTTCATTAAGTCGAACCGCCAATACCATATTCATCTTGGTCTTTTTCCCAAGTTCTTTCATATGCACATCCGAATTAACCAAACGCACAATCTCATTGATCTGCTGGGGCGAAAACAATTTAAACACCTTCGGCGCATTCTCAACAGCTGGTTCTGCCTGCGGTTGCGCAAATTCCTGATCCGAAGAAAAAGGATGCTGTAAACTCATATTTTCTTCAACCTTGGGAACAAGAGGTGCTGATGAGCGTTGATACAAACGGCTAATCGCGTCAATCTTGACAGCATCTTCTAAACATTGAATCAAAAGAAAACAATCAAACAAATCCTTGCCCATAGCAATCACACCGTGATTTTTTAGAACAACAATACTGTTAGCTTTCAAAGCAGCAATTACCGGGGCAACATCAGAAACCGCCGGAGTAAATTGCGGCACTGCCACAACTTGACCCAAATAGAATTTCGACTCAAAAATTCGGGGAGTCAAGGCATCATTTTCTAAGAAATACGCGTTGGTATACGTTGTATGCGTATGCAAAACCGCGCTGACATCCGGAAATTCTTTATAAATCGCTGTATGCAACAGCCGTTCGCTAGACGCTTGTCCTTCACCAATGACCTTACCCTCTAAATCTAAAGCCACAATATCTTTTTCCTGCAAAAGCCCCAAACACGTCTTTGTCGCCGTGATTAAAAGACTTTTTTCATCTAACCGCAAACTGATATTTCCATTTAAACCTGTCACTAAATCTTTTTCCCATAACAGGCGGCCAATCGCTTCAATACTGCGTTTTAAGCTGATTGTGATTTCATTATTCATGAGGTTCCCCCCTTGCTAATATATTTGGCTGGCACCCATTCCAGCAAAGGAACAAACGCTTTAACTTTTCCGGTTATAACACTTTGGCCATTAAATTTCTGTATCGCCTTGGGGTTACTCAAGGGCTTAATCTTTTTTCCAGCGCAATGCGTAAAAACAGGAATATGATGTTTCTTTGCCAGAACAGCGATAATCAAAGCGCCAATTTCACACATCGCGCCCTCTTTATCGATTGTTTGACTAGCAATCCAAACTTCTTTGACAATGCCTTTTGAAAAAAGATAACCAGCCATATTATCAGCCATCAACGTCGGCATCAACCCCATCTTTTGTAACCGCGAACAATTCTCACGCGCCGCCTGCAAACTGGGTCGGCCTTCCAAAACCACAACATCCTTTTTCAACTTCTTTAATAAAGGGAAAACGTCAGGTCGAAAGACGCCTTGGATAAGAACAACATTCTTGAGTTTAGTGGACATTGAGCGCAATCTCTTTTTTAACATAGCTATGCGGGACAACATCAAATCCCGGATAAAGCCCGTGAACTTTACCAGCAACAAATCTTTTGCCATTAAATTCTAATAGTTCTTTTTCGTTACGAATCTCAACCGGAATATCTGCTCCAGAAGCAATTCTTTTGGACGGTTGGGTCAAAACATACATTGAAATCTTAAATTCTTTGGCCAAAACCGCTATTTGATAGGTCCCGATTTTATTTGCAAAGTCGCCATTGGCACAATTGCGGTCTGAACCGACGATCACCTTATTGACCATGCGATCAGCCATCAATGTCCCAATGGCATTATCAGCAACCAAGGTGACATCCGCGCCCATTTGCCGCAATTCCCAATAGGTCAATTTGCTGCCCTGAAAATAAGGACGAGTTTCTGTACAATAAAATTGAACATCTTTCTTTTGTGACTGACACATCGCCGCGGCCATGGCCAACTCACCGCTAACATTGCAATGCGTCAAAACACTATCGCCATCTTTAATTGTCGCGGCAATTTTTGCAACCCGCTCTAAACGCCGATAACGAATGCCTTGCAAATAGCCATGGACTTTCTTCAAAACCACAACCCGCACGTCTTGCCCAGCCTTTAATGCTTGATCAGCCCACTGAACAATACCACCTGTAACTTCCGCAAATGGAAACGTCGGACGACTACGATTTAAAGCATGCGCAATATTGCCAATCTTTTCCTGCAATTCTTCTCCGTTTAACTGGGGATGACGCTCAAGCTCTAAAAGAAATGTGCTGAGCACCACCAAAAACTGCCCAAAAGCCCGCGTCTTCATGTCACGAATGACTTTGACAGCATCATCGACATTTTTGACTTTAACATAACGCAGATATTGGGGGACCAAGGTCTCATCTAAAACAAAGAGAACTTTACTATTCAAATACGCCGGCCAAAATAGGGGAGATTCTTTCATAAAATCAGTCGCTAGTGGTTCGTGGCTAGTCGTTGGGGAAATTCCTTCTTGACCAACACTACCTTCGATTTTCAATTAAAAAGTTAAACTTTTGATTTTGCGGATTCCCGCTGTTTGATCAAATTAAAAACGATATCAATCATTGCTCCTTCCGCCATGTAATAATCCGTATTTAAAAAACCCATCTCTCCGGTAATCACATTATCGCTAACGGCTAAAATAACAGCGGCAGGAATTTTGTATAACTGGCAAATTGTCAAGAAAACAGAGCTGACCATATCCACGGCAATAGCACCCTGATTAACCGCTTTGCCAACATTTTCCCGCGTCTCACGAAGAATTGCATCCGTTGACCAGCATTTTCCGACGTGAACCGTACTGCCGGCTTTGCGTGCCATATTAATCAAATCATCCGTCAAAGATTTATCAGCAACCGTCTTAAAATCTTTATCGACATAATACGGAGTCACACCCTCACCACTAAAAGTGCTATCAACAACCACCAAATCCCCGACCTTGATATCTTCACGCAAAGCCCCACAACTGCCCAAACGAATCATCACCTTAGCTTGCGCGTTACAAAGAATCTCAGTGGTAATGCCCGTATCAGCAGCAAAACGCCCCCCATTTATCGTCGTCACCTTAGTGCCGTTGAAATCTCCGGTAAACATGTTGTATTCCATAAATGAAAAATTCTTAACCGGATTATTGATCTTTTTAACAATCGCGTCTAAGCGTTCCTTGGGTCCGGGAACCAAAGCATATTGGCCCAAATCTTCCGGCCGCAATTGCACCATGCCCATCAAATCTTTTCCCGTCATATGAATGTCTTTGCGCATATTTCCCATAAATCGTCCTTTCGTATTATCCAGCGGTCACTGCTTGTTTTAATAATTCTTTATCGATTTTGCCAGTTCGATTCTTTGGCAAAGTCGTACGAATTTCAATGGCCTGAGGAACTTTAAAGTTCGCTAAATGTTCACGAGCAAAATACCTTAAATCTTCAGCCGTCGCCGTGTGCCCTTCTTTAAGAACAACAAAAGCCTTAATCGCTTCTCCACGCAAATCGTCGGCAATCCCGACAACCGCGACTTCAAGAATAGCATCATTTTTATAAAACATGGCTTCAACTTCTGGCGCATAAACAATCTGCCCGGCAACTTTAATCATCTCTTTTTTACGACCAACAATATACAAATAACCTTGATCATCCTTGCGGCCCAAATCCCCCGTATACAGCCAGCCATTGCGTTTAATCTGCGCTGTCGCTTGCGGATCTTTGTAATATTCTTTCATCACAATCCAACCCCGAATCACAATTTCACCAATCTCGCCATTGACCACGGCTTGATCATGTTCATCCACAATTTTAATTTCAGATAATGGGGAAGGCTTTCCGACACTGGCGATATTACGGCTGCCCAAAGGTGTCACAGTATTCGGCGGACAAGTTTCGGTCATCCCCCAACCATTTAAAAGTTGAGCATTAGGACAAAAGTTATGAAACCGCTCCATAATCTCCGGCGAACTGGGCGCCCCAAAAACCACTACCCATCGCAGAGACGATAAATCAAATTTCTCAATCTGCTTAAGTGACAATAACGCAGTATACATCGCCGGAACAATATGAAAACACGTCACTTTATGTTGAGCAATCAAACGTAAAAATTCATACGGATTAAAACGATCCATCATAATCAGCGTAATGCCAAAAACCAAACAATTTTGAATATAAATAAAACCACCAATATGACTAAAAGGAATCGCGGCTAATTTAATATCCGCATCACTCAAATCCACAAAATATTTCATGGCTTCCGGCGAGCCCTGCAAATGCCGATAGGTCAACAATATCCCTTTGGGCGCACCCGTCGTCCCAGAAGTATACATAATCAAAGCCGGATCACTGTCGACGACAGGCACATCAACAACCTGATCACTAGACTCGGCTAAGATTTGGTCAAAAGGATTAATCTGGTCTTTGGTTCTATTTGAAATCAATGTTTTTGTTAAACTCCGAACTTTATTCTGAATCTCGGCAAAATCCAAATCCGGACGAACAGCCGCTATTAAAATCTTAGACTCGGAATGATTAAGGCATGACACAATCTCATCTGTCTTAAGCATAAAGTCCAGAGGCACAACAACCGCACCACAAACAAAACCAGCCAAATACGCATAGACAAACTCGGGACAATTGGGCAAACAAACTCCCAAACGATCACCTTTTCGCAGGCCAGATTTCTGTAAAACATTGGCCAAACGAAAAACCGCAGCTGGTAAATCAGCAAAAGTCACCACCTGATCATGAAAAACCAGCGCTGGTTTATCCGCGTATTTTTGAGCTTGATTTTGTAAAAGTGCTAAAGTATTCATAGAAATATCAAAACTAGTAAAATTTTAATAGTCTGATTTTATTAGGAAATTGCTGTTTGTCAAGAAACTATACACAATTAAGGGAAGTTATGTCGCAGAATCCAGGATACCCAAAAGCCGAGTTAAGGACTTAATCTCAGCTTCAACCAAATCCAAATCATGTTCCAAAATAATCGTCAAATGCTTGGCTAAACTAAGTTTTTGTTTGGCGTAAAGCTGATTTAAATCTCTTTTAATGTGCCGCAAAAAAATAATACGCCCGCGCAATTTCTTGGACGCTAATTTTTTATCAACATAAGGCAGGAAATAAAGTGATAAATCAATATTAAAAAAAGGTCGCTCAATATCAACGAAACTTTCCGTAATCAAATGATCAAATATCTTACGGCCTTGCGCGGTAATGCTATAGATAAACTTTTCGGGAAACTTCCCCTCGCGACCGACATCTTTGCGGATCAGTTTTAACTGTTCCATTTTCTTTAAAGGATAATAAATGGATTTGACTTTCAGCCCAACAAAAGGGAAAAGCTCTTCATCGATTTTACGCTTGATTTCATATCCATGCTTGGGACCATCAACCAGCAATCCCAAAAAAAGCATTTCATGTTCAATCATGATAATCCCACAACCAACCATAATTAATTTTTTGAAACTTTTGTCCTAAATGAGCAAAAAGAATCTCCCCCGCCCGTATTTTTGCCAAAGTGCTTAATGAGGTGATCTCAATACGCGTTTGAGTTTCCTCCATAGGAGTAAAAAAAACACCCACTTCCGTTGTCTGAACGCTGCCGGGAACCCCCATAACCACAATGATTCTCCGGTTACGATCTTGTAGAAAAATTTCTAAATTTGTCGTCTTCACGGCCTTTAATGTCGCTTCATCGGAAGGGCGAGCATTTGAGAAGCCTGCTCGATTCTCATCAGCTGTCTGCAAAACTTCTTTGTTGGCATATTGAATAATGGCGGAGAAACATTGTTCCCACGAACAAGCAAAGGTTTCAACCAGAGCTTGCCGCCGCTGATTCTCTAAAGCTTGGGTTGAAGAACCCCACAGCAATTTAGCTTGTTCCTTAATGCCCGTGCACCCTGTAAGAAAACTGACGATAAAAATTAAAATAAGAAAATTTATTTTTCTCATAAAGTTCTCATTTCCCAACCAACCACTGGCCAGAATTCTGCGAAATTCTTTTTAAAAGCGGCAGCAAATAATCTCGTTCAATACGAAAACGATTAATCATCAATTCCTTGTACTGCCGTAAATCACGGGCAAAATTTCGTCCTTGCTCTAAAGGATTAGCCACACCATATTGCTCGAAAAAGGCAAAAGTTGCAACTCTCACTTCCTTGATATCAACTGTCAAAAACTCAATCATTTTTAAAGCAGAACGATTATCGCGATAAAATTCTGTCATCATTGTATAAAAGTGATCATCCTGCCGTTTCAAATAGCTGTATATCATT
Source organism: Candidatus Omnitrophota bacterium (assembly GCA_020632555.1). Classification (GTDB taxonomy): domain Bacteria; phylum Omnitrophota; class Gorgyraeia; order Zapsychrales; family JANLHA01; genus JADLGJ01. Next base: position 31,637 of record JACKFI010000011.1, on the reverse strand, counting down.
TCGCGCGTCTCTCCTGTCAGCAGCCGAGCGGCGCGATAATTGTGCCGCAAAGCTTGCAAGCGCAACAATGAGTGCAGAATCGCCTCTTCCCGATGATGAAAAGTCTCTAGCAAATCCTCACTCATCAAAGAATCCTCTTGCCCTCATTAATCATAAGCATAGACCGCGTTAAGAATATCGTGCCGGCTGATAATACCCACAATTTCTTTTTTCTCAACAACGGGAAAAACATGTATCTTTTTACGGACAACCAAATCCACAATCTCATCCAAAGTCGTTGTCGGTTTGACGGTAACCACTTTTCTTGACATCACGTCTCCCACAGACATGTCACGAAACATCGCTAAACGCTTGCGAAACTCATCATCCGTTTTCTTAATAAAAGCTTTATTAATCATCATAAAAAGGTCTGTCATAGAAATTATGCCAACCAAACCGATTTTCTTGCTGACAACCGGGAAAGCAGTAACTTGCTTGCGCAACATCAAATGAGCAACTTGACGAATTAACATATCCTCATAAACAACAATCACCTCATCTGACATAATGTCACCAACAAGAATCACTCAACCACCTCGCCCTTGCACAACATCACTGATTTTGATATTGAAAATCTTCACAAATTTTTTCTAAACTCATCGTCTGTGCTCGTGACTGAACCAATTTTTGCATCATGATTTTTTCTTTGAGTCGCAAGTTCTCATGAACAGTCTGCAATTCTTGCAAACTCTTTTGCAATTCATCTCTCTCTTGCAAGGCAAAGGACAATTGGTCATCAGCAACCGAAGAAACAACCATCTTGTTTGGCAATGCCGTCTTCAAATCCACAATCTCTCTTAAAGACACCGCAACTTCTTGGCGACTGGCCAATAAATCTTCGGTAAGTTTTTTAAGTGAAGCATCTTTCTGAGCTAACCGCTCATTTAACAATTCCATCTCCGCGTTAAGTTTAACCAAAGCCGTATTAGCCTGAACAATACGTTCTTCATGTTGCGCGCGCAATAAATCAACTTCCTCTTGAGAAATTTGAACGATAGGCTGTACCGGCGCCTGCTTCAAAGCCAAATTGTCAGCGTCCAACTGAGCAATCTTATTTTGCAATTCCAGCACATTCTGGCTATGCTCAGCCTTTAAATCATCCGCGTAAGATTGGGCTGTCTTAATCTGTTCTTCGAGTTCAGAAAGATTTTTCTTCAAAACAAGATTTTCTTCTGTGAGCGTGGCACGAACCTGATTCAATTCGGTGATTTGTGCGCTGGTTTGCTGCAACGATTCAACAGCAGTTTCCAACTCTTTAACCTTGCTGGCATAACCTTCAACCTGTATTTTAAATTTTTGATTTTCGTCGGTCAGTTTTGCCAATTCATCGGTATTCGTGGCAACAGGAGGAATCTCAACGGCATGTTGCAAACCTTCATTTTCGGCGGCTAAACGTGTGATAACATCAATCGCTTCTTGAGCCTGAGCGTCAGCTTTTTGTGATAAAAAATTTAAATCCTGTTCCAATTGATCCAACCGAGGTTGTAACTGCGCCCCTTTGCGCAATGTTTCTTCTAAGGTCTTGACATTGTCTAACGCCCACGTCAATTTGCTATTTGCCGCGTCTAATTGAACGGCCAAAGTATTGGATTGCGTGCGTAATTTTTCCATTTCCCCATTGGCCAATTTTAAGTCAGATTGCACTTTCTCTAATTCGGCTATCGGCACAAATTTCTCGGCACTGGGTAAGGTTAAATATCCGCGGAAAAGAAAAGACACACCAATGACAAAGGTGATAATGACAAACAAAGCAATAAAAATTATTCCCAAAGGCATAACTAATAATAACTATTTGTTTTTAAATAGCCAACATAATCTTTAACAGATTCTTCTAAACGCAAAAAAGGTTCCGTATAACCTGCTTTGCGCAATTTAGTCATATCTGCTTGGGTAAAATACTGGTATTTAGCACGCAAATGTTGTGGCATATCGACATATTCGATATGCGGACTTTTTCTCACAGCAACAAACAAAGCATTAATCAAATCATTCCACGTCTGCGCTTTACCGGTGCCCAAATTAAAAAGACCATTAATATCAGGGTTCTCTAAAAAATAAATAACCACATTCACGGCATCTTTAACATAAATAAAATCTCGTTTCTGCTCTCCGTCGCGAAAATCAGGATGTTCCGATTTAAAAAGCTCGACTTTGCCGGTGGTCATCATCTTGGTATAAGATTTCGCGACAACACTGCGCATATCCCCTTTATGATATTCATTGGGCCCAAATACATTAAAAAACTTAAGACCAACAATCTTTTGATCAACCTTTTGATCCAAAGCCCACACATCAAATTTCTGCTTTGAATCGCCATACAAATTTAATGGTTTCAAGCGCCGGGTTGTTGCCTCATCATCGCAATATCCTTGCTGACCATCTCCATACGTAGCCGCAGAACTGGCATAAATAAACCGCACTGATTTTCTTAAACACCATTGTGCCAAATGACGAGTATACAAAAAATTATTTTCTTCATAATAGGCCGCGTCTGTTCCGGTAGTGTCGCTGCAAGCTCCCATGTGAACAATGGCTTCAACCTTCGGGTCAACGGTATCCGTCAAAACCATTTTCAGAAAATCAGCTTTGTCCATATACTGAACATAGCGTCTCTTTTTCAAGTTTTCACTTTTAGGATCATTATTCTCCAAATGATCAACCACCATGATATTATCCCAGCCAAATGTATTGAGCTTCGCGATAATACAACTGCCAATAAACCCAGCTCCACCGGTAACAACAATCACAGACAACACTCCTTTAAATTATTTTGACACCGTGGTTAACAAAAATCTTCCAATTTCCTCTCCCATTGCGTACCCTAACCCCTCAAACCAATTTTTTTGCTCTTGAGTTGTCTTAACCAAAGAAAACTTGGCTAACACCTCCTCAGAATCAACCTCTAAGATCATCCCTTCAACATATAAACTAAATTTACGCTTCTTTGCTTGCCACGGCTTAATCGAACTATTTTTCTGCTCAATCCGGGTGATTCGTCCCTTGATAACAAAACCCGTTTTTTGAACATCGTCTTGAACCATAAGTTTAAACGGCTGGTCTTTATCTGCTAAAACATCGGCAATGCCTTTAACAATTGTTAATGAAACCCGGTCAAGTTCATCGCTGGATTCAACATTTTCCCCAGCGCTAAACGGAACCACCAAAAGATTGCCGCCCTTGGCCAACTTTTCTTTTTGAAAAATACGAATATGATCCAAAGCAGACCCTGTTAAATCATAATCAGCTTTGACCGATGCATGATGGCTGCACCCAATAAAAGTTGTGGCACTGAGCAATAGAAGAAAGCAGACAAGATTTTTCACGAAAAATATTAACATACACTCCTATTTCTCTCAAGGCATAATACGCAATACACTTAAGTTTAACGTTGACTTTGAACCGTTATCTGAGCAAGTTGATCAGCTAACGCTTGGGTAAGATCTTCTTTTTGCAGACGCCATTCCCAATTGCCTAAAACCGTTCCGGGAGTATTCATGCGGCTATTTTCATCAAGATTTAAAATGTCTTGCATCGGAATAATAGCTATAACCGCCGGCGATTTAAGCGCTATTCGAATCAACTCTCCGGCAACGTTATCTTCTGTAATATTCTTGTGTGTATAGCGTACCAAAAATTCCTGCTCCTGAGCAGTCGCGTCACGACGAAACCATCCACGAGTTGTATTATTATCGTGTGTTCCCGTATAAACAACACAAGGCTCCGTAAAATTCTCAGGCAAATAAATATGTGTTAAATCCTCACCAAAAGCAAACAACAAAATTTTCATTCCCGGCAAATCAAACTTTTTCATAGCAATGCCAACATCAGGCGTAATCAAACCCAAGTCTTCCGCAATAATGGGTAAATCGGGATAAACAACGCGCAAATGGCTTAAGAAATCTTCTCCCGGCCCCGGCACCCACCGGCCATTGATCGCTGTTTTTTCAGCGGCAGGAATCTCCCAATACTCCATCAGTCCGCGAAAATGATCGATCCGAATCACATCGAACAAATGCAAATTGTGTTTAATCCGCTGCGTCCACCATTGATAATTCGTCGCTTTATTATACTGCCAGTCATAAACAGGATTACCCCAACGCTGCCCTGTTTTGCTAAAGTAATCCGGAGGAACACCAGCCACAAAAACAGGTTTCAAATTCTCATCCAATTTAAAAACACGCGGATTTGACCAAACATCAGCGCTATCTTCATTAACGTAAATCGGAATATCCCCGACAATCTCAACTCCACGTGATTGACAATATCCTCGCAGTAAAAACCATTGCTTAAACGCAAGATATTGAAAAAACTTAATCCGCACAATATCACGCGCAAACTCACTGCGCAATGCGGATAAACGCTGAGGTTGGGCACTGCGGAGATCTTGCGGCCAATCACTCCAAATCATTAAACGAAAACATTTCTTGGCCACCATAAAGTCGGCATACGCATCCAGCCAAAAATTATGCTCTTTACAAAACTCAACAAACTGATGCTCTTCAACTTTTGTTTTCTCAAAGCGCTCAAAAGCTTGCTCTAATAAAATACTTTTATCTTCAATCACCTGAAAATAATCAATCCGATCCTCCCACCTGGACGTCGACAAACAATCCAAATCATTTTTTATTAAAAAACCGTCCTTAACCAATAATTCGGGACTAATCAATAAGGTGTTTAAAGCAAACGCCGACAAACTGCTATAGGGTCCATTGCCATAAACGGCATCTGTTGGATTGAGCGGTAAAATCTGCCAATACCGTTGTTTGGCCTTGTTCAAAAAGTCAACAAAAGCATAAGCTGCCGGCCCAAAATCCCCTATGCCTCCGATGGACGGCAAAGATGAGACATGAAGAAGAATACCACTGGAACGTTTAAACATAAAACCTTAATCCTTTGTAAAAAATTAATTAACCGCGACCTTCAGATAACGTCCGAGATTTTCAAAACCTGCCACCCAATGTTGAGCAGCCACATTGCCATTCTCAACTTTTCTCTGCATAGCCGGGTAAATGGTTTTTAACATCGCAAAATAATAGTTCTGTGTTTTTAATAAGTCAAGATTTAAGGACAGTGTTCTTAAGATACGCAAAACCGTCGCGATGGTCCGCCCCACATCCATATCATGCGGATTGGCATAAAACTGCGCCATCAATTTTTCAATACGATGCCCAGCAACAAAACCAAGATTGTCCTTATCCCTGGTAAAGGTCCAACGGCGGATTTCTTGCGCGATTCTTTCCAGTTTTTCTAAATCCAACGGATCACTCTCTAACACAACGGTCATATCTCGAGTTAATACAAATTCAACCGTCATCGCCAAAGCTTTGGGCAAAGGAATCTTAATATCCGGCCGGATTCGCATCAAAGGATAATAATGTTCATAAATTTCGCGGAAATTAGCCCCGATCACATCCATGGTCGATTCAAAAATCTGGTTTAAAACTTTTCCCTGCTCATTCTTAAAAAGATCCCACAAAGAGTAATTGTGCTGACCAAAATCCGCATTCATCAAACTGATCACTTCAGGAATATCTCCGCGTGAAAAACTCTCATGCAAAGCACCCTGCATTTTTTTAAAGGCCTCGTCATCCTGATGATAACGCACCCCTGCGCTCAAATTATACTCACCAAAATATAATACCGAAAAATCAATATCCGCCTGTTCCCAGGTCACCAAAGAACGAATCTGTACCCGGCCAATCAATAACCGATGTTTTCCAACCTGATATTCATGCAACATTAATGTCCGAGTCGAATAACAATATACCGTCGACATCTCAGGGAATTTCTCAAATATAGATAAAATGGCAAAATGCACGCCGACATTGAGCAGACTAATACTTGAAGATTTAACAAACTTGCGATAAACTTCCGCGCCATTTTTGTATTCTGAAATATTCCCAACAGCCAATTCCAAACGCGCAAGAAAATCCGTCTCCAAATCATTCCCGGAAATCTCTCGTGCCAGCTGTATCACCCGCGCGGCATAGCGCAAAATCTGGATCGTTTCAATGCCCGAAACCTCATCAAAAAACCAGCCGCAGCTGGTATACATAAACATCGCGTGCCGCTGAAGTTCCAGCAATTTGAGAACATCGATTTTTTCTGCTCTGGACAATGTCTCACGGCACTGTGTTGCAAAAAATTTTTCAACCGACAATTGTGAACGATTCAATATCACTTGAATATACTTATCACGCACCGCCCATGGGTCTTGACAGTATTTTTTCATTTCCGCTTCAAAAAGAACAGCCGTCTGGTCACGCAACCAATCTAAAGCATCACGTAACGGGGCCCGCCATCTCTGATGCCATCCATTAGACGCAATACGGCAACCACAATCGCTTTGCCAACGTTCAACACCGTGTGAACAGCTCCACGAAGAACGCTCATGAATCTCAACTTCATAAAGCGGCGGGTGCAAACTTAAATATTCTGCATAAATTGTGCTTTGAACCGATGGATTCTTTTCCAACAAATAATACGCATAGGACAAAGCCATATTGCCAAAACGATGATGATGACCAAATGTTTCACCATCTGTGGCAGCATGCATCAACCGTGAACCAGAAGCATTCGCAAACGAATGAACAATACGATTCGCAAAATGCTCACCATTGGTCAATAACCCGCCAAAAGCAATATCATGGGAAACAGCTCCATCATAAAAAAATAAAACTATTGATTTTCCGGATGGCAAATGGCACACATAGGCTTGCTGCGAATCAATTTCCCCGCCGGTCAACACTGTCCAATGCTTATCGCCCAATTTACGAAATTGTTTTGCCTGACGAGGCGCAAGAATCGTGAATTTGATATTCATTTCTGCCAATATTTCTAATGAAGCAATATCCACCGCGGTTTCTGGCAACCACATCCCTTCTGGCTTGCGATGAAAACGCGCTTCAAAATCAGCTATACCCCAAACAACTTGTGTCCGACGATCACGCTCATTGCAAAGCGGTAAAATCATGTGATTATATGCTTGCGCGATAGCAGCCCCATGACCGGAAAAATGCTTCAAGCTGTCTTTATCAGCTTGAACAATCGCGTCATGAACATCCGGGAAAAAACGTTGTAACCAAACCAACAAGGTCGGGCCAAAATTAAAACTCATTTTAGAATAATTATTCACAATATCGCGGATATTGCCGTTGTCATCAAGAATTCTCGAAGCGGCATTGGGCGCGTAACACTCCGTCGTAATTCGTTCATTCCAGTTGCGATATGGATGAGCGGAATCCTGATTCTCAATTTCTTCCAACCATGGATTCTCACGCGGCGGTTGATAAAAATGACCATGCAAACATACAAAATTTTTAATTTTATCAGTCATAGAATTAACCTGAGCTTTTTGTTTTTGCTTTATGGACAACGTTTTAAAAACGTAACTCCCAAAGCCGGAAGTGTTAAAGAAAGAGAATGATCCCGGCCATGCCAAACAATGGGCTGCGCATGAACACCGCCGCAATTGCCCACATTGGCACCACCATAATATTGAGCATCACTGTTAAAAATTTCTTGCCAATAACCTCCGGCGGGAACACCAACACGATACTGATGCCGAACCACAGGGGTAAAATTGCAAATCACCAAAATACTGTCGTCGACGGCAGAACCTCTGCGCAAAAAAGCTAGAATACTATTCTGCCAATCTCCATGATTGACCCAATCAAAACCCTGCCATTGAAAATCCAGCTGATGTAAAGCCGGTTCACGGCATATCAATCCATTGAGATCACGAATCAAATTTTGAATACCCTGATGCTCCGGAAATTGCAAAACATGCCAATCCAAGCTCGTTTCATGCTGCCATTCCCCCCACTGACCAAATTCATTGCCCATAAATAATAATTTCTTACCTGGATGACCATACATATAAGCGTAAAGCAGACGCAAATTCGCCCATTTTTCCCAAGCATCATTGGGCATTTTCCCAAAGATAGAACCTTTGCCATGAACAACTTCATCATGCGACAATGATAAAACAAAATTCTCGGTATAAGCGTACAACATGCTAAACGTCAATTCGCCATGATGAAATTTTCGAAACAGGGGTTCCTTTCGAAAATACTCCAAAGTGTCATGCATCCAGCCCATATTCCATTTCATGCCAAACCCCAATCCACCTTGATTGGTCGGCCGCGACACCCCACCCCAAGCCGTTGACTCTTCAGCAATCATTTGCACATCGGGAAATTGATGATAAATCACTTCATTCATTTGTTTTAGAAAATTAATGGCCTCAATATTATCACGCCCCCCATAAATATTGGGAACCCATTCGCCTTCTTTGCGCGAATAATCCAAATACAACATCGACGCCACCGCATCCACGCGCAATCCATCAACATGATATTTATCAAACCAGAACAACGCGCTGGAAATCAAAAACTCTTTAACTTCATTGCGTCCAAAATTAAAAATATAACTTTTCCAATCCGGATGAAAACCTTTTTGCGGGTCACTGTGCTCATACAAATGGGTCCCGTCAAAATAAGCCAAACCATGACCATCTCCGGGGAAATGAGACGGAACCCAATCCAATAAAACGCCAATTCCTGCTTTATGAAAAGATTCAATCAAAAACATCACATCTTGCGGATCACCATAGCGGCTGGTTGGGGCAAAATATCCCAAACACTGATATCCCCATGATCCATAAAACGGATGCTCCATAATCGGCATCAATTGAACGTGCGTAAAACCCATTTTTTTAACATAATCTACTAAAAAATTCGCGTGCTCTTGATAAGTCAGGGGCCGATGCCCTTCATCTGGAACACGACGCCATGAACCCAAATGAACTTCATAAATTGAAAACGGAGCCGCCAAAGAGTTTTTTTGCGAACGATTTTTCATCCAAGCATCATCGTGCCATTGAAAATCAATATTCCAAACCTTAGAAGCAGATTGCGGGGCAACCTCAGCGTAGAAAGCGAAAGGGTCAGCTTTATTTTCTTGATAACCATTGTAACGAGAAACAATATGATATTTATAAATAACCCCTTGAGTAAGATTAGGAATAAATCCTTCCCAAATCCCTGAGCCATCGCTGCGAACCATCAATTTATGAGAATCAATATTCCAACTATTAAAATCCCCAATCACAGAAATCCACTCGGCGTTTGGAGCCCAAACCGCGAAATAAACACCGTCGTCATTCGCACGAGTCATTGGATGCGCACCTAATTTATCATATAATCGAAAATGGTTTCCCTCTTTAAAAAGATAAATATCTTCTTGGCTAAAACGAGTGACATCATGATAAATATTTTCAATTGAAGAATCCTGGCGGGCAACAGCTGACTTTTCTTTGAGTTTGGACATAGCACTCCTTTGGTTAGTGAAAACATTATACATAAACCAAATCACTTGCCCAAACTTTTTCGAAAAATCGTATCAAGACTGAAACATCGCGTTGAAGTTAAATAATAAACAGATTGCCGTGCGAGCTGAAGTTCGAGGATTTTGCTAAACGGATAAACTTATCAATCGCAAGCTCAGATTGAGGTCGGCAGAAATAATATCCTTGACCAGCATCAATACCCAAGTTGCGGGCAGCATCAAGATCTTTTTGTGTTTCAATCCCCTCTGCCACCACCAGAATATTTTGCTTTTTACAAAAATTGACAAGAAACTCAACTATGCTGCGTTTTAAATCATCTTTATACAAATCACGAATAATATAACGGTCAATTTTGACAAACTGAGGATGAATTTCAACCAAAGACTCAAGACTTGCATATCCACGGCCTAAGTCATCCAAAGCAAAAGAAAAACCATATTCTTTATATGGTTTGAGTTTTTCATAAAAAAGACGAAAATCCAAAACTGCCGACATTTCTGTTATTTCCAAAACAACATTTTTGGGATTAACTCGATAATTTTCGAGCAAGGTCTGCACACGATGAAACGCAATGGACTCAATAAAATAAGGATTACAGTTTAAAAACACTTTTCCGGAAAATTTCTTTTGTTCAATGTCCGCAAACGCGCTGGCCCATGCCATCAATTCCACTTCCGGGTAAACACCAAACTGCAGCGCCATTTTAAAGAATTGTTCAGGATTACTCAAATGACTGTCCGTCACCGGCCTGGTTAATGTTTCAAAACCCAACAGTTCAAACGGCTGCAATTGATAAATTGGTTGATAATAAGACACAACATCTTTTTTATTGAGAATCCGATGCAATTCTAAAACGGTTTGCTCATCTGCGACCGCAACACCACTGCGCCGGCGAATGAGCGAATCCATGCGGGCAAACAACTCTTCATGTTCACAAGGCTTAGCCAAAAAATCATCCGCGCCTAAATAGAAACTTTTGACGCGGTCTTCACTCACTGAATACGCGCTAAGAATAATGACCGGAATGTGTTTTAATTGTTCATCTTGCTTAAGACGACGACAAACTTCAAATCCATCAATATCGGGGAGAACCAAATCAAGAATGACAAGATCACAATGCGGCGTAACTCTACAAAAAGCTTCATTACCAGATGCTGCGGTCTCAACGTCGTAGCCTCTTGTTTCCATGAGCATTTCCAGCAATCGAGCTTGCTGTTTTTCATCATCAACAAGAAGAACCGATTTGGGTTGGCTAAAATTGTTTTTCATACATCCTTCCAGGCAACCAAAATATTTTAAAGAACTTTTATTCTACTCATCAAGTATATGGTCCTTTTTCTGCGCTGTCGATACCGCATCTGATCTATTTTAAAAAAATATTCTCAAGGAAGAATAATGCAAACAATTGATATTAATATACTTACAATATGAAAAACTCCGCAAAGAAAGCGCTGTCACTTTTACCAATGAAAATCATAAAAATAAAATTAAGTAGAACTACGAAGCCTTCTTCTGGTACTTCAAGAAGCTGATGGCAACTCCTTGATCAGACAAAACTTCTGACTGACCGACTTGAGTAAACTGCTGCAGAACATCAGGGAAAAACGTATCACAAACAAACTCACGTTCAATACGAGTCACATAAATTTTCTCACAAGCTGGATGATTCACTGCCTCCGCAAAGATTTGTGCCCCACCAATGACAAAAACTTCACCCACAGGCACCCTTTGAGTATCGCACAAAAAATTCAAAGCTCCCTCTAAACTGGTCGCCTGAACTACTCCTGCAGGAAGGATTAAATGAGTTTGGCGAGAAATCACCACGTTGAGCCGATTAGCCAGCGGACGAAACTTTTCTGGTATCGATTCCCATGTCTTGCGTCCCATCACAACAACATTTCTTCTCTTATCAGACGACTCGCTTGATGTGATTTCTTTAAAATGTTTCAAATCGGCCGGCAAATGCCACGGCAAAACACCATTCTTGCCAATGCCCAATTTGCTGTCAACTGCAACAATAATACTAAATGAAATCATAAACGAAAGGATTTAAACCGCGATTGGGAATTTAATGAAAGCATCGTGCTGATAATCAACCAAATCAATATCTTCAAAAGTAAAATCCAAAACTTTCTTTTTAACCAACTTTAAACGCGCCAGCGGCTTACATGTTCGTTTTAATTGTTCTTGTATGCCGTCGATATGATTTAAATAAAGATGAGCATCGCCAAGAGTATGAACAAATACACCGGGAACAAGTTCACATTCACAAGCCACCAAGCTCATCAACAATGCATAACTGGAAATATTAAACGGCACGCCCAAAGCCACATCAGCCGAACGCTGATACAACTGGCAATCCAAGCGCCCATTGCAAACATAAAATTGAAAAAACGTGTGACACGGAGGCAAAGCCATGCGGTCAATATCCGCAACGTTCCACGCGCTGACAATATGCCGGCGAGAATCTGGATTTTTCTTGATTTGCTCAATCACCTGCGTAATCTGATCAACATATTCTTTCCGATACCCACGGCCATTTTCATCACGAACAAATTTTTCCCATTTGCGCCACTGATAGCCATAAATCGGACCCAAATCGCCATCTTCTTTAGCCCACGCATTCCAAATCGGCGTAAACTCCTTTAAACCGTCATTAACATTGGTCGACCCTTTGAGAAACCACAACAATTCTCGAACAACCGCGCTAAAAAGAATTTTTTTGGTCGTGACAATCGGAAAACCGTCACGCAAATCATACTTAGACTGATGACCAAAAATGGACAAAGTTCCTGTCCCCGTCCGGTCCTCTTTCTGCTGGCCATGCTCCAAAATAGTACGACACAAATCCAAATATTGACGCATGCTCTCAATGACCTATTTAAGTTGCCACATTTTATCGCGATATTCTTTAACCATGCGCTGGGTGTTAAAAAACGCACTACGCTGTACGCAATGAATCATTTTATCAATCCATTGACTCTTAATATTCAACTGTCCAGACTTAAACGTCTGATAATATAAAGTCATCGCGGTTTTCAACGTAGCTACCAAAGCTTTAGAATCTTCATCCAGCCGCAAATCGCTTTCGGTTCCAATATTGCCTCCCGAATGTTCGTAACCAAAAATCCAGCCAATATCATCCTTTGCTGCTTCAACAACCCATCCGTCAAGTGTTGTCATCTGAACAACCCCATTAATAATCGCTTTCATCCCGCTGGTTCCAGAAGCTTCAAACGGCGGCAAGGGGTTATTTAACCAAACATCCACTGAATTGGTCAACAACTTGCCAAAGAAAGTATCGTAATTTTCTAGAATCAAAACCTTGATCAAATGTTTGTGATCATTAAGCTGGTCAATATGATCCAAGATATCGTCGATATGAGCGGCGCCGATATTATCATTAGGATGCGCCTTGCCCGCTAAAATAATTTGCATCGGCCCTATATCATGCGCCAAATTAATCAGCGCCTGAATATCGTGAAAAATCAAAGCTGGTCGTTTGTACCCGGCAATGCGGCGCGCCCAACCTAATGTGAACACATCATCACGCAATTGCCAATGATTAACAGTTTCAATCAAATTCTTTTTATTGGCCTGATGCGCCAAAAAGATATCACGACGGAAATCATCATCATCGGCCAAGTTCTTCACCTGCGCCAAATTTTCCGGTTCACGGCGCCAATCCCCAGTCACCTTGCTGTACTTATCAAACAATTGCGCGTAACTTTCCGAAAGCCATGTATGCGAATGAATACCATTGGTGATCGCGTCAATCTTGTCCGCGTACTTGGGAAACTGATAACGCATAACTTCCCCATGCTTTTGTGCCACCGCATTGGCACAATGGCAATTATTCAAAGCCATAATGGTAAAATTGATTTGATTAGAGTCGGCAGATGCTTTGCCAAATTTTTCAGCCGCCTCGATATATTCTTGATTCAAAACCTTGGCCATATCCGCGACATTAAATCGATCATGCCCCGCCTCAACCGGCGTGTGACAAGTAAAAACAAATTTATTCTTAAAATCTTCCATTTTCGATTTATCTTCCAAAGACACATACTGCTCTAACAAAGCGCAAGCAGCATGACCTTCATTGAGATGATAACAGTCGATGTTATAGCCCAAACTGCGCAAAGCTTTCATCCCGCCGATGCCCAATAAAGACCGTTGAAATATTTTCCACCAGACATTATCACTGCGATAAAGCTGGTCCGTTAATTTTTGAAAATGAGGAGGATTTTGCGGTAAATTAGAATCCAATAAAATCAAAGGACAAGATGTTTTTTTGTCATAACTGTACACATAATATTTCCAAAGCCGCAGAGCCAATGGCCCTTCTTTCGTGTCGAGGGTCACGATATTTTTCAAAGGAATCAACCCCGGGTAAGAAGCCGGATCCCATTGCAACTCTTCAGGAACCTGACCATGCTTATACCAGAAATTCTGTTTAAAGTAACCCTTGTTCCACAAAATACCAATCCCAACAAAAGAAACTCCCAAATCCGCTGCGCTTTTAATCGTGTCGCCAGCCAAAACGCCCAAACCGCCGCCGTAAATCGGAATGTCCAACATCTTGTCAATTTGTACTTTAAATAAATAATCGCACATCCAATTATTCGAAAAGACTTCATGCGTAAAATACTGATTCTTCACATTCATCGGACGCGTCAGATTAAACGTATTATAAATACTGGGCGCCAACCCGTATTCCATCGAAAAATAGGCAACCGATTTGGACGTTAAACTCAACAAACGTTGTTCAGCCTGTAAAACAGCCTCAATCGGAAATCCGAAATACGTTGTGCTCGTAACATCTTGGCTATATTGCGTCGAATAATTTTCAATTACAGAGGTCAAATCATCAAAAGTAAAATCAACAGATGGTTTTTTAGCGTTCAAGGTTCTCTCCTGGTAAAATTTTCAAAAGATGCAGCCATTATAACAGAAAAAGCTTTTGTGAATAGTTTTCGGACAGCAAATATTAAGATTTGCTTATGACCAAATCAAAGCGCCAGTCAACCAACGGTTCAACACCCGGTCGAAAAAATGGATTAAACGACTTTTTAAAATCATAGGCAATCTTTTGCCCATCCAGAAAACGTTTTAGCTGACCAATATCAAAAAGTTTTTGTGGCGCCTGACAAATCTCACGATGGCTTCTGCCCAATTTGAAATTCTTTTGACAATACGCGATATAATCCGCTTTGGCGCGATCATAATCCTGCGAACGACTTTTATCCGGCAATTGGCCAATCAAAGCGCGGCCGCCTTTTTTTAAAACACGCAGCACATCCAGCAAAGCGTGTTCAACAAAATCATCATCTAGAAAATTTAAAAAAACAAAATAACTCAAAGCGCAGTCCAAACCTTGGTCTTTAAACGGCAGGCGGCCAATCTCACCACAAACAAGCATCTGTTGTGGCGAAAATTCTAAAGCTCTGTTTAACATGGATTGTGAAAAATCCAATCCGACGATACTCTTAACGCGCGGCTGCAATTGCTTTAAAATCCATCCCCCGCCACAGCCCAAGTCCGCTAACGTGTCAGATGTTTTCAGTTTTAAACCTTCCGTAATGCTTTGCACCATCACCTTGATTTTTTCCGGCGGCCAAACAATGCCTTCCCACACTTCCCACTTGCTCAACAGCCATTGCTGATCGACATAACCGCTCTCGGCTGTCTGGCCCCAAGCATCAAATAATTTCCGCAGATCAACGCTCATCACTTTAAGCCAAATAGGGGTAAATGATTGAACTGCCCCAGCGCACCAGCGCATTAGGAACATGGGGCAATGTAAATAGTTTGGTCATAATTTTTAAAATCCGTTTTTGACTAAATTTATATCCTTGCGGTTCAAAACCCAAATGCTGAATCTCACTCATTGTCGCTCCGGTATGATTTTTAAAAAGAATCAAACCGGATTGCTCCAAGCCGCTGGACCCCAAATCCAAGAACTGACATTTGAGCGCCTTGGCATATTTGATCCCTTCCCAAAACAAAAGATTATTAGGCCGATATTTCAAAGCCGCCAAGGATGAAGTATTGAATTTATAATAAAAAGTATTGCCGCACAAAAGATAAATATTACCACCGATAAATTCACCTCCAGGTGAATACGCTCCCAACAATGCGCCATTGCCTTTAGCAATCATCTGGTCCCAAATCACGTCAAAAAAACGATAAGGTTGAGGAAAAATCTTATACTTGTGTTTGCGAATACTCAAATGCAAATCATAAAACTTTTTCAATTCTTTCTTTTCACATCGACGGACAATGACACCGCTGTTTTCAGCCTGTTTAACCGCAGATTTAAATGAATCATGGGTGTTTTTCCAAAGCTGCCGCAAATCCAGACGCAAATCCAACAGATGAAACTTCTCGCTACTCAAATGTTTAAATTCCGGCATTTGCCGCGGCAAGGGATCCCGCAAATTACGCAAAGCAAAACGATACTGAGGATATTCCGCGCGTAAAGACACTAAGAAACTTTGCCAATCGGCTAAAGTTGCCACATAAGCGTCGCAATAATCCGAATAAGACAAAAAACAAATTTTCCATTCCAAAAAATTTTTAACGACCGAATAAATAATATAACTGGCAACCTGACCGTCACGTTCAATGTATTTGACAAAAATGCGGGCATTATAAGTGTTTAAAATGATCCCAATCCAATCATCCGAGGAAAATAAATTACGCTTTAGCTCTGGCAACTTCAACTGAACCATCGCGTCGCGAAAAGGCAGCGTTTTAACCATGTCAGGGTTTCTTTCCATGAATCTGCACAATCGACTTGAGCATGGGAACAATAATGTCATTCAAATCATAGATGCGTAAAACACCAAAGTTTCGCTGCTGGGCATGATCTAAAAACGTAATAGACCGCGCTAAGTTTTCATTATGTTCTAAAACAAAGCGTTCCAGCAGAACTGGGCTGAAATTACGATAAATCTTTTTGGGCGGATAACCTGCCATCAAAGCGCCGATATAACCGCGCAAGGGCGGATCAAAGCGTTGATTGCTCTCGGTAAAGGACACATAAATTTGCGGCCCCAAAATCAAATACCGATAACCGGATTGATACTCTTTTAAGAAAATTTCAAAACTATTAGGAATCGCGCGAACATCGGCGCGCTCTGGCACGTAAAGATTTTGAATATGATTTTGGCTGGACAAAAACTTTGATTTCGGATCTATGCGCCTTATCTGAGCAATCGACAGGCGATAATCGCTATGGCTGCGAACCAATAAAAAAGACTTATGCATCATCATGCCCGCCATAATGATCACCGCAACGGCCAACACCCCGCGAAAAATCTTATCTTTGAAACGCTGAGCAAATTCAAAAATAGCGTAAGCGACCATCATCGCCATAAAAGGCAAAACAACGCCCACATAACGAGCTCCCTTTTCACTGGCCAGCGTAAAAACAGCCATCTGCAGCAAAACCAAACCAAAGGGCAGCAAAAATTTCAACTCCCATTTTTTAACAAAATAAAAGTTCGCGAAGAAAAAGACCGCAAAAAAGAATGTTTCCAGGCGAAACAGATAATACGGATAAGAAAATACATTAAACCAAGCAAAATGCCCAGTTGCCATTTCGGCCTGATGAAAAATCCAAGAAAAGATCACGATAGTGTTCTGCCCATTGCACAAATTGCCACCGACAAAAACACAAGTCAAAAAAGCCAAAATCGCCCATAACCATTTGCGAAAATCGGGCCAACATCTTAATGAAACGGCGATAAAGATTTCGGTAAAAGTGATCAGCACTGGCAACATAATCAAACGGTAATTTGAAAAATACGCCAAACCCCAACACACACCGGCAACCAAAGTCCGCCAATTAAAACGCGCCGGGAAAAGATAAAAATAAAACCCCGCCAAAACCAAAACCGTGCTCAATGACTCCTGCAATCCAATGCGAGAATAAAAAACATGACTAGGAAGAATAGCTAAAAGCGCTGTGGCAAACCATGCCAGACAGGTATTATTAAAAAACCGACGAGCAAAAATAAAGGTTAAGCCCATCGTGATAACACCCAAAATCGCCGCTAAAAGTCGGGACATATACCACTGGTCCAAGCCGCCAAAGAAAAAACGAAGGTCTACTAACATAAACCACAAAGCTTTGCCGCTGGCCAAAGAACGACTGAAATAAGCGTAAACAACTTTCGAGAATTCTTCAAAATCGACGATTTTATACGTCGCTAATGCTTCCCCCAGCGGTCGACTCCAATTCAAGTAATAACCTTCATCATAAAAAATAAAATCACTTTCCGTAATCTGATAAAAACGAAAAATGATTCCGATAAAAATCAGCAAACCAATACCTATCGAAAAAATCTTTGCCTTGGTCATTTTTTAATTCCCAATCCCAGATAAAATAATGGCCGTAAGATACTCCACCAGCCTGAAAAAGGTTTCATCTTTGTATACCCTTCTGCTTTGGGTGGATAAATCTTCGTCACCGGCACTTCGGTAACTTTATACTCAAGCCTTATTGCCTTAAAAAAAAGATAAGGTTCCAATTCATATTCATTGAGCCATGCTTGATTAAGGTTGATTCGTGAATCATTTAATAAAGAAAGCCGCACCGCCCGAAAACCATTGGTGCTATCGGTGATTCTTTTGCCGCTAAAAATCGAAAACGCCACCGGATGCACATATTGGGTCGCGATTCGACGATACAATGGCATCTGGCCATACCCGCCGCCGGGCAAATAACGCGACCCTTGGACAAGATCAAAACCTTTTTCAATCGCATTCTTTAACTTCACAATATCTGCGGGGTCGTCTTTATCGTTTCCGGAAACAAAAAAAACCGCGGCATACCCTTTGTCGCGAGCATAATCCAAAATCTTGCGCACGCCAAAACCAGCTCCTTTTTGCGTCTCATTGCGCATCACTACAATCGGACGCTGTGGTGGTAATTTTTCCAAAGACCCATCGGTGGACGCATCATCGATAATCAACAAATCATACAACTGATCATCGCAAAACTTTTGCATCACCCGACGAATTTTATCGCCTTCATTGTAAGCACAAATACCAATCAAATACTTCTTCATAAAGAATTAACCACGCTGATAATCTCCACTCTTGCCGCCGCGCTTCTCTAAAAGCTTAATGTCGGAAATGACCATGGCCGGATCTGCCCATTTCATCATGTCATAGACCGTCAAACATGCAGCGCTGACAGCGGTTAAGGCTTCCATTTCGACTCCGGTCTTTCCATCCGACTTAACCTGCGCCATGACAGTTATCATAGAGATTTTGGGCAAAGATTCAAAGATAATATTGACTTTATTAAGCATCAGTGGATGACAAAACGGGATAATCGCCGGCGTTGATTTAGCGGCCATCACGGCGGCCACTTTGGCAGTGGCAAAAACATCCCCCTTGGGAGAACCGGTCGTCTTGAGAATTTTAAACGCTTTAGCACTCATGGTAATACTGCCCGAGGCTATGGCAATGCGCGCGGTCACTGCTTTGCCGCTAATATCTACCATGCCTTGAGATTGTGTTTGAATCTTTTTAGCCATACATCCTCCGGGAACTTGGTTTTGTAAATTTTGAATCCCCAATAAAAGCCCGCCAGAGGCGGACAAGCCTGCAGGGATGACAAGTTTTTCAAGATCTTCGTCGATGACAATCAATTAAGATTGCCGCGTCGCCTTGTACAACTGATCGGCTTCTCGCAATGACAATTCTTAACTCCGGTCAAAAATACTTTTTCGAAAACAATAACTCACTGTGTCATTGCGAGTGATGAGAGTCCTTTCAGGACGAGCGAACGAAGCAATCCTTTAAACATAGATCCCCGACAACAACCCGCCAGAGGCGGACAAGCTTTCGGGGATGACAAGTTTTTCAAGATCTTCGTCGATGACAATCAATTAAGATTGCCGCGTCGCCTTGTACAACTGATCGGCTTCTCGCAATGACAATTCTTAACTCCGGTCAAAAATACTTTTTCGAAAACAATAACTCACTGTGTCATTGCGAGTGATGAGAGTCCTTTCAGGACGAGCGAACGAAGCAATCCTTTAAACATAGATCCCCGACAACAACCCGCCAGAGGCGGACAAGCCTGCAGAGATGACAGCAAAACACTATTTGCACATGCTTAACGCTATTAAGAATTTTCAAAATGCTAAAAATGGTTACATCTACTACCATACATGCTTATAATCTTTCGGAATAAAAAGGATTGGCTTAATGAACTCAGGAAAATTTTCAAAAAATCCATAGAATTCATATACAATGCTTCGCCGTCGATCTCTCTCGTTAGAATGTTCCTGCGCAGCATAGCTTTCCCACGGAGCCAATGTAAGATATTTCGAATCGGCAGATTTATTGTGCGAAGGAATTTCAACGTTAATAAATGGCATATCCAATTGTCTATATAAAAGAAAAACACGTCCATCATTTAATATTAGTTGCCCCTTCCAGCGACCAATAGCAGCAAAAGAGTTCTTATTAAAAATTATGTTCATTTCTTTGCTAGACACAATATTATACGTTTTAATATCTAATTTTATTGCTTCAAAAGATTCCGAAATGTAATCCATAACCTCGTCCTTAGGAATTCGCTCTTTCACCCAATCATTCAATACTACTTCATCAGATTTCACAACATAATCCGAATCACTAATATTAAGATACTCCAACAAAGTTGGATATTTGCCTGGTTCTCGGACAGAATTTTTCATAAGATTATTAGGATAACCTACTATTGCCACAACAAAGAAGTAAATTGCGTACACGAATAAAATGATTTTTATTCCGTAAAATAAAGTATTCTTAAAGAATAAAACACGCCTGTTAGATTTAAACTTGTGCCAAAAGACTATACTCATTTGCTGTACTGAAAAAAATAAATTCTTTATAAACTGCGAAATCTTAAGTCGACAGAAGTTAAAGAAATGCAACAATGTGGTTTTTAGCCATGCCAATATAATTACTGCCAACTGTTTAAATAATGGCGACAACCTAAACCCTTGCAAATATCCAGCTTTATCTAAGGCTTTAATGTATACCAAGACAATTCCCATCGGCACACAACTTAGACCAAAATTAATATTTGTCAGGCTCAGAGCCAGCAAAGTCACAATATTAATTGCGAAAAAATAAAAAGCTTCTCTGCGGAAAAAGAAAAGCAACCAAGCGCCTGCGAGATTAAATGAATACAAAGTTAAAAGAAGCCCAATATTTAAGGGACTTAAATTGCGGTATTTAAAAACATGTTCAAAACCAATTCTAAAAAAAACTCTGTAAAGAATTATGAGCCCAATAACAGCAGACAGCGAATAAACTATGGCGATAATCCAAACCCATATCGGTCGTTTTTTAACAGTTGCCTTTAATTTTGTCGGCACAATCCACAGCAACATATCGAATATTGAAAAGTTCTTTCGCAAGAATGGGATCTTTCTGCCCTGCAAATATCCTGCATTATCCAAACTTTCAATATATACCAAGACAAAACCCAACAGAATCCATTCAACTAAAAAAGAAAAAGTTGGAAATTGTAATGCGAGGAGAACCACAAAAATAATTACAAAAAAATAAAAAGCTTCTCGACGCAAAAAGAAAAACAGGCAGGCTCCAACAAAAGTAAGAAAACAAAGAAATAATTGTAATGCTGCATCTCTAAAACTCAAAGAATTAAAATAATAATGCCGTAATCCCAGAACAACGGCAAGCAAATAATATATAGTGATAATCCAAACCCATATCGGTCGTTTTTTATGCTCAGGTCTTTTAATCTCCATCTTTACCTCCCGAAAAGATTGCTAAATCATATGATTATTTTGTACCTGTCCCCCTTAAAGTGCCTGGCACGATTGGTCCTCCCTGTCCCCTTTAAAGTGTCGGGGATCCATACTTTCGTGAGAATGACAGCAAGTCTAAGATTGCCACGCCAGCAGAAGTTTCCTAACTTCTGCACTCCCGCGTCAACCTTGATGGTTGCCGCTTCGCTTCGTGGCTCGCAAAGACATACCTAGAGTGTCATTGCGAGTGATGAGAGTCCTTTCAGGACGAGCGAACGAAGCAATCCTTTAAACATAGATCCCCGATAACAACCCGCCAGAGGCGGACAAGCCTGCAGGGATGACAAGTTCTTCAAGATCTTCGTCGATGACAATCAATTAAGATTGCCGCGTCGCCTTGTACAACTGATCGGCTTCTCGCAATGACAATTCTTAACTCCGGTCAAAAATACTTTTTCGAAAACAATAACTCACTGTGTCATTGCGAGTGATAAGAGTCCTTTCAGGACGAGCGAACGAAGCAATCCGTTAAACATAGATCCCCGATAAAAACCCGCCAGAGGCGGACAAGCATTCGAGGATAACAGGGTTTTCATCCCCTACCCCAAAATACGAACGGAGCGGGATTTGATAATCAAATACACAATCTGTGACGTATGCAACTTTAGCTCGCGAAATGAACCCGGGGTAATCTCCGCCCAAAGATAACTGTCATTAACCCGGCAATGCAGCATCACCAAATCCCCGACTTGAACAATCTTTTCAATCACCGCGGGCATTTTATTGCGCGCGCTGATGCCATGAATCTGATCTAAAGCAATCAAAATGTCTCTGGCTTTAATCCCAATCTTTAATATTTGCGGTGAATCATTGCGCTGAAATGTCGTGCGCAATACCCCGCCGCCAAAGTCAAGCTCAGCAACCTTCTCGTCGCGCTTGAGTATTTTGACAGGAAGCTCAAGAATATTTTCAAATTCTTCGTCCGCGCGCGACAATTCATATTCATTAATCAACACTTTTTCGGGAACATCAAAACACAGCCGCCGCCCACTGTCCAACACCAACACTTCGTGGCACAAAAACATCAGTTCGGAAATGGAATGACTTACATAACAAATCGGAATTTTTAATTGCTGATTAATAATCTGTAAATATGAGAGGATTTTTAAACGAGCCGGCCGATCCAAAGCCGAAACAGGCTCGTCCATTAATAATAGATCCGGCTCATGCAACAGCGCGCGGGCAATGGCCACTCTTTGTTTTTCGCCGCCGGACAAATTGTCAGGCATACGCTTCAACAAAGAACGGATGTCAAAAATATCAATCACGCTGGCAGAAAAAGAAGCCAAACATTTTTTCCCGCGGCCATAAAGAATGTTTTCCTCAACATTCATATGCGGGAACAACAAAGCCTCCTGCCAGACCATACCAATGCGGCGATTCTCCAGCGCAAGATTAATTCCTTTTTCAGAAGAAAAATATACCTGATCATGGACAATAATCGACCCCTCAGCTGGTTCTATAAAACCAGCCAGAGTTTTCAATAAAGTTGTTTTACCGCTGCCCGACGGACCATAAACACCGGTGATGCCTTTTTTAAATTGAGCGGCAACTTTTAATTCAAAATCATCAACCTTAGCTTGTATGGAAAAAGTAACTGCCATGAGTAAAACATCTTTCTTTAATTATGACGATGATAATGATTACTGATCGCCAACCCCGCATAAGAAAAAATCACCGCAAAAACAATCAAAGGCCAAACGGTGCTTTCTTCTCCGGCATAAACTTTGGAAAATATCGCCAATGGAATCGTTTGCGTTTGACCGGGAATATTGCCCGCCAAAATAATGGTCGCGCCAAACTCTCCAACACTGCGGGCAAAAACAAGAAAAAACCCCGCAATAAGTCCGCCGCGGGCCAAAGGCATAATAATGGTAAAAAAAGATCGCCAGGTATCAGCGCCCAAACTGCGCGAAATCATTTCATAACGTTCATCGATATTAGCAAAAGCCTGCCGCATCGCTTCAATCATAAAAGGCGACCCAACCACAACTGATGCCAACAAAGCTCCTTTCCAATTGAGCACAAAACTCAAGTGAAACAGTTCAAACAGCCACTTGCCCAATGCGGCATTGCGTCCTAATAACAACAGTAAAAAATACCCTGTCAAAACCGGCGGTAAAACCAAAGGCAAATACAATAACGTCTGCAGAATAACTTTTCCCTTAAAGTGCGTCCGCGCGAAAATCCAGCCCCAAAAAACACCCCACGGAACGCTGATGATCGCGCTCAATAATCCGCAGACCAAAGAAAGCCCCACTGCAAACCATGTGTCAGAATTAAAAAGATTGAAATCCATATTTTTGAAATACCTTTTTACTGCGTGCTGTCTGTAAAAAAGCTAAGAAATTCTGCGCCATAACCGAATTCTCCCCCGTCTTAACAATCGCCGCCGTATAAATAATCGGTTCGTGCAATGGCCGGGGAATCGGATAAACCACTCTAACATTGTTTATATTATGCACATCAGAAAAATAAACAATCGCGTATTTGACATTGCCGCTCCCAACCAAAGCCAACGCCGCGCGGACATCCAAGGTCGGCACAATGTTTTTCTTATATTTCGTATCCAAGCCCGCATTTTTCAACGCTTGCATCGCGTACATACCAGCGGGAGCTGTTTGTGGATTTGCAATGGCGATATACTCTCCCGCAGCAAGACGCAAATCATACAAACTATCAAATTTTTCTTCATGGCCCAAGCCGGCAACAATAACCAATTGATTCTTAAGCAAATTCACCGCTGACTCGGGGACTAGTAAATGTTTTGTCAGTAATTTTTCTGTACTGGCTGTATCTGCCGCTAAGAAAATATCACATGGACCGCCTTTTTCAATCTGCAGACGCAAGGCGGAAGAACCTGCAAAATTAAAAAAAATTTTCGCCTGATTCTCTTGTTGAAACTCGCCGGCTAACTCTTTGAGCGCGTCACTTAAACTGGCCGCGGCAAAAACCAATAAGGATTCTTTAGCTTGCACTACTACCGGACAAACGCCCAATAAGCAAAGGACAATAAGGCCAATTAATAATTTTTTCATATCAATTACTCATCATGTTCTGACGGCCGACTGCGAGACAACTTTTTTTGAGATTGAATTTTCTTATTAGCCAGCATTTTTTCTTTGCCGGCCCGACTGCGCCCACGCTTCTGCCGCCGAAGTTTTTCCGCCTTGGCCAATTGTGCCACTTTTTGACGCTTCTGCTGATCTTCAATTTTTGTCAAAATCAATGTCCAGGCTTGCCAACGATTGGCCGCTTGCGTCCTTTGAGCATGGCACTTGACACTTAAACCTGTTGGGATATGGATGATGGCAACTGTTGTGGCGACCTTGTTGACATTCTGACCGCCCTTGCCCGGCGAACAAATAAACTTTTCTGAAAAATCTTTGGATAAAACTTTTAAGCGGCGCATCCACAGGATTTGCTTTTGATAACGGGTATTCTCGCTAAGCTGCATAATTAATCTTTTCGCTGATACAAAACCGCTGACCATTGCTGTCCACGGATAACTTTTAATTTATTTAACGGCAATGCACGAAATGCTTTAAGCAAACGCGGTAAATTCTTTAAAGAAATTCCAGAAACTGCTAAGAATTTTTGTGACTTGACCAAAGCCACCAGCCGCGCTCCAAAGGTAAGCAAATCATCGGTCACCAGATTCGCCGCGACAAAATCATATTGTGTTTTGTGCCGCCACGTCTGCATATCCACGCATTGAAGTTTAACTTTCTCAACTCGATTGGCTTTAAAATTAGCTTGCGCCACCGCCATACTTTGCTGGTCAATATCAATGGCTGTGATCTTTTTTGCCCCCCAATGATGCGCGATGATCGCCAAGATTCCACTGCCTGTGCCCACATCGAGAAAAGAAATAAAATCACCTCGACGCAACTCAATCAACTGCGCCATAAAACGCGTTGTCTCATGCAAACCGGTTCCAAAAGCTAAATTCGTATCTATGTAAACAGGAAATTTCTTGGTCTTTTGATATTGGGCGCTGGTCCAGCGAGGGACAATATCAATATTGGGTGTCAAGACAAAAGGTTTAATGCCCTTCTTCCAGCGGTCTTGCCAATCTTTTTTGTGGAGAACTTTGAGAGAAACAATAACACCTTTCAACTTCAAAGCATCAATGGCTGTTTTCAGTTTCTTGGCTTGATTAAGCGTTGAAAAATAACAGAGAATTTCTTTTTGATTGCGTCTCAGCTGTTGAACAATATCCACAAGATTAATGCCCAGTGAAACAAAGACCTCATATAACAGTTCTTCGGCAAAATCCTCGTCGCAAACCAACCGGCAGGTAAGTTGCCACGTTTGATTGAGAATCTTTTTGGAAGTCAACTTTATCACGGACTAATCTTTTTCACATTCTGCGCCTGAGCGCCCTTCTCACCTTTGAGCAAATCATATTCCACCTGATCGTCGGTTGTTAGGGTTTTATAACCATCCTGTTGAATCACCGAATAATGAACAAAAACATCCTTGCCGTCTTCACCAACGATAAATCCAAATCCTTTCTTATTGTTGAACCATTTGATTTTACCAATGACCATGCCGCTCCTCCTGTTGATGGGTTGGAATGAAAGCACAAGCCACGTCGGCAGAAGTTTCCTAACTTCTGCACTCTCGCGTCAACCTTGATGGTTGACGCTTCGGCCGAAGTTTCCTAACTTCTGCACTCTCGCGTCAACCTTGATGGTTGACGCTTTGGCCGAAGTTTCCTAACTTCTGCACTCTCGCGTCAACCTTGATGGTTGACGCTTTGGCCGAAGTTTCCTAACTTCTGCACTCTCGCGTCAACCTTGATGGTTGACGCTTTGCCTTGAACAATTGATTGCCTCCCTTCAATGACACACCTACTATGTCATTGCGAACGCAGTGAAGCAATCCTTTTCAAGCATGATTGCCGCGCCCCTTTGGGGCTCGCAATGACATACTAAAAAAAATGGATCCCTGTTAAAATATTTCAAAGATGATAACAATGGTAACTAATTTTGATATTTTACTCAAATCAACGCAGTTTAGGGAGATATTTTAACAAAAAAAGATTCTGGCCATATGACCAGAATCTTTTTTATACTGCCTATATCATGCCGATAATTTACTTACCTTGTGCCGCATTGCCCAAGTTCATCAAAAAAGGAACACTGGCCGGCGTTGCTGGGGCGACGTTAAGTAGAACTGGTGTCAAACCATCAATTCGCAAATTCTGCAAATCCTGATCCGCAATGGGCAAAACAACCCCATTGCCGTCACGCTTGATCTTAAGGTCCATTCGCTCAGCGCTTAAGTCGATACCACCAACGTTTTTTATATCTTGAGCATTTAAATTTTCAAATGCACTCCTTTGCTCAGGAGTTAAATTGCCGTCCTTAAAAACAATTTCTTTAAACTCACCCATATCTTTTACAAAAGCGATTTTGGTTGCAAAAGATTCATCAATTCTGGCTTTTTCCTTTAAATTAATTAGCCCAGAAGCGACAGCATTTTTTTCTTGGTTCGTATAATTGCTGTCCGGTAGAGCGCTCACAACAGATTTTGTAAGTGCTGCGTCATCAACATTAGGAGCGAATAAATTATGGATATAAGCAACAGTATTGCTGATAGGAATATTATTCGTTCGTGCGGCTGCCAAAGTAATAATCTGCAAATTCTCACGCGATGTATTCGCAGAATTTGGTGTTGCCACAGTTGCAGCATGAATAGCTTTGCCAAAATCAGCATAACTCTTGAATGCTTGCGGTTGAGAAGTTATGACCTGTTGCAAAGCATCAAACGTCGCATTGGCTTTTTCAGCAGTTATTCCGGGAGCATTGCTTCTAACACGAGCGACAAATTCCTCGCGCGAAAATCCAGCGGCTTGCCGAATTTGCTGATCAACAATAGTTGTCGGTGTATATCCTTGAGCAATATCTTTAAGCTGTCCAGATGTTTCAATTCTTTGCAAAACATCGGCCATAGCATTAATATCGGCAGCTTTTTGCTTATCATTTTCCCGTCCGGCAGCAAACCTCAGAGTAGGAACACTTTTTAAATTTCCCCTTAAGGTCTCATCACCTTGTAAACTGGTAAAAGTCCTCATGAATTTCTGCGCCTGCGCTTGTGATTGCTCGGCGTTTTTTCCTTCACTTTGCAAAAAACGTGCAATTCGACTTTGCATTTGCGTATCTGGCATAGCCATAAAAGATTCGTAATAATCACTTGCGGCAAGAATCGTGATCGCTTGTGGTGGATTAGTCTGAGCTAAAGACTGTTGAGAAATCGCAAAATTAAAATCTGTATTGTTAATGATCGCTTCGGTGGTTTGCGGTGCTGTCGCCATAAAATCAACAACCGACATCGCTTTTAAATCAGGATTCTTTAATTCTGTATTAATTTCTTGAATTCGAGTCGCA
Source organism: Candidatus Omnitrophota bacterium (assembly GCA_020632555.1). Lineage (GTDB taxonomy): Bacteria > Omnitrophota > Gorgyraeia > Zapsychrales > JANLHA01 > JADLGJ01. The sequence goes on along the minus strand of JACKFI010000011.1, from coordinate 4,014 downwards.
CTCATTCCTGTAGACAATGCAATCGTTTCAATTTCTTTTGAGCTCAATTGTGTTACCGCCTGAATTGCACTGGCTAACTCAACAATATCTTTATTGGTCTCTTGGCGTCCCGAATTTAATTGTCGTTCTGCAGCGAATTCAACTTTCTTTGACAAAATATTAACTGCCGCGCGCACCGTTTCATTGCTTGCCGAACGAGCCAAAAGTTTTAGCGGTGCTTGCTCTTGGGCTGTTGTCGAATTCGCCTGCAAACTTTGATAAACAACAACGGCCGCCTTCAATTGCGCACGTTCGCTATCATTAATTTGCGTATCAACAATCTGTCCCCCAACCTCCTTGGTTGGGGTCGCGCGATTATACGCGTCTATTTGTTGGTTAAACTTTGTTTCATCCAAAGAACCATCCGCATTCTGCAAACTTTGTGCTAAAGCCACAAACCCTTGCGTTGACGTAACCGGAGCATCGTACGTTGTGACCGCGTGTGACAAAGCCGGATTATTTCTCAACACAGGAAGCACTGCTTTAACACCTGGCAATTGCGCTAACTGCAAAGCCGTAATGCCGGGATCCTCTGTTCTGGCCGTTTCAATCGCTCGCCGTGCCTCATTGATCACCCCTCGGTTTGAATTTCCAAACTGTGAAATAACAACATCCAAATTCCCATTGGTAATCCCCGCAAGTCCATTAATTCGGGCTTCATCGGCCGCGGTCAAAACAACAGTCGTTGGAGCGCTAGCCAAAGCAGGTGTTAACGTTCTTGCTACCGTAGCAACTGTGCTGGATGCAGACGGACGCAAACTAAAACTGGCGACAACAATATTCGAAGAAGCATTGGCTGGAACACCACTTTGACCAATACTGCTAATTGATCGTGCTATTTCTGTCATTTTGAATTGCGCTACGGCAGGCAAGGCAGCAATAGTAGATGTGTTCATTGCACCACTTGCAGGAAGAGTTATAAATTTTGTCGTTTCTACTATATCTTGAAAATTTGCACCCCCAGAGAAATACTTGCGCTGAACAATTTTCTGCGTCGACAAATCATAGTCTTGCTTAACAATATTGTACGCGCCGGTTTTTAAAGCCGCGGTGTACTTTTCAAAAATCTTGTCCCCCGACTGCATATCCTCGGCATTGACACCAGCGACTTTGTTTTGGTCCGCGTATAATTTGCCCAAAAGACTTTCTTTCAAACGCTTCTTATACCATGCCGCTAAAATCGCTGAATTATAAATCTGGCGGACACTGGCAAAGTTCTCGCCGCTGTTGACTTCTTTTTCAATCTCAGGCAAAACCACTTCCTTGATAATCTGCGCCGAGAAATTATTAATATCTTGTGCTTGATCGTTGCCAAGTTTGTCTGTACCAATCTCGGCATTATCCAAATTCTTTCTGATCGCGGCATAATCTTGGTCTAAATAAACTTTCAAATGGCTGTCGGCAATAAAAGCGCTGCCGTCTTTTTCAAGAACAACAGCTTGGTCAGGGACAATCCAAACCTTACTAAAAGTATTAATCGGGACATCCACATTGCCATAAAGTTCTTTTGCTTTGGCATAAGCCAGCGACCAAAACTTTTTACCTGTATCCGTATTAGGATTGGTCAAAGCGGCAGTAACTTGTTTCAAATAATAATCCTGAATCAAAAGGTCCTTACCCAATTCAGTCACGCCCAAGACTTGCGAACCCATTTTGTCCTGTTCATATGGAGATAAGTTGACCCACAGGTCATTTTCGGGAATGGTCAAAGCGGCCAAGAAATATTTGACCAACTTCTGAGTTTCTTCTTCAAAAGCTTGCGCGCTTAAATTCGAATCACCTTTGTCGATAATAAAGTCAAATAAAAAAGGATCGTTGGGATTAACGGTCACCGCGCGAATCATCGCCGGGGAATAAACTTTACTGATTGGCTTGATTTGGGACGGTTTGGGAAGTTTCAAATCCACGTCTTGCGCCAGTGATGGAGAAATCATATTAAACACAAAAGCAACAGCCAAGAGCAGATGAAAAAACTTAACAGACGGGGTGAATTTTGCGCGCATATCTTCTCCTATTAATGGGATTAGAAAACTATATTAAGAATACTCTATAGACAGAGCAAAAGCAACGCGGCAAAAAAATTTACTTAAAAGCAATCAAGGATGGCGCGTAATCTTTGGGCTGTTCATAGCCTAAAAGATTAAACAAAGTCGCCGCCACATTGGCTAAGCCGCGTTCTTTCAGATCAGCGATCTCGTATTCTCCTTGATACCCCGAATCGACAATGATAAAAGGAACCGGATTCAAAGAATGCGCGGTGCTGACAATCTTTTGACCTTTTTTAACGGTAAACATTTCATCCGCATTACCGTGGTCAGCCAAAATCACACAGATGCCTTTTAGTTCTTTAATGACAGCCAACAATTTGACTAAATCCTGATCCACAGCTTCAACGGAAGCAATAATCGCTGAAGGAACACCGGTGTGGCCAACCATATCCCCATTGGGATAATTCAGCCGGCCGAACTTAAACTGACCTGATTTTAAAAGCTCAATGGTCGTGGCGGTAATCTCGTCGGCTTTCATGCGCGGGGCTTGGTCGAAACGAATCTTGTCCGACGGCACCTCAATATATTTCTCCAAATCTTCACACACATAACCAGAATTATTACCATTCCAGAAATAGGTCACGTGACCAAATTTCTGCGTCTCAGAAATCGCGAATGTTTTGATACCCAGCGCGCAGACATATTGGCTCATCGGCCGGTCAATAGCAGGTGGATTAACAAGAAAGTTTTTCGGAATTTGCAAATCGCCATCGTATTGCATCATACCGGCAAATAAAACTTTTGGCAGACGAACACGGTCAAACTTATCAAATTCAACTTCTGCAAACGCGCGCGACAATTCAATGGCCCGATCGCCACGGAAGTTAAACAAAACAACCGAATCTCCGTCGTTAATCGTCCCAATTGGCTTGTCGTTCTCAGCAACAACAAACGCCGGCAGATACTGGTCGGTGATCGCGGCATCCTCGGCATAAAATGTTTCGACGGCTTGTTTGGCTGATTTAAATTGTCGACCCTGACCTAGAACATGTGCATCCCAGCCTCGTTTAACAATGGTCCAATCAGCATTATAACGATCCATGGTCGTGACCATACGCCCGCCGCCGGAAGCAATGCGATAATCAAATCCTTGCGTTTTAAGCTCTTGCAAAAGATTTTCGACTTTTTCCAAATACAATGGCGCGGATTTTTCATACACATCACGGCCGTCGAGCAAAACATGCAAACGTGCCCGTTTGACGCCATCTTTGGCACATTCTTTAAGCATCGCTAAAAGATGGTCAATATGAGAATGAACATTCCCGTCGGATAAAAGTCCAACAAAATGAAAAGTATGATTTTCTTGAGTGACATTATCTGTCAGTTGCTTCCATAACGGGGTTTTGAAAATATCGCCGTTTTTAATCACATCATTGACCAAACTCGCGCCTTGCGCAAAAACCCGTCCAGCCCCCAAAGCATTGTGCCCGACTTCGCTGTTGCCCATATCCTCGTCGGTAGGCATACCCACCGCTTTGCCGTGGGCTTTTAAGGTGGTGTACAGCTTGCCTTTGACCAATTGGTCTAGGCATGGCGTTTTGGCTAAAAAGACACCGTCGCTGTCATCCTGTTTACCCAAACCAACACCGTCCATAATCACCAAAACCACTGGCCCCGGACGACCAGAGAATTTTTCTAATTTTTTTAATTTTTCAACTGACATAACAACCCTTTCTGCTGACATATCATAAATCACTAAAAATTAACTTGCGGCACGGCTTTGGCTTTTTCTTCGACCTGAAAATAGACAGCTGGTTTGGTTACCCCAGCCCGCGCCGTAAAAAACTGTCCCATAAAAGAACGTTGGTATTGATTAAAATCTTTGACCGCCTCGTTATAGCGCATTCTCTCAACCGAAATACGATTTTCGGTGCCTTCCAACTGACTTTGCAAAGCCAAAAAATTTTCATTGCTCTTTAACTGCGGA
>JACKFI010000010.1 GCA_020632555.1 Candidatus Omnitrophota bacterium | reverse complement strand
ACGGCAGCAAATTTAGACAAACTTAAATTTAATAAAGAAGGACTCATTCCCGCTATCGTGCAGGATATTGAGAACAGCGAAGTTTTGATGCTGGCCTACATGAATCTCGATTCACTCAAGGAAACACTCAAAGTCGGCAAGACCTGCTTCTGGTCGCGCTCTCGTCAAAAATATTGGGTCAAAGGCGAAACCTCCGGCCATTTTCAAACCGTTAAAAATATTTATTATGATTGCGACTGCGATACACTTTTAATCAAAGTCATTCAAATCGGTTTCGCTTGCCATACCATGCAGCGCAGTTGCTTTTATCGGGAAATCAAAAATGGCTAAGCGACAACTTTCGTTACAAAGAATTGCGTTTTTGTTTGTTCTCGTCGCTGTTTTTTTGTACACATATTTAGCAGATTTAAATATTTTTGCTGTTGTTCTGCGCACAATTGCGTATGCGTCCCCGCGTGTGCGTGAATTTATTCCTTTATTCTTAGTTTTAAGTTTTGCCGGATTAAGCGTATACTATTATTTCGCGAAAATCAGTAATCAACAAATTTCGCAAAGATTCTTGGCTTGGCTTAAATTATTTACGCTGTCCTGGTTAACAAGTTTTTTGATTTCAGCTATAATTGTGTACCTCAATATTTACTTCAACAAAACCTTTGATATTTAAAGCTATGATTTGTCCAACTGAAAAAGAATTTTTAAAGTTAAGTCAAAAGGGTAATCTGATTCCGATTTATAAAGAAATTTTAGGCGACCTGGATTCGCCGGTCTCGGCCTACTACAAACTGACCAATAATCAGCGGCACGCTGGTCAAAGTTCATTTTCTTTTCTGTTGGAATCCGTTGAGGGAGAAGAGAAGGTCGCGCGCTATTCGTTTTTGGCCAAAGACCCGGAATTGGTTTTTGAAAGCAAAGACAATACCTTAAAAATCACCCGTTTCAATAAAAAAACTCCGACGTTTGAAACACAATCCATCAAACAAACACCCTTGACCACGCTGCGCAAAATCATGTCGCAGTATCAATTCGTCAATACCCCCGGCTTACCTCGGTTCTGTGGTGGTATGGTCGGCTATATGGGTTATGATTGCGTGCGGTTTTTTGAAAACCTCCCCAATAAACCCGAGGATGATTTAAAGCTTCCTGACATTCTTTTGGTCTTGGCTAAAACCTTAATTATTTTTGATCACTTGAATCATCGCATCAAGGTTGTTCATTGCGTTGAAATTCCTAAACAAGCAACTCAGGCGCAAAAAAAAGCCGCGTATAAAAAAGCCGTAGCCAAAATCGAAGCATTAGCTGTCGAGCTCAAACAACCACTGACTGCGGATACACGAGAAAAGAAGAGCCCCGCGATTTGCGCGGCTCAATCAAACTTTACCGAAAAAGAATTTTGCCGCATTGTCCAAGAAGCAAAGAAAAAAATCACCGCCGGAGATATTATTCAAGTGGTCTTGTCCCAAAGATTCACAGTCAAGCTCAACACCGATCCTTTTCACATTTACCGCATGCTGCGCGCGCTCAATCCGTCACCATATATGTATTATCTGCATTATGGCGACGTGCAAATCATCGGTTCTTCGCCGGAATTATTGGTGCGCTGTGAAGACGGTATTGTGGAAACCCGCCCGATTGCCGGCACCCGTAAACGGGGCAAGGACGATAAACAAGACGCCGCGCTAGCTAAAGATTTGTTGGCCGACCCAAAGGAACAAGCCGAACACATTATGTTGGTGGATTTAGGCCGTAATGATTTGGGCCGCGTTTGCCAATTAGGATCGATTAAGCTGTCAGAATTTATGTCTGTTGAAAAATATTCACACGTGATGCACATTGTTAGCAATGTCAAAGGCCGGTTAAAAAAAGGACAGGATTCATTTGATGTTTTGCAAGCAACCTTTCCGGCGGGAACGGTTTCCGGCGCGCCCAAAATCCGCGCAATGGAAATCATTGATCAATTGGAAAATGTCAGTCGCGGCCCTTACGCCGGATGCATTGGTTATTTTAGTTTTTCCGGAAATCTCGACTCCTGCATCACCATTCGCACCATTGTTGCCACCGGCGGCAAGGCGTATATTCAGGCGGGAGCCGGCATTGTAGCCGATTCCAATCCTAAAAAAGAATTTGAAGAAACCCAGAACAAGGCCCGCGCGCAAATTTTGGCTATCGAAGCAGCGCATAAAGAATTCGCTTAGAAATATCCCCGTTTACAACTTCCCGTAACGAATCCCAAAAGAACTCGGGGATGACCTAAGTTTGTCATTCCCGCAATCTCCTAGCGGGAATCCATAATATCGTGTCATTGCGAACAAAGTGAATCCTATGGACGAAGAAGTGAAGCAATCCTTTTTAATCAAGATTGCCGCGCCCCTTCAGGGCTCGCAAAGACACACCTGTTATGTTATACTCCAAAAATTATGAGTGAATTGATCCCCATACGCGCGTTCTACCATAAATACGAAGCCCAAATTGTTCAGGGACTGCTCAAAGACAATGGCATTGAGTCCATGATTTCAGCCGACGACTGCGGCGGTTACCGACCTCATTTGAGTCTTGGAACCGGCAATAACCGTTTGCTGGTCAAACAAACCGATGTTGAGCAAGCTAAAATCATTCTAGAAACGCTTGATCAACCTTTATCGAATGACGAATTAAACAGAGTGGCAGAACCACATCCCGCAACAAGTCCTTATGAACAACCATCTAGTAACCCCCAAAGAAGTATATTTGTCACACTTGGAACATTACTAATCTTTATTCCTCCGCTAATCATTATTCTGGTTGTCTTTTACTTTCTTTTTCTCAGATAAGAATTTTTGTCTCCAAAAAATAGGAATAAAGGAGAAATTATTTTTTTTCACAGCTTAGAAATTAGAATTTGCTAAAATGGCAAAAATTTAGTATATTACTGCCTTATCTAAAACCCAAACTCAGGTAATGTAGAGAAAGGAACACATTTAATGGAAGTTCGTATTCGCTTACAAAAAGCCGGCAAGTCAGCCAGCAAACGTTACAATTACCGCATTGTGGCCATCAGCCGCGCGTCCGCACGTCAAGGTCGCAATTTAGAAACACTTGGCTATTACGATCCAGCTAAAAAGCCAGCCGCCCTGTCCATCAAAGAAGATAAATTGCAAACATGGATTGACAAAGGCGCCCAAATGACTGACACCGTCAAATCATTGGTTAAAAAAAATAAAAAAGCCGCAGTCAAATAATCTCTTGTTCTCGGGATTCAAAAACCCAAAACAGATTATTTTTTAACATTTTTAATACAGCTATTGAGAGGACAATCGTATGGTTCCAGCACAAGCAGGCAATCCCTTAAATCAAATGATTCCTTTTGCTTTAATGGGACTTATTTTTTACTTTATCGTCCTCTTACCGGAAAAAAAGAAAAAAGAAGCGCACAATCAAAGCATCGCTAAATTACAAAAAAACGATACAGTTGTCACCGCCGGCGGAATTCACGCCACTGTGGTCAACATCAAAGAAAAAACACTGATTTTGCGTATTGATGACAATGTCAAAATCGAAGTAGATCGCGAAGCCATTACGACCATTAACGCAAAAAATAAAGATTAAGAAAATATTTTCATCTGCAAAAACATCTTGGTCAATTTATATATAAAGGAAGAGAGCATGAACAAAAAACTGCAATTAAGAATTCTGATCATTTTAGCTGTCTTGGCCGTGTCTGTTTATTTTGCCTTTCCGCTGGAGAAACGCATCAATTTGGGCCTCGATCTTAAAGGCGGTATGCATCTTGTTCTTAACGTTGATTTAGAAAAACTTCCCGAAGAAGCCAAAAAAGACGCCGTCGTTCGCGCCATTGAAATTTTACGCAACCGTATTGATAGTTTGGGTGCTGGTGAAACGGTTATTCAGCGACAAGGGGAGAATCAGATTATCATCCAGCTACCCGGAATCACAGACCGGGAAAAAGCACTACACATTATCGGGACGGTGGCACAATTGGAATTTTCATTAGTCAATGATGCCCCCGAAATGCTCAAACAAGCTTTGGATGGGAATATTCCCGACGGCTATACCTTAAAAAAAGTAAAAGATAAAAACATGCCTATTCTTGTTGAAACCAAAGCTTCCATGAAAGGCGAGGCAATAAAAGATGCCCGAGTTGAAATAGATTCAACCGGATTTTCAGGATCCTACATTTCCTTAACCTTTAGTGCCAAAGGGGCCAAAGAGTTTGCCGATTTAACCCGTAAAAATGTCGGTCGTCAATTAGCTATTGTTTTAGATGATGTTGTTCAATCCTACCCTAATATTAACGAAGCTATTTTGGATGGTCATGCGCAAATCACTGGTCAATTTACTTTTGATGAAGCGTCACTCTTGGCTTTATCTTTGCGGTCGGGTTCTCTGCCGGCACCAATGCATGTTGAAGAAGAAAGAACCATCGGCCCACTCTTAGGAAAAGATTCCATTGATGCCGGCATCAAATCCGCGATCATTGGACTCGCATTGGTTCTGGCTTTTATGATTATCTATTATCTTTTTGCCGGGCTGGTTTCTGTTATCGCGCTGATGTTTAATCTCGTCTTGGTTTTGGGAACACTGGGACTGCTCAATGCTTCGGTTGGAGGATCAGCGGTGACCTTAACTTTGCCGGGCATCGCCGGTATTATTTTGACCTTGGGTATGGCCGTTGACGCCAATGTTTTGATCAATGAACGCATCCGCGAAGAACTAGAACTGGGCAAACAACTTTCGACAGCCATCGCCAATGGCTATGCCCGCGCGCTAAGAGCCATTGTGGACTCGAATGTCACCAGCATTATCGCCGCCGTGATGCTTTTTCAATTTGGTTCGGGGCCGATCAAAGGCTTTGCCATCACTTTGACACTGGGGCTGGTGGCCAGTATGTTTACAGCACTCTACGTCACCCGAACGATCATGATGATTTTCCTGCATTTTAATTGGATCAAAAGTCTGCCCATGTTGAGAATTTTTTCCAATACAAAATTTGATTTTATTCGCATCCGTTATTTTTGTTTTATTCTATCATTGGTTGTTACCCTTGGCGGCTTGATTGCCTTAAACGCAAAAAAAGAGTCCGCTTACGGTATTGATTTTGCTGGCGGACAAATTCAAGAATATCACTTTGAAAAACCCATTACCTCAGAAACGATTCGTGAAATTCTTAAAACTGCTGATGTTAAAGAAGCGGTCATTCAACGTTTAGATCAAACACCGCAAAACGTTATTATTCGCACCTCTGACGACACGTTTAATGTCGTTGAAAAAGCTTTAAACGAAAATTTAAAAGACAATCCCAACAAATTAATGCGTATCGAAAAAGTTGGCCCCATTGTTGGAAAGCATCTTCGCCAACAAGCGTTTCTGGCGATTATTTATGCAATGGGGGGCATGTTGCTCTACATTGCTTATCGTTTCAGACACTGGGACTTTGCCATCGCGGCGGTCATTGCGCTTTTGCACGATGTTTTGGTCGGCTTAGGCCTGTTGGTGTTTTTTGGTTATCAAATTGATTTGCTCATCGTCACCGCCTTGCTGACCATTGCCGGTTACTCGATCAATGACACCATCATAGTCTATGATCGAATTCGTGAAAACATGGGCAAAGCCAAACGCTATGATCTGCGAGAAATCATTAATCTGAGCATCAACCAAACCTTGGCCAGAACAATATTAACGTCGCTGACTGTTTTTCTGGTCGTTATTCCGCTATTTATGTACGGCGGGGAAGTTTTGCACGCCTTTTCACTGTGCTTGCTTATTGGGTTTGCGACCGGCGTTTATTCCAGCATTTATGTTGCCGCGCCGCTGGTTTTGTTTTGGGAAAAAAGAAAAAAATAAGGCTCATCAATGTTTCGTTCGCTCAAACTTTATGTTGAGCAAACTATTGACGTCGAACAAATCATCGCTGATTTGGTTGCTTTTCATTATCGCCATGCCAAAGAGGTGATTCAGGAAGGCGACTTCTGCCAGCGCGGTGAGATTCTCGACATCTTTCCCAGCAATTTTGACGGTCCGATCCGCATTGCCTTAAACGATACCCAAATTCAATCCATTGCCAGTTTTAATATCAAGTCCGGTAAAGCAATTTGGCAGCATAAAATCGCGATTATTTTGCCGTACAAAACCCCTGCCAACACATCACCATTTTCTTCTGACACACCTTTAAACGCTTTCGTTGATATTCAAAAAGGCGATTATGTCGTTCACAATCATCACGGTATCGGACGTTTCTTGGGACTGTCGCATTTGGAAATCAATAAAGAAAAGCGCGATCTTTTGGTCATTGAATATGCCGGCGGGGACAAACTCTTTATCCCGCAGCACGATATGAATCTGATACAAAAATATATCAGTTTTCAAAAAAAGCCGCCGCGCCTTTATAAACTGGGCAGCAAAGAATGGCAAAAAGTTCGTGCCGGCATTGAAGAACGTTTGCGGCGTTTTGCCGCAGAGCTGTTACGAATCCAGGCCTTGCGCGCAACGGTCAAAGGAACCAAATTCTCAACCGACACACCGTGGCAAAAAGAATTTGAAGCCCAATTTCCCTTCGCTGACACCCCTGATCAAATTCGCTCAACGCAAGAAATCAAAAAAGATATGGAATGCGAACAACCCATGGACCGGCTCTTGTGCGGAGATGTCGGGTTTGGCAAAACCGAAGTCGCCCTGCGCGCTATTTTTAAAGCCGTGATGGATAATAAACAAGTTGCTGTACTGGTTCCAACAACCATTCTGGCTGAACAGCATTTTTACAATTTCACTTTGCGCATGAAAAATTTTCCAATTCGAATTGCCATGCTCAGCCGTTTTCGTACACACCGTGAACAAATTCAAACCATTAAAGAATTGCATAATGGAACCGTTGATGTAGTCATCGGTACTCACCGGCTATTATCAAAAGATATTTCTTTCAAAGATTTAGGCCTGATTGTTGTCGACGAAGAACAACATTTTGGCGTCCGCGCCAAAGAACGGCTCAAGCATCTTAAACTCTTGGTCGATGTTTTATCGATGAGCGCCACACCCATACCCCGAACATTGTACATGGCGATTTCCGGCGTCAAAGATATGTCCGTGATTTCTACCCCGCCACAAAACCGAATTCCGGTCGTCACCCATATTGTTGAGTTTGATGAAGAATTGATTGCGGATGCCATCGAACGAGAACTCAGAAGAGAGGGACAAGTCTTTTTTTTACATAATCGCGTGCAAGATATTGATCAAATTGCTAAAATCATCACTCGATTGGTGCCGCAGGCGCGCATCGCGGTAGGACATGGACAAATGCCCTCAAGACTTTTGGAAGAAATTATGCTAAAATTCCTGACCGGTCAAGTCAATGTTTTGATTTGCACCACGATTATTGAATCAGGCATTGATATTCCTAACGCCAACACTTTAATCGTAAATCGTGCGGATCGTTTTGGTTTGAGCGAATTACATCAACTGCGCGGACGGGTTGGCCGAGCAACGAATCAGGCTTACGCGTATTTTATTACGCCGCCACAACAAACTTTAACAAAAATCACCAAGGCGCGTATGCAAGCCTTGGGCAAATACAGTGAGCTGGGAGCGGGCTTTCAAGTCGCGTTTGAAGATTTACAAATCCGTGGGGGTGGCAATCTTCTGGGAGAAGAACAAAGCGGTTACATTGCCACTGTCGGATTTGATCTGTATTGCAGACTTTTAAAAGAATCTGTCGAACATTTAAAAAATTCTAAGGAGCCAAGTGTCAATGCCCAAACATTATAAATTTATTTTTTTCGTATTGTTTTTTACACTTTTTGCCACTGTCCCGACACACGCGGCCATTGAAGACGCCATTGTCGCCGTGGTCAATGAAGAGGTGATCACGTTAAATGATCTTAAAGACTATATTGAAATGCTGACCACTCAAATGCGATTAGAAGGTACAAAATCCGGCGACATTCAACAATTTATGAATGATATGGCCAAAAACGGATTGGACAAACTCATTGATGACAAAATTCTCTTGAATGCCGCCAATAAAAATGAAATTGCTTTAAACCAATCCGACCCCAAAGGTGAAGAACCCCGCAATAATGAGATTGAAGCCATGGTTGACATGCGTCTGGCACAGATCAAGTCCCAATATAAAAGTGAAATCGAATTCTTAAATGCCTTACTTGACCAAGGTGCATCCGTCACTGATGTCCGCAATCGAATCCGCAATCAAATCAAAACCAAACGCTTGGTTGACCAAGAAATTCGTTCCAAAATTTATGTCAATCCGCAAGAGGTCACAACATTTTACAAAAATCATTTTGAAAATTTTAAAAAACCAGAACGTGTCAATTTGGACTCAATTTTTATCGCCAAAAAAGATGACCCTCTTAAAGCCAAAACACAAGCTGATGAGATTCACGAGAAAATTAAAAACGGTGAAGACTTCAAAACTTTAGCCAAACAGTATTCTCAATCTCCGCCCATTGGCATTATTCATAAAGGACAAGCGTTGCCGGAAATTGAAAGAATTGTGTTTAATCTATCTGTCAATGAAACATCGCCGGTTTGCGAAGTAGATAATGGGTATTATATTTTCCGATTGATCGGCCACGCCAAAGAAGAATTATCCTCGCTCGACGAAGTCAAAGACAGCATCACCAACAAAATTTTTGAAACCAAATTCCTGGAAAAATTCGACCAATGGCTCAATAAACTTAAAAAAGAAGCTTTTGTGGATATTAAAAAAAACTTATGAAAAAACCAAAAAAGAAAATCATTGGCATCACCTTGGGCGACCCCGGAGGTATTGGACCAGAAGTGGTCGCGAAGGCTCTACAAAATCCAGCGATCCGAAGATTAGCCCATTTTAAAATCATTGGCGATGAAATAATTTTTAAAAAGTTCCGGTTTCCCCAAACTCCAATGTGTCAGCTGATTAACAGCAATAAGATTCATCCTTTTGATTTTGCTTTTAAAGATGCCCGTTGCGCGGGTGCCGCTTCGTCTTTGGCTTATCTGGAAACCGCGGTTGGGCTATTTAAAGAGAATAAACTCGACGGGCTGGTCACCGGACCGGTCTCTAAAGAAGCGATTTCCGCCTTAGGCGTGCCTTTCAGTGGTCACACTGAATTTTTGGCAGACAATTTTGGCATTACCAATTTTGAAATGATGTTTCACGCTCCCGATCTCAAACTGATTATCGCCACACGCCATTTACCGTTAAAGGACATTCCCGAAATGATTTCCCAGACACAAATCTTAAGAACATTGCGACTGGCCAATCAATCTTTGAAGAAACTTTTTAACATCAAAAAACCCCGCATCGCTTTAGCTGGCCTTAATCCGCATGCCGGCGAGGGAGGAATGCTAGGGCAAGAAGAACAATCGGTGATCATCCCAGCTATTAATGATGCCAAAGAGGAGGGAATTTGCGCTTTCGGGCCCTTTGCCGCCGACACTATGTTTTCTAAAAAGAATTTTAAAAAGTACGATCTTTTTATTGCCATGTATCATGATCAAGGTTTGGCACCCCTGAAAGCTCTGTATTTTAATCAACTGGTCAATGTCACTCTCGGTCTGCCGTTTATCCGCACCTCGCCTAGCCACGGCACCGCGTTTGACATTGCCGGAAAAAATAAGGCCGATCCATCGTCGATGATCGAAGCCATCAAATTCTGTGCGAGGTATACGTAAAAATCATGCCCACTAAAACGACAGCTTTGCAAAAAACGCACAATCTCTACACCAAACCTGAACTGATTTTTTTAAACAATTTATCATTAGAACACACCCACGCGGTAAGGATGTAATGTGCAACCCCCCATTCCCGGCAAATTGACATGATTAAAGAACGCAGTCATTTAAAAAACATCTTTTTGTTAATCTGCATTTCTTTTGTTTTCTTCATGTTGGGCAACAATATCCTGACCTTAACCAACCCCGACGAAGTATTTTACAGTTTGTCCGCCAAAGAAATGATCCAGCAAAAAACATGGCTGGTTCCGCAAATGTTCGGTCAGCCACAGTTTGAAAAACCGATTCTGACATTCTGGTTGTTGCGATTAAGTTTTTCTTTTTTTGGAATAACCAGTTTTGCCGCAAGATTCCCGCCGGCCTTATTTGCCATGCTAGGATGCCTGACGGTTTATTATTTCTGCCAAATCGCATATAAGAATAAAGACAAATCTTTTCTCTGCGCTTTGATTTTGATGTCCTCGGGTCTTTACATCGGTCTGGCCCGATTTTTGTTAACCGACATGATTTTTTCTATTCTTATCCTGATGTCCTTGGCCTCGTTTTACACCGGGTATATCAACCCCAAGCACAAAACCAAAGGCATCTTGTTATTTTTTATTTTCTCTGCCTTGGCCGTATTGACCAAAGGTTTGCTGGGAGTGGGATTACCGATTCTCATCGTCGTTGCGTTTTTGGTCATGCAAAAAAACTTGCAATTTTTAAAAACACAAACGACCTTCTGGGGTTCGATTGTTTTTCTGATTTTGGCATTGCCTTGGTACGTTTTTATGATCAAACACTTCGGGCAGAGTTTCATGAATGAATTTTTTTACAATGACCATATCCGTCGTATTCTCGAAGCTGAACATTCCAGCAGTGACACTTGGTATTTTTATCCCATAACAATGACCTTAGGCATGCTACCGTGGACCATATTTTTGATCAGTTCATTGGCATGGTTGATCCGCCTTTGTCGAGAAAAAAGCATTGATCCGGTGTACCATTTTTTAGCCAGCTGGATTTTGGTGGTCTTTGTCATCTTTCAAATGGCTCACTCCAAACTCGCCAGCTATATCTTTCCGCTGATGCCGGCACTGGCAATCATTACCGGCGATTATATTTTTATGCTGCTCAAAAATAAAAAAAACAAATCTCTCCTAATCATGATCATGCTTTCCTCACTGCTGCTGGTCGGATTATCCTTGGGACTCTTTTTCATCGCGTCAGGACTTCTACCGATTGATTTTAAATATTACCAATATTTACCCGACGAAAAGTTTGTTATCGAATTATTAATCCTTTTGCTGGCCTTAACAGCCGCGCTTATATTTGCAATGATCACAAAGAAACAAAAGCAATGTCTCACCATTCTGGCCTTACAAGTTCCCCTGATTTTAATGTTTGGTCTGATATCAAAAGACAAATTTGAAAACTATATTTCCAGCCAATCGGTCAGCGAGTATTTGCTAAAGAATTATCACGTAGAAAATAAAATCTTGTGTTCCAAAATGTTTGTCCGAGGTGTCCGATATTTCACCGATCAGGATATCGCTCTCATCGGTGACCAATTTTTTAGCCCGCATCCGATTGAGAACGTATCGACCGATCAAGATATTGCAAGGTTCTTAAATAAACAGGGGACAACTTATGCGATCGTCCAAAAAAGTCAATTCAAAAAACTCCAAAAGATTTCAAAAGATGTTTTTGAATTCAAAGAATCACTGCACACGGGTGATGCTTACGTTGTACAAATAGGCCGCGAATAAATATAAAGTTACAATTAAAAACTATGAAACCACGACCACCGCTGGCACCACGCAAACATTTAGGCCAAAACTTTTTGGTTGACCCCAAAGCGCAACAGCGGATCTTGGCTGCCTGTCAATTACAAGCCGACGAAGAAGTCATCGAAATTGGCCCCGGATTAGGCCATTTAACTGAATTGATTTTGCCTTTTGTTAAAAAAATTTACGCCATTGAAAAAGATCCCCGCTTCTGTGAACAATTGACCAAAAAATTTCCAGCAGAGAAATTCACGGTATTTGACGCCGATGTTCTCAAATTTGATTTCACAACACTGCCGCCGGGTTTAAAAGTCATCGGCAACTTACCGTATTACATTTCCACACCCATCATTGAAAAGTTGATTGGCTATCAAAACTTATTTCCGCAATGTTTTTTTACCGTCCAACAAGAATTCGCGCAAAGACTGGCCGCCAAACCCAATCACAAGAATTACGGGTCTTTGTCATGTTTCGTGCAATATTACGCTGACATCGAAATTCTTTTCAAACTACCGCCGTCCAGTTTTAAACCCGCACCCAAGGTGACGTCCTGTTTTATGAGACTGAATTTTCGTCCGCCGCCGTTTAAAGTTAACAATGAAGATAAATTGTTCACACTGATTCGCACAGCTTTTGGCCAAAGACGCAAACGCATTTCGAACTCGCTCAAACCAATTTTTGAAAAAAACACTCTTGAAATTTTAAAACATTGTCGATTAACAGGAGAGGAACGCGCAGAGAATTTGAGCTTAAAAAACTACGTCGATTTGATTACTTTTGCGGCCAACCTTCAAACCAATGATTAACCACATCACTTTTTTTAACTTCAAAAGCGTATTGCAGAATTTCATTCTGAATCTTGGTTGACATATTACAAAACGCGATTCCCGCCATATACCCTTGATCAACTTCTCGAACCCACACCGGTTGCCCGTCGGCCTCAATACTTTTGTCTTCAAATAAATAAATCCGTAGCTTTAACTTTTGATCTTTGGACAACGGAAAGCGACTGATCATCGAAACGCCGGCACAACTCAAATCATGGCTGCGCCCTTCGTGCAAAGCGGTTTCGCCTTGCAAACGATAAACAATACGATTTCGAACTTGCCAACGAGGGAAATATCTCAGATCAGAATAAGAACTGGAAGATGCGGCAGCACCATGATTTTGAGATGTCATAAATTAGCCTCCAGCTGTCGGTTACACACCTTAACCAAGCGGCTTTAATATAACATAAAGCAAAATTTTTCAATAGAAAAAATCCACAATGTTGGACATTGACACGACGGTTGAAGAATGATAAAAAGAAGTCACTTTTATGACGACATTGACAAACATATTCCAACGATTTGTGTTGATTCTTGGTCTTTTAACCATTGCACTGACAGCTTTGGCTGATGATTCGTCCTACGGTTATCAAATGGCGATGTTAGACGAACGCACCCAAAATCCCCAAGATGTTCTTTTGAAAAAAACGATAAACCCTGATAATGCAACTGTCCGCGAATTTGAGTGGATTTTAGAAACTTTTCGCAATCGCTGTCCCAATCCGCCCAAGACTGTAGTCACCGCCTTGGTACAATCCTGGCGCCTTGTGCAAAGACGCGGCTATGATGTCACCTTGCTCGAATTCAGCCGGGAAGTGGCGGATTTTTCGAATGTCGCTTTTCGCGCGGTGCGCAATCAAAAAATCGATATCAGCCGTTTAACTCTGCTGGTCATGAAAAAAAATTACCCAGTTAAAAAATAACAAAGGACTTTTATGGAAAAGCGCATATTTTACCACGATACAGATTCCGGCGGCGTTGTGTATTATGCCAATTATTTAAAATATTTGGAAGAAGCCCGCACCGAATTTTTGGACAAACGAGGCATGAGTGTCGAAATGTTTCACCAGCGAGGCATGGTTTACGCAGTACGCAAATGCAATGTCACTTATCGCAGTCCAGCTCGTTACGGCGATATCATTGTTTGCGACGCCAAACTGCTCAAAGTCACCGCAGCCCAATTGATCTTTGAACAAAAAATCCATCACAAAAAAACCGGACAATTAATGATCGAAGCCGAAGTCACACTGGCATGCCTAAACCGCGACTTTAAACCAACCCAAATCCCCGAGGACTTAAAAGCCAAGCTGCTGGCATAAGGGTGGGCAAGGTTTTACTGCTTGCCACCATTGGACTTTAATGTTAAATTATGAACTTTCGCAAACACTATTAAACCTGAAACAAAGCTAAATTATGATTACCAAAAAAGATGTTGAATATATTGCTGGTTTGGCACGCATTCATCTGCAAGACCAAGAAATCGAAAAATTAACCGGCAATCTAGAAGATATTTTGGGTTACATCGAAAAGCTGGAAAAACTCGATGTCAGTCAAGTTGAGCCAACCAGTCACGCTTTACCGGTGCAAAATGTTTTTCGTGATGATGTCGTCCGGCCATCACTCAGTCAATCTGATGCTCTCAAAAACGCGCCCCAGCAGCACAATGGCGCTTTCAAAGTTCCGCAGGTGATCGAATGAGCTTAAACGAATTAACCGCCCACGAAATTTTGGGTTTGATCAAAACCAAAAAAACTACTCCAAACGATGTTTATCAAAGTGTCATCAGTGCCGTCAGAGAAAAAGACTCGGCCGTCAAAGCCTATGTCCGCACCTGTGAAAACAATGCTGATTTGGCAACACTCAAAGCAGATGCGAAATTCCCAATCCCGACTACCAATAAAGACAATATTTGCATCAGTGGTCATGAGACAACCTGCAGCTCAAAAATCCTGGCTGGGTTTAAACCTCCGTATGACGCGACCGTTATTAAAAAACTCAAAGAGACCGGCGCACTGTTTGTCGGCAATGCCAATATGGACGAGTTTGCTTTTGGGTCTTCGACGGAAAATTCCGCTTTTGGACCCAGCCGCAATCCGTGGAATTTGGATTGTGTGCCCGGCGGCTCCAGCGGAGGATCAGCGGCCGCGGTGGCCAGTGATCAAACCATTTGGGCACTTGGTTCTGATACCGGCGGTTCCATTCGTCAGCCAGCATCCTTTTGCGGGGTAGTCGGCGTTAAACCGACGTATGGACGTGTTTCCCGTTTCGGACTCATCGCTTTTGCCAGCAGTCTTGACCAAATCGGACCGCTAACCAAGGATGTCACCGACGCGGCTTTACTACTGAACATCATCAGTGGTTACGACCCGATGGATTCCACCTCAATCAATGAGCCCGTTCCTGACTACACCAAATCTTTAACCGGCGATGTCCGTGGCCTCAAAATCGGTATTCCCAAAGAATTTTTTATTGAAGGGCTCGACCCAGAGGTCAGGCAAGCCGTTGAAGCAGCTATTGAAGTTTTGAAAGCCAAGGGAGCCGTGTTTAAAACGGTGTCTTTGCCACACAGCGAATATTCAGTAGCCACGTATTACATTATCGCCACCGCCGAGGCCAGCTCAAATTTGGCACGCTACGACGGAGTTCGTTTCGGTCTGCGCGAACAAGCCAAAACTTTACGCAAAGCGCCGATCATTGATATGTTTGAAGAAACCCGCGATGCTGGTTTTGGCGCCGAGTCCAAACGCCGCATTATGCTGGGAACCTATTCCTTATCCTCGGGTTATTACGATGCCTATTATTTGCGCGCGCAAAAGGTGAGGACGCTGATTAAAAATGATTTCGATGCCGTTTTTGCTGATTGTGACGCGATCTTAACGCCAACAGCACCGACCACCGCGTTTAAAATCGGCGAAAAAACCGATGATCCGCTGGCGATGTATTTGTCCGATATTTATACGATTTCCGTTAATTTAGCAGGCATCCCGGCGATGTCCTTGCCGTGCGGATTTTCCAAAGCCGGACTGCCCATTGGTTTACAAATTATCACCAAACATTTTGCTGAAGAAACCATGCTGCGCGTTGCGCACACCTATGAACAAGCAACGGATTGGCATAAAAAAGTTGCGAAAGTTTAAAGCGTAATATGACAACTCAAACTGAAAAAAAATTTGAAACAGTTATAGGCCTTGAAGTGCATTTGCAATTTAAGACCCGGACTAAAATTTTTTGCGGCTGTGCCAATGAGTTCGGTAATCAACCCAATACCCAAACCTGTCCAATTTGTTTAGGCTTGCCGGGAACATTGCCGGTTTTTAACCGCACCGCGCTGGAATACGCTATCAAAGTTGCGCTGGCGCTCAACGCCAAAGTCAGCTCTACCATCAAATTTGACCGCAAAAATTATTATTATCCTGATTTGCCCAAAGGCTATCAAATTTCTCAATTTGACAAACCCATTGCCCGCGACGGATTTATTATGATTCCAACAGCCAGCAGTGAAAAACGTATTGGCATTCACCGCGCTCATTTAGAAGAGGACGCCGGCAAAATCATTCACGACAGCGATATCAAAGCTAGCTTGGTTGATTACAATCGCACCGGTACACCACTGATGGAAATCGTCACTGAACCGGACTTGCGTTCACCCCAAGAAGCCTATGATTATCTGACGACACTAAAACTGATTTTGAAATACCTTGACGTTTCCGACTGCGACATGGAAAAGGGCAGCTTGCGCTGTGACGCCAATATTTCGGTTCGTGAAGTCGGCGAAACCATTTTGCGCACCAAAACTGAGTTAAAAAACATGAATTCTTTTAAAGCGGTCAAAATCGCTCTCGAATTTGAAGAAGCCCGCCATCGCGCAGTTTATTTGGCGGGAGAAACTATCACCCAAGAAACACGTCTGTGGAATGAAATTAAACAAATGACCGTGACCATGCGCAGCAAAGAACAAGCGCATGATTACCGCTATTTTCCTGAACCTGATCTGGTTCCGTTTATTGTTAGTACGGAGCAAATCGACGAGATCCGCCAAACCTTGCCCGAATTTCCTGAAGCTAAATTGAATCGTCTCAAAAATCAATATGGCTTAAACGACTATGATGCCAATGTTTTAGTACAAGAGAAAGCCATTGCCAACTTCTTTGAAGATTGCTGCAAAATTTATCAGGAACCTAAAAAGATTTGCAATTGGTTAACCGGTGCTATTGCCGCCGAAATCAATTCTCGCAACAATGACATTGTCCAGCTCAAAATTTCGCCCCAAAATTTAACCGCCTTAATTGCGAAAGTTGAAAATGGAGTGGTCAGCAATCTCGTGGCTAAAGATATTCTCACAATGATGATTGACTCCGGGCAAAGCGCGGATATAATCATTGCGGAAAAAGGGCTGGCACAGGTTTCTGATGACAGCGCTTTGGAAAAAGTGATTGATGAAATTTTAGCCGCCAATCCCGGCGTTGTTGCGCAAATCAAAGAAGGCAAAGACAGCGCCAAAGGATTTCTCGTCGGACAAGCTATGAAAAAAACTCAAGGCAAGGCCAATCCCAAAAAACTCGGTGAAATGATTACAAGGAGGCTTTTGAATGCGTAAAAATACTTTCAATATTCTGTTAGCGACCGTTTTTGTTTTGACTTTGTCAGCTGTTTCGCAAGGACAAACAAGCAAAACAACGCCCGCCGTTAAAACAACAGCCAAAACCGATATCGAAAAAAAAGCCGATGCGGCCGCTAATGATATTTATGCGCAAATCGAACTCTTCAGCTACGCCTTAACAACCATTCAAAGTGAATATGTCGACGTTAAAACACCCCAAGAACTGATTTACGGCTCACTAAAAGGTATGCTAGGCTCCTTGGATCCCCACAGTCAATTTTTGACCCCTGAAGATTACAAGGAACTCAAAAGCGAAACACAAGGCAAGTTTGGTGGTTTGGGTATTGAAATTTCGATCAAAGACGGTTTATTGACTGTTGTGACACCTATCGATGACACGCCCGCCTACAAAGCCGGGCTCAAAGCCGGTGACCGTATCGTTAAAATCGAAAAAGAATTAACCAAGGACATGAGTTTAAATGATGCTGTGAAACTTTTGCGCGGTGAACCCGGCACTGATGTCAAAATCACGGTCTTGCGTGAAGATGATTTCAAACTTTTGGACTTTACCATCAAACGGGAAATCATTCAAATCCAAGACGTTAAAAACGTGATGATTTTAGACGATCATATCGGTTATGTTCGACTGGCAGAATTTCGCGAAGAATCGTTTAACGAAATGCACAAAGCCCTCGACAAACTGCGCAAAGACGGCATGGATAGCTTGATTGTGGATTTACGCAATAACCCCGGCGGATTGCTCAACGTGGCTATCAAAATCAGCGAAGACTTTCTAGTCCCGGGACAATTGATTGTCTCGACCAAAGGACGTCATGCCGCGCAAGACATTGAAACCTATTCCAAAAACACACAGGGAAAAGTCACCGATATCCCGGTCGTCGTTTTGATTAATCAAGGCAGTGCTTCCGGCAGCGAAATTTTAGCCGGTGCCTTGCAAGATAATAAACGCGCTGTTATCCTCGGAGAACAATCTTTTGGTAAAGGTTCCGTACAATCGGTTATTCCTTTGCCCGACGGTTCAGGTTTAAGACTCACTACCAGCAAGTATTTTACACCCTCAGGCCGGTCCATTCATGGCAAGGGAATCACGCCGGATATCGTCATCGAACGCAAATTTCCCAAAGAAGAAACCGAAGATGAAAAAGCTTTGGCCAAAAAGCAAAAAGACCTAGAAGAAATTTTTAATAATGTTGAACTCAAAAAATCCGAGAATCCCGAAAAGATAGAAATGACACAAAAAGAAAAAGAAGCGCACACCCGGCTAATGAATGACAATCAAGTACAGGCAGCTATCACTGCGATCAAAGGAATACGGATTTATAAAAAGTTTAGCGTCACTGAGTAAAATGTTCCCGCTCAACAACACAAACATATTCAACAAAAACGGCAAGACATCTCGACCAAGTCTTGGCGTTTTTGTTTTATTGGTCATTATTGCTGTACAAGCGTACTTTCTTGTTCGGGCTTATCTGCCCGCGGGAAAAACCGCCAGTGTTAACAGACAAAAACTCACCGTTGCGG
The DNA here is from genome assembly GCA_020632555.1 of Candidatus Omnitrophota bacterium. Taxonomy (GTDB): domain Bacteria; phylum Omnitrophota; class Gorgyraeia; order Zapsychrales; family JANLHA01; genus JADLGJ01. The sequence continues at coordinate 41,964 of JACKFI010000010.1, read as the reverse complement.
TCCCAAGCAAATCTATTCCCAAAGTTTTACCGCCGGTATCGCGAAAATCTGCACTGCCTTCGCCGCCGCCAACAACCGCGGGACAAATCGTACTCATTATTGATGATAGCGGCTATAATAGCCGAGATTGCAGTTCTTTGGCCGCTATTGATGTTCCTGTCACAATATCGATTTTACCGCAACTGGCTCACTCCAGAGAAATCGCAGAATGCGCCCACGCTCAAGGCAAAGAGGTGATGCTGCATCTGCCGTTGGAACCACATGTTTTTCGTGAAGAATACCCCGCTAATTATTTCATTCGAACGGCCATGACTTCTACAAAAATTATTAACCGTTTTACCGAAGCCCTAAAAAGCGTTCCCCACGTTGTCGGTGTCAATAATCACGAAGGATCCAAAGCCACCGAAGACAGCCGTGTGATGTATATTCTTTTTAAAGAGTTCATCAAAAAGAAAGTCTTTTTCGTCGACAGTCGCGTGACCAGCAAATCCATTTGCAAAAACCTGGCAGACAAACTAAACCTGCCGTTTGCCAGCCGCGATGTTTTTCTGGACAATATCAACAAACGAGAAGAAATTGAAAAACAATTTGAAGAACTCGCGAAAAAATCCACGGATCATGGTGTGGCTGTTGCCATCGGACATGCCCGCCCATTATCGTGGGTTGTCATGACCGAACAAATCAAAAAACTCACCGCCCAAGGTTATGAATTTATCACCGTACAACAGCTGATTTCTCAAGATCAATAATATGCTAATTCTCGGCTTTGAAACTTCCTGTGATGAAACTGCCTGTGCCGTCGTCAAAAACGGACGGCTGATTCTTTCCAATGTCATTGCTACCAGTCTTAAAGAACACCGCAAGTTTGGCGGCATCATTCCCGAGATTGCTTCGCGCCGACAATTGGAATTGATTAATGCTGTCACCCAATCAAGTCTTGAAAAAGCCAATGTCACACTAAACGATATCAACGCCATTGCCGTGACCAAATCTCCCGGATTAATTGGCTCTTTGCTAGTGGGTATTTCTTACGCGCGGGCTTTGAGTTTTGCCACCCAAAAACCATTGATCGAAATTGATCATATTAAAGCGCATCTGTATGCCAATTTTCTATATTCGGAACACTTCCCAAAGTGCCAAGTTCAACACCGCAAACCCGGCACTTTTGGAAATGTTCCCAAGCCACCAAAACTACCAGCTATCGGCCTGATCGTTTCCGGCGGGCACACCAGTTTATATTTAATGAAGTCCCCGATCGATTATCAGCTCTTAGGACAAACGCGCGACGATGCTGCCGGCGAAGCATTTGACAAAGTCAGCCGTATCCTTGGACTGGGCTATCCGGGTGGACCGGCCATTGATCGGCTAGCCAAGACACAAACCGACAGTCCACTGCGTTTTTCATGCGCGCAAATGGAAGGGACCCATGATTTTAGTTTTAGCGGCATCAAAACCGCGGTGCTTCATCATCATCAAAGAAATCCCAATGCCACACCAACGGACTTAGCGCAAATCGCCTATAGCTTTCAGGACAGCGTTGTCTCAATCTTAGTTAAAAAAAGCATTGCTGCTTGTTTAGAAAGAAAAATTAAAACTTTACTTTTAGGCGGGGGTGTCGCGGCCAACTCCGCTTTACGGCAAAAACTCACCGCTGAAGGCCAAAAATACGGTATCAAAATTTTTCTTCCTCCGATGAGCTTATGTCTGGATAATGCCGCAATGATCGCCGGATGCGGCTACCATTGGTTAAAATCCCAAAAATCCACAAAAAGCTAAGTTTTAAAATTTATAAACTTTTCATTTCCAATAAAGACATTTCTCCTCTAGAATAAATCCGCTTGTATCGTCAGGACTTTCAAAAAAGAATCACTGATCGCAAACAAGCTTTTTGATCTTTAAAAATATACCGCAGGGAGGAATGACCATGGCCCTTTTGTCGCGCCGCGCAACACCAGTTGCAGAGTCAGATGAAAAAACAATTGAAATCAATGCCCAAATGCAAGGCACGCTTTCTTTCAAAGATCCGGTCAATCTCAAAGTCAACGGTAATTTTAACGGCACCCTCGAATGCAAAGGGACGCTGACCATTGGGAATTCAGCTTTTGTTGAAGCCCATATCACAGGCGACAATATTGTCATCGCCGGAAAAATCAGAGGCGATGTCATCGCGCACAAAATGTTAGTGCTTATGCCAACGGCGGTTTTAAGCGGAAATATCTCCACACCTAAGCTAACCATTGTTGAAGGGGCGATTTTTCAGGGCAAATGCCAAATGATCGAAGATGTCCTTGATATTAACGAAGTCTCCACGTACCTTGAAATCGAAGTTCCGACCATATTAGAGCTCGCCGATGAAGGCAAAATTCCCGGCATAAAAAATGGTGAAAACTGGAGTTTTGAACGTTCAAAAATTGACAACTGGGCCGCCGCAGGAAGAATAAAATAATAAAACCTTGCATGATTTTAACTAAAACCCCTAGTTCTAAGAAAAATGACTGACAACCAATACATTTCTGTGCGCGAAACAGCGCAAATGCTGGGCATCACCGAAAAGAAGGTCATGGATCTCATTGAAGAGGGAAAGTTGCACGCTTACAAAATCGCCAATCAATTCCTTCGCTTGAAAAAAAATGAAGTCAATGAACTCAAAAATACCGGGAAAATTGTTACTGAACTGATTATTCATCCCTATTCTGTCGCCGAACGCATCCGCGATTTCTTTTATTTCAATGATTTTTATCTGATTTGCCTGGGAATTATCACCATTCTTGTCTTCATTATTTTTCAAAAATAGGATATTTTTTATGACATTCCAAAAACACTTATCCTGGTTTTTAATTGTTCTATTATCGGGGTTTCCTCTGGGTTGTTCAACACTGAAAAACCATCAAATAAAAAAGCAAACAAAACAATCTGAAATCAATCTTAAAAAAAACAATTTTCTGGCTTTAAAACAAGCTGTCTCAACCCGAACACTGCGCAACGGGGCTTTGTCTGAAGATTTAAAAACCAAATACGGGCCGCCAGACAACATCTTTTATTCCGGCTCAGGCCTCAGCAGTTTTCAAGTGTGGACATACAACATCAAAAAAGACAAGCTTGCTGACACAACAACTGCGCCAATCCTGCTTTACCTAGAGAATGACAAATTGGTCAACTGGAAGTATTAAGCACACCATTAAAACGCCAGCCCCGCAAACCTTTGTCGAAATTTTGCAAACAATCAGGCCGTTTTGAATAATTGGGGCGCTTGACATTTATTAATCCTTGACGTAAGATTGAGAATCTTTTTTGCCTGTTAACTCCACAATTAATGAATTGAAACAATATATGGCGGTGTAGCTCAGTTGATAGAGCAATCGGTTCATACCCGATCGGTCGGTGGTTTAAATCCACTCGCCGCCACTTTTTCTTATGAAAAATTGCTGCATTCTTTCCATTCTAGGCATCTTAATCTTTCAAACTTTTGGCTTTACCGCACAACCCGACATCCTGTTTCCCAGCCTGCAAAGCCAAACAATTCTCAAAAATGTTTTAGTCGAACGAATCATCAGCGCGGACACAATTGTCTTAGAAGATGGGAAAAAGATTAAGCTGATTGGCCTCAAAGCTCCTGACGCTCCACGACGACCTAAAGTTGAATACGACAAGAACGGCTTGCCCATTGAAAACGTTGTTCTACCCGAAAACACTTTTGAAGAAAAAGCCTATGCCTTTGCTCACAAACTGTTAGTGGGCAAAAAAGTCCGCTTAGAATTCGATGAAACCAGAACAGACGATCATTTCGCAACCATCGCTTACGTGTTTTTAGTTGACAACAATATCTTAGTCAATGCCGAAATTTTACGTTGGGGCTACGCAGACTTGCAGATTCAGCCTCCTAATTTTAAATATCAAGATCAATTGCGAGATGCCTACAAAGAAGCCCGACGAGAGAAGCGCGGGTTACAAAACCAATAATCTTTTATGTCCTTCCCGATTATCCTAATAACAATACTATTACTAACCTTGGTTGCCGTTTATGGCTCCCGCTGGTTTGACCAATTCTAGTTATCATGCCGATGGAAGAAAGCGTCTTAAAAAATCTTGACCGTCAAAAATTAATCCAAGCCGGCGACACAATTTTGATTGGCGTCTCTGGCGGAGCCGATTCCATCGCCTTGCTTTTGATTCTCAATCAACTCAAAACCAAAATTGGCTTTCAAATTCATGTCGGCCACATCAATCATCATTTGCGCAAAACCGCTTTAACTGACCAACGCTTCGTTGAAAAAATTTGCGCTTCCTTAAACGTATCCTGCACCTGCCTTGATCTTAATCTTATGAAAGACATCCAACAGGGAGGGTCCATCGAAGAAATCGCCAGAACAGCGCGACTAAAAGCTCTCAGTCAAATCGCAAAGAAAGTCCACGCCCATGCCGTCGCGCTGGCGCATCACAATGATGATTTGGCCGAAACCGTTTTGATGCGAATTTTGCGAGGTACTGGCCTGCAAGGTTTGCAAGCGATCTTGCCGTATCGCAAAATCAACGGTACCGTTTTTATTCGGCCCCTCTTAGACGTGTCTCGCGCGCAAATCGAAAGTTATCTTAAAAAAAACAAAATCAAATTTCGAACCGATCCAACCAATACCCAAACCCGCTTCTTTCGCAATAAAATCCGCTTGGAACTTTTGCCCTTGCTGGAAAAAAACTATCAAAAAAACATCAAACACATTCTCAGCCATTTGGCACTAACTTCAGCAGAAGATTACGATTATTTGCGTCAACAAACACTTCAAATCTTGCCAAAACTTGCGCGTCGACACAAAGAAAATATCAGTTTCACACTGACAAAATTTAATCAACAGCCCCTGGCCATACAACGAATGCTTCTAAAACTAGCCATTGAAAAAATCAAAGGCCATCCCCGCGCGTTGACTTTGACCCATTACAATGAACTGGCCGATCTGATTACCCATCGACCAACCGGCGCTATCGTCGATCTTCCCAACGATCTGCGCGCTGTCAAAACAAAAACCACATTAAACCTTTTCCAATATTTCCGAAAGACTTGAATTTGGTGCTTTCATCTGTATAATGAAGCACTTACACGGAGAATATATGACAGAAAATAATAAGCAAAAAGCGCCACCGCTAAAATCGCGCAAACCGTCACGTGGCATACCGCCGCATCTAAAACAAAAAGGAATGAACAATAACTTTTTCTTTTGGGTTGTTTTAGGCCTGCTGGTATTGATGGCACTTGTCCAAAATGAGAACACTGTTTCCTCAGGCAAAGAAAAAGTATTAAGTTATAGCCAACTTTATTCGCTGGTCAAAGACAAAGAAAGCGCGGCGACCATTGAAAAACTCGAATTGTATGAAGGGCCCGAAAGTCGATTGAGCGGGAAATTAAAGACCGGAGAAGAGTTCAAACTGATTATCCCCAGCAAAGATGAAGGGCTCTTAACCGCCATTCGTGAAAATGTCAGCAACTTTTCAGTCAAAACTCCGTCACCTTTAATTCCACTGGCACTTAACATTTTACCGATTTTGCTAATCGTCGGCCTGATTTGGTTTTTCGCCAATCGCGGAAATCAAATGGGCAATAAAATCTGGTCTTTTGGAAAATCCCGAGCCAAAGTCAATAACAAAGACACTCACAAAATCACTTTCAAGAATGTTGCTGGCGTCGATGAAGCCAAAGAAGAATTGCAAGAAATCATTGAATTTTTAAAAGACCCCAAGAAGTTTCAGCGTTTGGGCGGCAAAATCCCTAAAGGCGTTTTACTGGTCGGACATCCCGGAACCGGAAAAACCCTACTAGCTAAAGCCGTTGCCGGTGAAGCTGAAGTTCCTTTTTTCTCTTTAAGCGGTTCAGACTTTGTGGAAATGTTCGTCGGTGTTGGGGCATCCCGCGTGCGTGATCTTTTTGAGCAAGCCCGTAAAGCATCCACCGTTTCTGGCAAAGGCGCCATCGTTTTTATTGACGAAATTGATGCCGTAGGTCGTTTGCGATTTTCCGGCATTGGCGGCGGCAATGATGAACGCGAACAAACGTTAAACGCGCTCTTAGTGGAAATGGACGGATTCGCACCACAAAGCGGCGTTATTATTATCGCCGCGACCAATCGGCCGGATACGCTGGATCCCGCTCTTTTGCGACCTGGCCGCTTTGACCGTCAAATTGTGGTGACACTGCCGGATATCAAGGGACGCGAAGGCATCCTACGTGTGCACACACAGGATATCAAGGTGGCAGCTAATGTTGATTTTGCCCGTATCGCCCAGCTAACCGTTTACTTTTCTGGCGCCGATTTAGCTAATGTGTGCAATGAAGCGGCCCTGTTGGCCGCCCGCAAAAATAAAGAATTTGTTGACGACGAAGACTTTTTGGCAGCAATTGAACGCGTCACCATGGGGCCAGAGAAAAAGAGCCGCACCATTTCCAAAAAAGAAAAAGAACAAACCGCTTATCACGAAGCTGGCCACGCATTATTGTCACTGTTAGTTGAAGAAGTGGACACCTTCACAAAAGTTTCGATTATTCCCCGCGGCATGGCCGGCGGTTATACCTTAACACCACCGACGGAAGATCGTCATTATCACAATAAAAAAGAATTGTTCGGCTCATTGATTGTGCTGTTAGGCGGCATGGTCGGCGAAGAAATTTATATGAATGACAGCACCACCGGTGTCTCCAATGACTTGGAACGCGTTGCGTCCATTGCCAAAGCCATGATATGTGAATTTGGCATGAATGACAACTTGGGCCGTATGGCTTTTGGACAAAGACAAAAACAACATTTTCTCGGGCGCGATATGCTGGAAAATAAAGATTACAGCGAAGAAACCGCAAAGAATATTGATAATGAAGTTAAAAAACTCGTTGATACCGCCTACCAACGAGCAAAAACATTATTAACAGAAAACCGTGATAAATTAGAAATCATCGCGCAAAGGCTAATTGAAAAAGAAATTATCAGTATTGATGAAACACGCGCGCTTTTGGGCATTCCCGACGGGATGAATCCCGTCAAATTGCGCAAAGATTATAATACAACACCAACCGCCACCAGTACAGACTCTGCACCCGCAGCGTAAATAACGAATAGTTTTAAAAACAGCAAAATACACGCGTGACCACTAAAAAATTATTCCTGACTGCTTCCAGACCCAGCTATCTTTTTAATGCCCGCGACTTTTCCATTTCCCTGGGTCACAAAACAAAAATCATGGGCATCGTCAATGTCACGCCCGATTCTTTTAGCGGCGATGGTCTTTTAAAGAATAAAAAATTTAGCGATACCGCCTTGCGCTTAGCCGTCCAACACATTCGCGATGGAGCAGATATCATTGACATCGGGGGAGAATCATCGCGACCAGGCGCACAAAGGACATCAGCCACCGAAGAAATCCAACGTATTGTCCCGGTAATAAAAAAACTAACAAAGGTTGCTAAAACCCCAATTTCCGTTGATACTTATAAGGGTCTGACCGCTTGCCACGCATTGGATGCGGGAGCCAGCATCATCAACAATATCCAAGGGCTGAATGCCCCAAAGAGTCTTCTAAAAATGGTCGCAAACTACAAAGCTGGAATCATTATCATGCACATGCGCGGCACCGCGGCCACCATGCAAAAGAATACAAACTATAAAAATCTTCTGGCCGAAATCATCACTCCATTAAGAACCGCGATAGAAAATTGTTTGGACATCGGCATCAAATCAAGTAATATCATTATCGACCCTGGTATTGGATTTGCCAAAACGGCAGAGCAAAATCTTACAATTCTAAATCATTTGCAAAGATTTCAAGTCTTAAAACACCCCTTACTGATTGGAACGTCACGCAAATCCTTTATTGGGAAAATTTTACATGATGATACGTGTGACCGATTAGCGGGAACCATCAGCAGTTGCATACTGGCCGTTCTTCATGGTGCTCATATTTTAAGAGTTCATGATGTGCGCGCATTAAAACAAGCTGTTAGAGTCGTTGATGCGATCAAAAGTGAACAGATACCATTGGCAAACTAAATGAATATCACTCTCTGGGAAACCATCAAGCCGTTTTTTGAAATCCTTATTCTCTGGATTGTTTATTATCGTATTTTTGTTTTCTTTGAAGGAACACGCTCTTTGCAAGTTCTTACGGGCATTATCTATATCATTGGTGCCTTTCTAATCTCGCAACTGCTGGGGTTTGACAGACTCACATGGTTGTTAACAAAACTTTTTGGACTTTCCATTTTAGCAATTTTGATCCTTTTTCAGCAAGAGTTACGGCATGGGCTGGCTCGACTGGGCCAGCAGCATCTTTTTAATGTCGGTTTGGAAGAAAACGAAATTATTGATGTTATTGAAAGAGTCACCAACGCTGTCTTTAAAATGTCCGCCGCTGGCATCGGCTGCATCATTGCGATCGAACGCGAAACCAAACTCAAAACATTCATTGAAAGCGGGTTGGAACTGGATGCCAAAGTATCCAGCGAAATTTTAACGACCATCTTTACACCACCGTCACCCATGCACGATGGCGGCGTTGTCATCCGCGCTGACCGAATTTTAGCATCTGCTTGTCTTTTTCCTTTATCAGATAATCCAACCTTTAGCAAAATTATCGGCACCCGTCATCGCGCTGCCTTAGGATTAAGTGAAAACACCGACGCTGTTATTATTTTAGTCTCTGAAGAAACCAGCCATGTTTCTATCGCGCTCAATGGAAAATTCACTCGTATCGAAACCAAAGAAAAGCTCATTGAAACTTTAAAAAATATTTTGGTTAAACCCAACGGCAAAAAGAAAAAATGAAAAACTGGTTAACGCACAATATTGCTTTCAAACTGATCGCTTTGGCACTGGCCATTCTCACATGGTATTATGTCAGCGGTGAATCATTAAAATGATACTCCAGCCCTATGTTAAAACTCGGCGTTAACATTGATCATGTCGCGACATTGCGACAAGCCCGTGGCATATCCTATCCTGACCCAATTACCGCCGCGCGCATTTGTGAACAAGCCGGCGCGGATTCCATTGTCTGCCACTTGCGGGAAGATCGTCGTCATATTCAAGACCGTGATGTCTTGGCTTTGCGCAAAACCATTACAACGCGTTTAAATTTAGAGATGTCTCTCAATCCTGAAATTATTAAAATCACAGAAAAAATCAAACCGGATATCGCCACCATCGTTCCTGAACGCCGTCAGGAAATCACGACAGAGGGAGGGCTAGACATTGTCAAACATTTCAAGAAAATTTCTAGGACTGTGCATACTTTACAAGGCAAAGGCATTGCAGTGAGTCTTTTTATCGCGCCGATTAAACAGCACATTGAACAAGCTTGCAAAAGCGGCGCGACCATCATTGAGCTGCATACCGGCGCTTATGCGGAAGCAAAAAGTCCTTTAACTCAAACAAAAGAACTAAAAAAAATTCTCACAGCAACCCAATACGCGCACGCATTAGGTTTAAAAGTCAGCGCCGGACACGGACTTCATTACAATAACACTGCAGCCATCACGCAAATCAATGGACTTGAGGAACTCAATATCGGACATTCCATTATCAGTGAAGCTGTTTTTATCGGACTAGAAAATGCCGTTAAGAACATGTTGCGTATTATCAAAGGCAAGAAATGATTACCGGCATTGGAACTGATATTATCGAAGTCTCGCGCATCGCTAAGGCCACTAAGCGCTGGGGCCAACACTTTCTTAATCATGTTTTTACCAAAGATGAAATTGCTTATTGCCTGCGTCATAAATTCCCAGCTCAAAATTTTGCCGGACGCTTTGCTGCCAAAGAAGCCGTGATCAAGGCCTTGGCTGATATTAAAGACTTACAATGGACCGATATTCAAATTATCAATGATGCCAGCGGCAAACCACGCTGCACCGTCGCGCATAAAAACTTAAAACAATCCATTCATATTTCAATTTCACACACGAATAAATATGCAACTGCCTTTGCCATTATTGAGGAATAAACCCCACCGCCACAAAAATGATTTCGGCCACGTATTGATCTTGGCTGGCTCATCGTCGATGTTGGGAGCCGCCGCCTTAGTCGGACTAGCCGCCATGCGCTGCGGCGCAGGATTAACAACCATTGGTATTCCAAAAAGTTTAAATCCGTCACTTCAACAAAAGATTTCGCCCGTCATCATGACTTTACCATTACCGGAAACAAAAGAAGGGACTTTGTCAAAAACTGCTTATGCCACAATCATGTCCAAACTCAAAAACGTTCAAGTGCTGGCTTTAGGGCCGGGATTATCCGGCGACCCAACAACTCAAAATTTGATTTTAAGAATCATCGCTAACTGTCCTTTACCGATGGTCATCGACGCAGATGCGCTCACAGCACTGGCACAAGATATTTCTGTTTTGCAAAAAAACACCTCTCCAAAAATATTAACTCCGCATCCTGGCGAAATGGCTCGTTTGACAGGTTATAAAAAAGATTTTATCGAGAACTCCCGAAAAAAAATTGCCGGCGATTTTGCAAGAAATTATCATTGCACATTGGTTCTCAAAGGTCATCAAAGCATTGTCGCTTCAGTCAAAGGAGAACTGTCCGTCAATTCAACCGGCAATGTGGGTATGGCCACCGCCGGCAGTGGCGATGTTTTGACCGGCATGATTGCCGCTTTTTTAGCGCAAGGACTTGCAGCTTATGATGCCGCGCGATTGGGCGTCTACTTGCACGGACTGGCCGGAGATTTAGCCGCCAAAGAAAAAACAGCAATATCCTTGATTGCCACCGATATTATTGAGAAAATCCCTTTAGCGTTAAAAAAGCAGATTCAACTGACTAAAAAATGATCAATCAACAAAAATATTCTGACCTTAGCTTACCCAATGCCGCTGATAAACTTTTGCTGCATTCCTGTTGCGCGCCTTGTTCAGGATCACTGATTGAGCGTTTATCTTTGGCCAAAATTAATTTTACAATCTTTTTTTATAATCCCAATATTCACCCGCAACGCGAATATGAAATCCGCAAATTTGAAAATATGCGTTTTGCACAAAAGATGAATATTCCTTTTATCGACGCGGATTATGATCGCGATACTTGGTTTGCGCGCGTGAAGGGACTAAGCATGGAACCAGAGAGAGGCCAGCGTTGCAGCGTTTGTTTTGATATGCGTTTTGAACGAACAGCGCTTTATGCTCATGAGAATAATTTCAAAGTTTTTGCCAGCAGTCTGGGTATTGCCCGCTGCAAAGATTTGGATCAGGTGATGGCCAGCGGTCAAAAGGCAGCGCAACGCTATCCACAGCTAACTTACTGGGCGAACAATTGGCGCAAGAATGGCGGAGTTGAACGCATGTGCGAAATCACACAATGCGAAAACTTTTATCGTCAAGAATACTGCGGTTGCGCTTATTCTCTACGCGACGCCAATCACTGGCGGATTAAGCAGGGAAGAGAAGCGATTAAAAATACCAAACATTCGCATTTCTCATCGAGGCATAGCAAATGAATCAACGACTAGGATGGGATTTCCTTAAAAGGCTACCTAAAATCCCTATCGCAAAAACGATTTCCATAACAACTGCTTTATTTTGGGTTTTTGTTTTAACCAAAAAGTTTTATACATTTGGTTATTATGACTGGGATTTAGCTTTTTTCACTCAAGCAACCTGGAATCTTTTGCATGGCAAATCTTTCGTTTCATTGGTTGGGATTAATTATTTTGGAGATCACAGCTATTTCTTTACCTTCATCATTTTACCAATTTTTTATCTTGCGCCATCAGCCCTCACATTACTTTATTTGAAAGTTATCGCTTTTGCCATCTCCGGGTTTTTGCTCTACCGTATCGCTGTCGAAGAGATCGGAGAAACACCAGCTCTCTATTTCATGATCTTGTATTTTCTTTTCCCCGGCAATATCTTTGGTCTTTTATATGAGTTTAATCCTGAAGCATTTGCACCTCCTTTGATCTTTCTATCCTGGTATGCTGCAACGAAGGGGAGATTCATACAGTTTCTCATGTGGAGTTTTCTTCTCGCATCTATTAAAGAAAACATGTTGCTACTCTCAATCATGCTAAGCCTTTATGGATTCTCAAAATCACCCAAAGAAAATCGCAACCCTTGGATTATTTTGACAATCCTTTACAGCGGAATTTTTTTGTTCTTGATTTTTAAACTCATTCCCTTATTTCGCAATTTGCCCCAACATGCCTTTCTCGTTCGGTACGGCAATCTTGGAGAAAGCCCCGCTGATTTGCTATTAAGCCCAATCTTACACACTCAAAAGTTCTTTACAGCAATTTTTAATCCAATAAACTATTCCTATTTGATCAATTTATTTGATTATCTTTTAATTCCAGCAATTTTATCACTAACAAGACTATTGCCAGTTACACCCCTAATCATTCAACATATGCTCTCAATTCATTATCCCGAGCACACCATTTTTTATCATTATATCCCCACCATCTCACCATTTATATTTTTAGCTTCCATGAAAACATTTAAGAAAATTATTATCCCAACTCATGTTCGCTGGTCCAAAGCTCTTTTAAATGGATTTTATATCCTTGCCATATTTTCTTTATGTACATACGCTCCTGATATAAAAAACAGGCTCAATATAAATAGCGATACTCAAGAAACCATCGCCCGCTGGCAATTGATCAATAAGATCCCGACTGATGCCGCAGTTATCGCGACATTTAATTATCTTGCACCGCTGTCAACTCGAGAAAAACTGTACTCATTTCATAAAGTTTATGACAAAGCTTTTCAGGAACCAGCTCAAATTAAACACTCCGAATTAAACACATTAAAAGCTTTCACCCTCCCAGAGGATGTTCACTATGCACTAATTAATCTAGATGATGCCTGGTTATTAGACAGAACCGCTCAAAAAGAACAAAATACTTTAGGCCGAATTGATAATTTTTATAAAGATTCCCTTTGGAAAATAATCGGAAGAACTAAACGAACAATTTTATTATTGCGTTAAATCAAATATACTAACTATTGTGATATCCTGCTTCTATAACTAAACTGCTTAATAAATATCCAGAAAATCATGCACAAAAATAATCTAAAGAAATCTTTAATAAAACTTCAAGATGGTTTGTCCGCTGAAGTGTTTCTTTTTTCTATTCTTCTTATTTTGCAAATCTTTTTCTTTAGTTGGCTAATTTTCTCAAAACGTATTCCCGGAGGGCATGACGGATTTCAATACTTTGTTTTACAATATTATTTCTTAAATGACACTGTCATTTCTGGAGAAATTCCTCAATGGATGCCCTTTATGACTCAAGGGACAGTCGCCAGTTGGTGGTATTTTGTTCAAGCCAGTCTTTTTCAAAACACCCTAATGCTTGCACACGGACTGCTCAAATCTATTAATTTCATGATTTGTTTTAACGCCGGGATGTTTGTTGACGAATTACTTTTGATGATTGGCAGTTGGCTGCTAGCTCGACGCTTCTTGCAATCGCCTTTAGCACTATTTTTCACAGTTGCTTCAATCTTAAGTTCCTGTGTATGGATGACTCAACCTTGGTACAACTTTCACTTTTACTATGCGATCCCTTTGATTTTACACTTCGGGCATCGCTTCTTGGAAACAGGTCGTTGGCGATATTTCTTTTTTGCAGGGAATTTACTAACAATACAAATGTTAGGAAATCTCCCATATTTCCTACCACTTATTTCACTGGTTATTTTTCTATATTTCATATTCTACGGACTTTTTCAATTTGATTTAATTCTAAATCAACTCAAAAGAATCACTTGGAATTTCAAAACAATTCTCTGTATATTAGGAATACTTTCATCTCTCGTCGGCGTTTATGTTGTGTTAAGCTCTGGCACTGATCAAATTGTAAACTACAACTACGGCAGAGAACTAGATATCAGCACAACGATAGATGGATTCTTATCTTATGCAGGCAATTTTAATCTCCACAAATGGGAAGAACTTTTTATTGGAATATCTCCCGCCTTAGATTTTACTTTATACGGTGGTCTGTTTATTATTCCAATGATTATCTTTGGGTTAGTGATTAATGCTCAACGTAGAAATTTCCATTTTGTTTTTTTAATTCTCATTCTTATATCCATCAGCGTTGGCAGTAAAGTAGCCGCATTATTTTATTACATCTGGCCACTCATGAAGTTCTACCGCCATTTAACATTAATTTCCCCCATTATCAAATTACTCCTGTGCTTTCTAGCTGGCTTTGGATTCGATGCACTGATCAATAATGTTAAACATAGAAAATATTTACTTATTCTAAGTGCCTTGATTATATTTTCAATATTACTGACACTACTAAACCTCCAAAATAATTTTAACGATCATTTAACTAACGTCGTTTCAACCTCTTCTGAATTGCCAATTCTCATGAAAACAAGACATCCAACATTTCAAATACTCAGAATTGAACGCTCATTTATGATCGCAGCAGTATTTATCCTGGTTATTTTCTGTAGTTACATCTTACACAGAAAAAATCTCGGAGTACTTGGAATAATTTTTTTATTAACTTTTCACACCTGGGATATTTATTCTTACAAATTCTCAGAAGCATCTTTGCGTACACTTTCATTAACAGATTCACAAATTGAACTTACAAAGTTTCAACCCATGCCGTTTTCTAAATTTCGTGAAACCGCCTATCCAGATAATAATGCACGTTATGATTTAGTAACTCACTTGCCAACACCCGGTCAACAGTATTGGTCAAATAGTTCTTTTGCATTTTTTGATGATGTTGGAAGCGCTTTTCGAACTGATCATTGGTTATTGCCATTAGACAATTTTATGCGAGCCTACTGGAAACAACCAATTGACAACCTAAAAATTAAACCCAAAGGACTTTTTTATTACTATCATTTGAGTTTTCCATCAGGTCATGTTGCCGCAGGAAAATTTGCAGCAGCGACTTATCCTAAAATACAATTCTTTTCTGACGCTCATTTAATATATGATCCTCAAAGAATTGCTACATTGATAAGTAATGATACCTATGCTGGTGATATCCTTTTCCTATCGGCACACAATAATTTACAACCCCAAAAGAATAATTCTAGGTCACACAAACCCAAAGGATTTCTTCAAGACAATGAGCGGCTAGCAATCCCGTTTGATATCAAAAACTTTTCATCAAACACACTTGAACTAGAAATGAATGTTCCCAATAACAAAAACGTGTGGCTTATGTATAGTGATGTCTGGCATCCTAATTGGAAAGCTTTCAATAATGGGCACCAAATCCAATTAGAGCGAGCAAATTTAGCTTATAAAGCAATTCAACTAATGCCTGGAAAGAACAAAATTACTTTTAAGTTCTTTTCGCCACTGCTTAATTTCTTTCAATGGTTTTGGTGCTGGATTTCATTATGTTGGGTAGGGGGGACTATTTATTTAGCTTTAAGAATATGCACCAGAGATCCTAATTTACTAAAACATGATTTTACTTAAACTAAACGAACAATAAAATAGATATGTCAAAACAAAAATCAAATCAACCCAAACATTTTCTTATCTTTACAATATTCTTACTGTTTTTAATATCCTCGTATGCTCCAGCAGTTTTTGAACATTATGCTTACCATGATGACTATTCCCTCTGGTACAAGGGACCATCTGGCGAATTATTACCCTTGTTCAAAATCCTAACATCAATTGGCCGTGGATTTGGCGCAATAATCACATTAGGTTTTCAGCACATGGTTTATACTATCTCCGACCTTAATTTTATACGGTTATTGTGTACAATAAGCTATGCCGTCTGTGCATTATTATTGTTTAATTGGGTCCGACCATATTTTACGCATAAAATAAACGCATGGCTTTTTACTGCAATCTTATTTACTCTCCCACCATTTCAATCCATTGTTGGCCGAGCCGTCGCTACCGCAATAAGCCTCGCGATGTTACTGTCAATTATTGCAGGACATTGTACATCTAAAATTTATCAAACAAGTACCCAATTCCGTTGGCTATACTTGTTTTATGCGATAGGATTTCTCCTATTAGCTCTTTTAATTTATCAACCCGCGGCAATGTTCTATTGGACCATGCCTGCTTTTCTGCTGTTATTGAGTCCTCCTGAAACAAAACATAATTCACGGCGAAGGGCCATGTTACATTTTCTAATAATTGGGCTATCTTCAATGGCAATTTATATGGTTTTATTAAAAATCACAGCTCAAACCTATAACAAAGATTTGAGTGGTATCTATAATCCCCACGTCCTTGATTTTCACCTTTTCAAAAAAATAATTTGGTTTATTCATGAACCATTGTTTAACGTTGTTAATCTTTGGAATATCTTTCCACATAAAAATTGGGTCATCGTTACTATAACCTTTTTTTTATTATCACTGCTGCTCTCAACAATACGCCTGTATCAAAAAAAAGTTAGCACTAAACATTTCTTTAATATATTCCGCATTATATTCATTTTTCTTGTATTTATCATATTAAGTTATTCGCCAAACTTGCTCCATGTCTATCCTGTTGCGTTTTATAGAACATACTTAAGTCTTTCAACACTCCTCATATTACTTTGGCTATGGAATATTCAAAATTTGCTGTCATTCTTACCTTCGAAAATTCAATCCTCAATGTTAACACTGATTTTATTAATCACACTAAGCTTTGGTTCTTATCAATGCTTTAAAAATTTATACCTCTACATAGTTTTACCAAATCAAATTGAACTGGATTATGCTACTGAGGTCTTCAAAAGAAATGATTTAATCAAATTCAATAAAATCTGTATCATACAACCATATTATTCTATTTTTGGCCGATATGATGACTTTGGCCAAATGTCATCTTTATATGATCCCATACTTGTTATTCAAGCCGCTTTACAAGAAAGCCATAAAATTGCTAATCGAGCACTCATCAGTCACTTTATCCTCTACCCACGAATGCTCGAGTTTCCCATTGATAATTCCACTTTAATATTTGATATGCGTAAATCCCAGAATCTACACACTAAATTAATTCGTGATTCCGCTCAAGGAGGTGAGTGGAATTACTCAAAAAACTTTGGGGAATATGAGTACGGCTTTAAATTGACAGATGGTTATTCTCAATATATTAAACAACTAGAAAAGTTGAATCTCATGAAATAAAATAAATTCTCTAATATTACTTTTAAGTTTGATTGAGACTATCTAATGACATCTTGGCAAGAAATTACTAAAAACTTAACCCTAAATGACAAAATATTCTTTGTTGAAAATAATTCAAAGATATCGTACCCATCAGAGGCTAATAACCAATATTTTCAAATTGAAGATTCGAGTTTTTGGTTTACTCATCGGGCTAATGCGATTGTTCAACTCATCAAGAATTTTCCACCCAACGGAATGATATTTGACATTGGCGGTGGCAATGGACAAGTATCCCATGCTTTGGAAAAGCAGGGGTTTACCACCGCGCTAATTGAACCGGGATTACAAGGCGTTCTCAACGCCAAACAACGAGGCCTAAAGCATCTGATATGCGCAACAATAGACTCAGCCAATATCCCTCAGAATTCATTGCCAGCAGTTGGCGTATTTGACGTATTAGAACATATTGAAGACGATATCAAGTTCTTGACTTTAATAAAGAATCTATTGGAGTTTAACGGCATGATTTATCTCACGGTTCCTGCTTATCAATTTCTATGGTCTAACGAAGACAAAGTCGCAGGGCACTTTCGAAGATATACACTAAACAATTTGCGTAAACTCCTTAAAGAAGCTGGTTTTGAAATTGTTTACGACACGTACATCTTTTCATTTTTACCAATTTTTATTTTCTTATTTCGCAGTCTACCCTATATTCTTCATATCATAAAAAAACCAGCTCAACAGAATTTATCCCGCGATCATACCATTAAAAATAAATTCCTAGAATCATTAGTCAACAAAATATTTAAATTAGAAACCAATTTTATTTTAAACAAAAAAAGGCTATTATTGGGAGGTAGTTGCTTAGTAGCAGCCCGTGTTATTAAACCATAATATTATACTTATGAAAATTTCAATTGTTATCCCAATATACAATGAAGAAGGCACCCTCAACGAGCTTCATCGTCGTTTAACCAACGCCTTGCTACAATTAGCCATCGACGACTATGAAGTTCTTTTGATTGATGATGGCAGCAAAGATCGTTCTTGGGAAATTATGACCGAACTATCCCAAAATGATCCCCATATCAAAGCAATAAAATTCTCCAGAAATTTTGGTCATCACATTGCCATTACGGCTGGCATGGATTACGCCAGCGGGGACGCAGTCATTCTTATGGATGGCGACCTCCAAGACCAGCCAGAAGAAATTCAAAAGCTTTATTCCCATTTTCTAAAAGGGTTTGATGTTGTCTTTGGAGTTCGAAAAGAACGCCGCCACTCCTTTCTCAAGGTTTTCACATCAAAATTATTTATTTATTTTATTAACAAAGTTATTGGCACAGAAGTTCCAATTAATAGCCATATTTTTAGAATTATGAGTCGTCGGGTGGTTGATCATTTGAACAAACTCAGAGAACGAGATCGCTTCATTACCGGTTTAATCAGTTACATCGGTTTTAAACAAGTTGGGATTGAGGTTATCCATGGTCAGCGCTATGCTGGTGAAACAAAATATTCTTGGTTCAAATTATTCAAATTGGCAATCAACACCGTTACGTCTTTTTCCTCAAAACCGCTGCAACTTGCCAGCCTTCTGGGAACGTTCATATCAGGGGTCAGCTTTTTAGCAATCATTTATCTCATTTTCCTTAAAATCACTTTCGGTGTCATATTCTCAGGATGGACGTCCATTATGGTTTTAATATTATTTATGGGGGGCATACAAATGCTCCTTTTAGGAATCTTAGGGGAATACGTTGGGCGCAATTATGCCGAAAGCCAACATCGGCCACTCTATATTATTGAGGATATTAAAAAAATTAAATAATCTGCGTTATGTTCACTAGAAAAAACATCCTTAAATCTATCTATTAACTCATTCACTAAAGGTTTTATTATGAAAAAAGATTTCGTCAAAGAATATTGGCAGAGTCAAGCTGAAAAATATCACACCTCCCCAGAAGCTTCCTGGGCAGATCAGTATATGATTGAACTCGAATTGCTGACTATTGGTCCATATCTTCAAAATCAAGACCAAGTTCTAGACGTAGGCTGTGCCAATGGTCACGCAACCCTTGAACTTTTTTCTCGCCATAATATCAAGACTATGTTTGGGGTAGACTTTTCTGAAAAAATGATTGAGCAAGCTAATTGTCTAAAAATTCAGAAAAACCTTACTAGCGTTCGATTCCAGACCGCCGACTCACGAAACCTCCCATTTGATACTAATTGTTTCGACGTAGTATTTTCCGTACGAATGCTCATCAATTTACCAAATTGGGAAGAACAAACTTTAGCAATAGAAGAGTGTCTTCGCGTCACAAAACCAGGAGGCAAATTAATTCTTTCTGAGGCATTTCAGGAACCTCTACAAACTTTAAATGCCTTACGTGCCGTTAAAGAGCTTGAACCCATGAAAGAACAAAGTTTTAATCGTTATATGAAAATGAAAAATTTAAACAAGCTATTAGAAAACAAAGGTCTTTCATTTCAAATTGAAGACTTTTCTTCAATCTATTATTTAGGATCACGTTTTTTGCGAGAATTACTGGACATTAAAGGATTCGTTAATCCCTTGAATAAAGTTTTCTTTGATCTTGAGAATAAAATGTCTGGAGGAGGATTCGGGATTCAACAAGCCTATATTATCAAGAAACACTGAATGAACTCCGCACATTATTAACATGTTAATGTATTCACAAAATCTGGGAGATATTCCATGCAAACAATTTTAATCACTGGTGGGGCTGGTTTTATTGGCAGCAATTTCGTTAATCTTTGGTGTAAAAAATATCCTAAAGACCGAATACTCGTTCTTGACAATTTGACCTACGCAGGAAATCCCGAGAATTTACCAAAAGAAATTAGAGAACAAAAAAACGGCTATGAATTTTGGTATGGGAATGTTTGTAATGGCGAATTGGTCGATAATTTAGTTGGAAAATCTGACATCGTCGTGCATTTTGCCGCAGAATCTCATGTGGCGAGATCGATTTTTGATAACAAAATCTTTTTTGAGACTGATGTCATGGGAACCCACGCGATGGCGACTGCCGTATTAAAGCATTATAAAAAAGTTAAAAAATTCATTCATATATCCACATCCGAAGTGTACGGAACTGCCGAATATGAGCCCATGGACGAGAATCACCCTATGAATCCTTGTAGTCCCTACGCCGCCGCAAAATGTGGAGCCGATCGTTTGATTTACTCATTTATGAAAACATATGATATTCCAGCTACAATTATCAGGCCTTTCAATAATTATGGGCCATTCCAACACCTTGAAAAAGTCGTTCCCCGGTTCATCACTTCAGCATTACATAACGCACCCTTAACAATCCACGGTACTGGAGAAGCTAAAAGAGATTGGCTTTACGTTCAAGATACCTGCCAAAGAATAGATACGATTATCCATGCTCCCAATTCAAAAACACGAGGAGAAGTATTCAACATTGGCTCCGGCGAATCTATTTCTGTCCTTGATGTAGCTAAAATCATTCTAAAAACACTAGGCAAACCGTTATCTTTGATTGAACATATTGGAGACCGACCAGGTCAGGTAGATGTGCATATCTCTTCAACTAACAAAATGGAAGAAATTCTAAACATAAAACCCGGACGATCTTTTCAAGAAGGCATTAAATCCACCGTTACCTGGTATAAAAATAATAAAAAATGGTGGGAAAAAATTGAATGGATGAGAAATATCAAAATTCGAACAAAAACCGGAAAAATCGAGCTTCATTAAAAAGATATCAAATAACCTATGAAAATCGAATTCTATAAACATAATATTGGTACTGAAGAGAAAAATTCTCTGCTCGAAACTTTGGATTCGATTTTTCTAACCACCGGTCCCAAAACAACTCAATTTGAGTCTGATTTTAGAACTTATCTTGGGACGAACTACGCTACAGGTGTAACATCATGGACTACGGGAGCTTTTTTGGTTTTAAAAGCTTGGGGAATTGGCCCGGAAGATGAAATAATCACTACGCCTCTTAGCTTTTGTGCCACGGCCAATGTTATTCTTCAAGTCGGAGCTAAACCAATTTTTGTTGACGTGGACCCCACAACAGGAAATTTAGATATAAATCTTGTTGAACAAGCAATCACCTTACAAACAAAAGCAATCATTCCCGTGCATTTATACGGCCAAATGGTCGACATGAAATCATTGCGTAAAATAGCAGACAAACACAATCTTAAAATTCTTGAAGACTGCGCACATTGTATTGAAGGAGCACGTGATTCAATTAAACCGGGGCAATTAGGTGATGCAGCTGTATTTAGTTTTTATGCTACAAAAAATATTGCTTCCGGGGAAGGAGGGATGATCGCAACAAATCATCAGGAACTTTATGAAAAACTTTTGTTACTTCGGTTGCATGGCATGGATCGATCTGCAATAGATCGCTACACAGGATTATACCGACACTGGGATATGAGCGTTTTAGGTTATAAAGCAAATATGTTTGATATCCAAGCCGCCCTTTTAATTCCTCAACTTAAGAAAATTGAAGATCATTGGAAAGCCAAACAAGCCATTTGCGAGAAATATGAACAAGCTTTCGGCAATCAACCAAACTTAGATTTTCCAAAAGTTCTTGCCAATTCCAAATCCGCTCGACATATTTTTACAATTTGGGTACCAGCAGACAAGAGAGATCTCATTTTAAAGGGGCTTCAAGATAAAGGTATTGGTGTCGCTGTTAATTTCCGCGTCATTCATTTATTAAAATATTACCGAGAAAATCTTAATTTCAAAGAGAATGACTTTCCCATTGCGGAATCTATTGGAAATCGCACCATTACGCTTCCGTTATATCCAAAACTCACATCCATTGAAACGGACTACATCATTGATTCTGTTTTGAAAACCGTTGAAACAACTTAACTCTTTAAAAATTATGATACCTAATCTCATCAAGAATATCCTGCACAAATTCATGGAACATCCTGCCTTTTATGATTCTGTTCAGAAACTTGTTGGTTCCAAAATCATATATAAAAATCTTGCGGAAATGGCTAAATCACAAACTAAATCAAAGATTATTATTGATCTCGGTGGTGGAACCGGAATTTACCAAAACATCTGGGAAGATGTCAAACTCTATATGTGTCTGGATAATGACATCCAAAAACTCATTGGATTTACTCACAAATCTATAGTTCATGGAATTCCTCTGCTGGCCGATGCGACAAATATTCCGTTAAAAAACCAAAGCGTAGATATTATTCAATGCACCATGATGTCGCATCATCTAACAGAAAATCAGCTTATTATGTTAATTTCAGAAAGTTCACGTGTATTAAAAGATACAGGAATTTTCTTTTTTGCCGATGCTATTTGGCTTCCACAATCCTGGAAGGGAAGATTTCTATGGTCCATGGACAGAGGTAGCTATCCCAAAAGCCAAGAAATGCTTATGTCAATGATTCAAAAAGAGTTTATAATTTTCACACAAAAAACTTTACAAATCCACCACACCTACTTACTTTGCACAGGGAAAAAAACAAAAATAAACCTTTAAAATGCACCCTAAACTCAACAAACCTTTTGTTTACTCCCTCATTGTCGTACTCTACGCTGTATGGCTATTCATCTTTCGCGACTTTCTAAACAACACTATCGTAGTCAACATTGATTCCTATTCCACTTATGGAACTTTTAAATATTTCTTTAATAATTTATTCAACGGAGTAATCCCTCTATGGGAACCATATGTCTATTTAGGTCGCCCTCATATTCATTTAGCGGTAACGGGTGTCCTGAACATCCTTATTTTCCCCATATACCTGCTGCATTTTGTCGGCATTAATTATTATCACTTATATCTCATATACCTAACATCCTATCTTTTACTCGGAATTTTCGGTTTCTTTCAATTAAATAAGATCATCCTACACAACGATAGTTATGCCTTAATTGCTGTTTGTTTTTTAATGTTTTCCGGCTTGCCAGTTATGATTTTTAACCAAGTTTTCATTCTTCTGTTATTTGTTCCAGCCCTTTGGTTCTTCATATTCTTTCTAAAATTTCTTAATAAGTTGAAAATCAAGCAATTTTGGGGAATGATCTGTTGCTTAATGATCCTTGCTTTTTCCTACATCCCTTTTTATTTCATATGCCTATTCTGTATATTTTTAATATGCACCATGCTCATATTGCAGAGCTTGTTTCTCAAGAAACTATTGAATACTTTGTATTTTATAAGACGGCATCCAGTTATTACTTCGTTAGGCGCTTTGTTTATTTTAATCGCATTGATTCCAACACTCTTATTTAAAACAGTCAATAACACCGATGAAATCCTTTCTCCCGCTCGGCATGCTTGTTCAATTACAGAACAATGCCAAAATCGAGCTGAAATGCAATTTAAAGAAGTAGCCTTCGATGGCTCCTTTGGAGAGCGTTTTGCAGGCGGGAGACTTTTTTCACACCTAGATAAATTCAATTATAATGATGACAGCTTTATTTATGTTTCCTCATTTAGTTTCATTGTTCTATTTCTCGCTATGTTCACAATCATGGACCGCAAACGATTGATTATTTTTAGTACCTTTTGCACCATATTTCTTATTTCTTTAGGGGGAGCAACACCGCTTTATAAAATACTTTTCGAGCATATTTTCATATTTAAATATTTTCGAAATTTATTCTTTTATAGTGCTTTCTTAATACCTTTATTCATTTTGTTCACCGTCGCCCAACTCAAGAGCTCAATAGAACAACTCTCAAGCACAAAGCATAAAGCATTATTCTTTCTATTTATTATCTTCAGCCACATACTCATCTTGCTGTTTCTGCAGACTCAAGGCAATATCATCCCAGCAACATATACAACAGTCCTATTAAGTTTATTATTCTTTATCCTCTTGACCTTAAGATTCTTTACAAAAAAACCTCAGTTATTACTCCTATTCTTAACAGTACTTATTGTTATAGAACCAATTTATGTTTTTATTTGCTATCGCAATAATACATCATCCGCTATTTATCAATTACCGCAAACCCATAATGAGCCACGCTTTGAATATTTGCGACCCGGCCACGATATTCCAACTCAATTTGGGGATTCGCTGTATTCAATGTTTGTTCATTTAGGCGACTTTCAGGACAGCTCAGGTAAAGTAAATTTTCAACCGGATTTTCTCAACAGCTATGTTTTTGATTTTTACAATGCCCCATCGTTACAGAAAGACGAATACATCAAAAACAAAATTATAATTTACAACTCTGAGCCGGCAGGAGGCATTAAAGAGGAGACGCCTCTCAAAATAACACAAAATATCAAGGAATTTAAAATCTTACATTTTGATGTCAATTCATTAAAATTCCAAACAAACTTTTCTTCCGAGAAATTCTTAATTTATCATGACGCGTATTCTATCTTTTGGAAGGCATTTATAAATGGCAAAGAGACCAAAATTACACGAGCTCATGGTGCCTTTAAAGGAATCCACCTCCCAGCAGGGGAGAATATTGTTCAATTTCGCTATCAACCCCCAGGCGGACAGGGGATATATGTTTTTGTTTTAATAACAATGGCCGTTGCATTTTGTATACTCGGTTTTTTATACCGGCAGCCTAACTCAAGAAGAAATTAAATGCTACTTAAACGATCATTTTTCTTTTATTCAATCTTTGCAATCTTTTTGTTTCGAATAAATGTTGATGTCATTCATCTGCAACGCGTAGGATTTCTTTGGCATATTTACCATAACCCCGGGAAAGGAAAAGATATCCCCGCCGCAATTGTTTATTATGATTATTTAAGCAGAATCGACCCCTCCGATATCACAGTTTGGTCTGATCTAATAAACAGCCACCTCACCAACAATGATCCCCAGAATGCACATATAACCGCAATTCGAGCATTGGAAATGACCCCAAAAGATTCAGTTAATTATCCAAAATTATTATCTATTTACCATATGTTATTAAATCAACACCCCATCCCATGACCCTCGCCATTTTCGATTTTGACGGAACCATCTCAAGCAAAGACAGCTTTGAGGATTTCATTTTTTTTACACATGGTTTTACGAAAACGGTTCTAGGAATATTAATCAATAGTCCCATCTTGGTTTTATATCTGTTGAAGATCATCTCCAATGAGCAAGCCAAACAAAAAATCTTCGCCCATTTCTATGGCGGGTGGGAGGAGAAACGCTTTAACACCCTAGCTGTTCAATACGTCCAACAACGTTTGCTCAGAATTCTTCGCCCTAAAGCACTGGAGCGAATCGCCTGGCATAAAAAACAAGGTCACACCATTGTCGTCGTTTCTGCATCATTTGAGAATTACCTAAATGTTTGGTGTAAGAATATGGGCATTGACCTGATCGCCACACAAGTCGAAATTAAAGAAGGCAAGCTGACCGGACAATTTGCTTCACCCAATTGTTACGGAGATGAGAAAGTTCGCCGCATCAATCAAGTCTTCAATTTGAAAAATGTCTCTACTATTTACGCCTATGGCGATAGCAGGGGAGATTTACCGTTAAAAACTATCGCCACAGAATTTCACTACAAACCTTTTCGGACACTATAAACCCGGATTTTGCATTAGCCTCGCCTCTGCGAGGCCAAGCAAAATTTGGAATAAAAAAAAGAACGACCCAATGTTCGTTCCTTTTTTTATACCTCATCAATATTCACAAAAACCACACTATTTCATTTATAACGGCCGCTCAACGTGACCAGTCACTTTCTTAAAATCTACTTTAACCGTCACAGGCTTACGACCAAAGCACATACCCAATTGTTCATGATACGCAATCAAAGCCGGCGCCACAAAACGCTGTTTAATCGCCTCAGCGGTATCCATGTATTTTACGTCCTGTCCCGTGACACCCACAACCGTAACACCACTCATGCCCCCCAGAAGAAGCAAGGCCGCGCCAGAACCAACTTCTTTCCCAAAATTAGCATCGATAGGGGAGGTATGGCCACAGCGAACCAAGTGGCCCGGAACAATCGCGCGCACTTCCGGCGCTTCATTGGCTCCTTTGACATACAAGCCATGCTTAATCATAAATTCTTTGACCGCTGGATCCGCCTTAAATCGTTTACCCAATTGTTGCGCTACATAATTCCCCGAACCTGCCAAGCGCTTATGTCCAAAAGAATCAGCCGGCGCCGACTCATCCACCAATTCTTCACCATTGGCATTCTTTAGTCCTTCCGCAACCACAATCAAGTATGATCCCGCATTCACGTCGCTATTTTTAACCCGGTCCATATATTTATTTTTACAATCTTCGTATAAAGCCTCAAAATCAACCGGCACCTCTGGAATCAAAACCGCATCAGCGTCGGCCGCAACCCCGCCACGAAAAGCAGTATGTCCCGCATAACGGCCAAAAACTTCCATAACCAAAATGCGGTTATGTGTATACGCCGTTGTTTTCAAATCTTCCACAAAAGCGGCGATACGGCCAATCGTCGAATCTCCCCCGACGGAATAAGACTGCAAATCCAAATCCATCGTTTTGGGCGCGTGTACGCATTTGATACCTTCCGCTGCCAAATCCACCATGACACTGCCAGAATCATCACCACCGCTGATCACCAAACCGTCAATAGCAAACTTTTTCAACCCCGCTTTAATGCGGTCATATTTTTTTTCATCATCAATCTTTCTGATTTTCACACGTGAATGTCCGGCGTCAGAACCAGCCATGTTCAAATCAATTTTGTCCAACCGTTCGGGCGTTAATTCCACCAAACTTTCAAAATCAACCAAATTATAAAGCCCCGCATAACCGTTGGGAATCACATAGCAGGCAACACCTTTTTGATTAGCCATCAAAGCCGCGCCTTTGATCACCGCGTTTAATCCACCGCAATCGCCACCACTGGTTAAAACTGCAATTTTCTTCATGTCTTACTCCTTGTCTTGTTATATGTCGTTGCGAGAAGCCCTTTCAAGGGCGACGAAGCAATCCTATCCTTACTGTCATCCCCGTAATTTTACCCCCCAATGTTTTGTGGTGGGCTTTTAAAGGGAATCCATTATTTATAAGTGGATCCCCGACAGTAGCCTTCGGGGATAACAAATTTAAAAAAGATTGCTTCACTGCGGCAGAAGTTTCCTAACTTCTGCACTCTCGCGTCAACCTTGATGGTTGACGCTTCGTCAGAAGTTTCCTAACTTCTGCACTCTCGCGTCAACCTTGATGGTTGACGCTTCGTTCGCAATGACAAATATAAGTTAATAATTTTATTGTTTCTTTGCGCTGCTTAACATCGCCTGCGCATGTGACAGAGATATATCGCTCTGCGATTTACTGTCCGCAGAAGGCTTGCCACTCATCATTTCAGCTAATTCTTCAACCCGCGCTGCTTTATCCAATAAATTAACCGTTGTGATAGTCCGCCCGCCGCTGACTTTTTTGATAACTTTAAAATGGCTGTCCGCGAAAGACGCGATTTGCGGCAGGTGAGTGATCAAAATCACTTGCCGATGCTCTGACAATTCTTTTAATTTTTTACCTGTAATCGTGCCCAAACGCCCGCCGATTTGCGCGTCAATTTCATCAAAGATCAAAACCGGAATCGGATCGACTTTGATCAAGGCTTTCTTTAAAGCCAACATCAGCCGCGCCGCTTCGCCCGAAGAAACAATTTCCGCTAAAGGCTTCAAATCTTCACCCGCATTCGGGCTGATATAAAAAACAACTTGATCACAACCACTCGCATGAAAATCATCCAGTAAAATACGGGCCTCAAAAGAAACATGATCAATGCCCAAATCTTTGAGTTCTTTTTCAATCGTTGCTTTTAAAAGCCCCGCACTTTTTTTACGAGCGGTGGTCAACTTCTGAGCCAACTTCTTTAATTCTTTTTGAGCATCATTTAAATTTTGACGCAATTGAGCATCATTTTCCTCGAAATTAAGCAGCGCATGATATTTTTCTTTTACATCAGAAAAAAACGCAGCCACATCTTCTATAGAAGGTCCATATTTGCGTTTAATATCGTCATAGATATCATACTTTTGACTGATTTGCGCGGCTTCTGCCGGTTCAAAAGAAAGCCGCTCCAAATAATCCCGCAATTCACTTAATAATTGTTCGCTGTTCTCCTGAATATTATTCAAATACTCTTCAAACACACTGGTCTTAGCATCAACCGCCATTAAACTGCGCAAAGGGGAGAATGAGCGGCGAACAATATCCGCCAAACTGCCATCATCGCCTTCAAGAATTTGCAAAAGCGCGGCCGCATGGCCATACAATTTCTCAGCATTATTGATTCGAGATTGTTCTTCACAAACTTTTTGATACGCTTCCTGCGTTAAAACAACTTGCTCTAATTCTTTGACTTGATGAGAGACAAGTTCAAGATCACGATCCCGCGACGCTGATAACTCTTCCAAACCCGCCAATTCTTTCTTAATCTGCAAATATTTCTGATACTCAACTCGATAAACATCCTGCGCCGAACCAAAATCTGTCAATTGATCCAAAACCCCAATATGCTGTTCTTGCGCCAAAAGAAGTTGATGATCATGCGCCCCATGAAAATCAATCAAAAAATTTCCCAGAACTTTTAACTGGGCAACTGTAATATTAAAACCATTGACCTTAATCTTCGTCCGGCCATCCGGCAAATATTGCCGATTAATAATCAATTGCTGATCCTCATCCGTCAAATATTCCTTAATCACGTCATTGGCTCGTAATTTAGGATCACGTAATTCAAAAACAATTTCAATCAGGCAAGGTTTATTCGCATCACGAATTTGTGCGGAATTAAGCCTTTCCCCCAGAGCAAAACGTAGCCCATCAATCAGAATAGACTTTCCCGCACCAGTAGAACCTGTCAAAATATTTAATTTTTCGACAAATTCAACCGTCACCCGTTCAATCAAACCAAAATTTTCAATTGTCAGTTGTGTTAACATTTGAGAACCCTTTACAAAATTTGCTGTCCATCATAGCAAATAAGACCCTAATAGGGAAGAGACGAATTGTAGCAATCTTTAGGGAACGGTCAAGTGATCGTTACCCCCCTTTGATTGAGTAAGAGATATTTTCCAGCTCAGAAGTTTATCGAGATCGACCGGAGGAACCATAAGCAAACGCTTGTCCAAGTCTGGTTTCTTTTCTTGAGCCAGTTGCCAAGGTGTTTTGTGTTCTTTGTAAGAGTTTGTGCGATGCAGGTTGAAGAATAATTGATAGGACGTGGCTTTGTTAAAGAAGTCCGCCCTATTCTTGAATTGTTCAATCTCAAAGAATTCCATCTCCATGAGATTGTGAATCGTCTCGACGTCAGATTGCATGCGATGTGCGCCGGGGAAAATGGTGTTATGCCATTGGCCTGGGATGGATTCAATGGTTTTGGTATAGGCAGAAGATTGTTTAGCATTCCATGAGCCGATAAATTCGCTGCCGTTATCAGTTTGTCGCATGGCTGATTCCGGTAGGGCGTTAAATTTCTTGAGGAAGTGGTTAATATAGACGGCAAATAGTTGCGAATGTGTTAGCGAGAGATTATTGGCAAAGCCTGTGAAAAGAATGCCGCAGGAGACTTCCCGGAAGGTGTATTGAACTTTGGGCAGATTAAGCAATTTAGCTTGGAGGAAGTATTCGGGAATATCCATGAGGTCTTTGGTGTCCTCCATGGATTGCTCGAAGAGTTCAAAGAGCATTTTTACAGCACGCAGGTTGTTCTTTGTGACATGTTTTTTGGGTCGTTTTCTCGAGGGGATGCCGGCCTCTTTCCATATTTTGCGCATGGTCTTGGGGGCGCAAGTTAAACCTTCTAAGTCCCGGATATGTTCTGCACCCAAACGCTTGTATTTGCTTTTTAGATTGACGATGAATTTTTTCATAGATTCTGGTGTGGTGCCGGGGCAGTAGTGGGGTTTGTGAGAGCGATCTTCCAGGCCGGCATAACCTTCGACCTCGAAGCGTTTGACCCATTTGCGTACCACCGATGGGAAGGTTGCAAAAAGTCTGGCTGTAGGCTTGATACCGATCTCCAG
This sequence comes from Candidatus Omnitrophota bacterium, assembly GCA_020632555.1. Lineage (GTDB taxonomy): Bacteria > Omnitrophota > Gorgyraeia > Zapsychrales > JANLHA01 > JADLGJ01. The sequence goes on along the minus strand of JACKFI010000010.1, from coordinate 11,865 downwards.
AGCCTTTTGAACCATCTGGTAACGCCACTGTTTTTTATCTTTGCTTTGTCTCATAACATGATAATATTTATACGGACACATAAGTTATTGGACTCCTTTCTAATCCTGCGACGGATTCTTGGAGCCATTATGTGTCCATTTCTATTTGATCAACAGATTTTTTTTAATATTCGGCATCAGGTCCGTATTGGTTAAACCATTCGGCAACGCGGCACCAACGGCGGTAATCACATTCATTGACGGTGATGGCTGTGCTGGGCTCGTAGGCCGAAAAATGTTGAGATTGGGCCATGGGTTGATTTTTTAGTGAATATTTCTTTCGTAATTGACCTGTAGCGAAAGATTTTATTTTGGGACGTGTCCTGAGACCTTGGCAAAATGCCAGATATTGCTGTTTGATGGTTTGAAAAACTGAGTCTGTGATGCATAAAATTTTCGTCGCCTCCGCAGGGATCAGGGGGTAAGGATCAATGGTATCATTCCCAAATTGTAGCAATCTTTGCCATTGCCTTTGAGCTTAAAAATCTTTATAATCACCAACATTGTGAGGCGCCTCACCCTAAACAAATAAACTCAAGAATTTTTGATAAAAAAATACTTGTAAGATTTCCCCAACAATTTTGTCTAATGTAGCAAATACACTAATATACTTACGACCAAAAGATCTGTTAACAGAAATACTATTTTAAGATAAACCCTATGCGTGTTTTAATAAGTACTATTCTATTTTTTTTCCAAATACTGTCAGCTAGCTGTTTTTCCGAAACAATATACCAGAATTTTGAAAATAATAATGGGACCCCTCATCGGGACAATCGCGACTCATTGCCAATAGAATATGGCTGGGGCTTTAACGAAGCGGTTGTCCAACGGTCAGCCCCCGGAGAACCGGTGCACAGCGGAACCTATTCCTGGGCGGTAACCGTTCCGCAAGGTCCCAAGGTTCACGCCGGCACAGCAATTATTTCTGCAACACAAAGCTTCAATATGAATTTCATCGAATACTGTTATGACCGAATATCATTCTGGATCTGGTCTGATCCCTCACAGGTGGGCGACCACACCGTTATGCTCAAATTCTTCGATCAAGGGCAGTATCAAGATACTGGCGTCGGCATCTGGACAAAAGAAAATCAACGCGCCAAATACAGAGAATGGACCCGCTTAGAAATTTATTTCAACGATTTACCGCAAGATTTTGATCTCAAACACGTGACTAAAATTGAATTTTTCAATTACTGGGACGGAACCTATTATTATGATGATATTCTCCTGGCGTCCGGAAATTCCCGCCAACAAGAGAAAGAATGTTTATGTAAGCAAAAATTCATGATTTGCTCACATAATAATGACTCCGTAAACCAAAAGAATTGTGTTTCAATCTTTGATGAAAAAGGTGAATACGCTTTAGACCTTATCCAGTTAAAAGCCACCGCATTCACAAATCACCGAGAATAAATCTTATGGATCAAACATCAGAATTAATCAAACAATGTCTTTCAAACAACAAAATCGCATGGGATACATTCGTCGATGACTATTCCCGCTGGATTTATCATTGCATTCTGCGTACCGCGCATGGGTATGGACGCCGCATAAATTCGAATGATACCGACGAATTGTGTCAGGATGTCTTTGTTATTCTTCTGGACAAAGGATTAAAACAATTCAAAGGCGACAACAAACCCTGTCTATTGGCCTATCTGCGGAGAATAGCTGTTTGTCATACCATTAATTATTTAAAGAAAAGCAATAAATATATCGGAATCGATGATGTTCTCATGGAAAACGGTCCCTACACCCGCTTGATCCAAGACATGGAAATAACCTGTCCCAAAAGTGAACAAGAAAGAATCGACACCGCTGAACAGCTTAAAGCTTTATTAGCACAATTGTCGACCGACGAACGAAAGATTCTGGAAATGTGCTATTTTGATCATTTGTCTGCCCAGGAAATATCAGATAAATTTCTCATTTCCGTTGATACCCTTTATGTCCGAAAAAATCGAGTTTTAAATAAATTAAGAAATTATGCTGATATCCAACAGCTTAACCCAATCAGCAATGAGGGAAATCATGACTAAGAAATTGTGTTGGAATAAGAATCAAGATGAATTGCTCGGATATTTTGCGGAAGGATTATTGTCCGTCAAAGAACAAAAAGCAATTGCCCATTTGATCAAAGATGATCTTGCCCTACAAGAAGAAGTTCGAATTCAAAAAGAGATCGCAAAACTTATTACACCTGAAAATCTGCCAACTGTGCCAAAACATGTGATTCAAAACGCCAAAAACCTGGTCCATCAACCATTTGGAACACGCGTTTGGAGTTTGGTGGTTCACTTTACCAAAGACGCAGTTAAAATGTTCAAATCCGATGGTGTTTTTGTTAATCCGATCCTGTCTTATGCACAACCTTTGCGAGGTCAGACTGCCCAGAACCCCAAAACTATTCTGATCAAGAAAGATTTTAGCGCGGTTGGTATTCAAGTGGAAATCGAACGTGCCCAAAATTCAACAAACCGAATTGTCATTTGCGCGCAAGATCTCAAAACACATACCCCCGTCAATGATTTTCGCATCACTCTTTTGGAAAACGATATGGAGTTAGAATCCCATATCACCGATAAAGGCAAAACCAACTTTGAAAACATGCGCGATGGACGGTATGTTGTCGACATCACCGCGACGCATCATCCAATTGCCAGAATTAGCTTAGAACTGTATCAAGAATAATGATAAAAACCCCTTCAACATCCTTATTTCTGGATATTTCCAGCAAACAAAATATGCTGATCATCAGCATTTCTGATGAAAATACTCCCTTTTATCAATCAGAAGAAATTTCTTTTAATTTCAAAGAAATTGAAAATCTTTGCTGCGAAGTCCGGCTCCTCTTAAACAAGTCCAATACCTTAGGACGATTATCTTCTGGATTACTCCAAGAATTAAAGCAAATCTGTCACATTCTTTATGATCGCCTGCTCACAAGACGAGTCAAAGATCAAATAAAAAAAACCACCTGTGAAAATCTGGTGATCCGACTTGATGAACCACTGGTTTTTATTCCCTGGGAACTGCTTTTTAACGGGGAAAACTTTCTCTGTTTAGCATTCAATGTAGGGCGCCGCGTCATCACAACACAACCATTAATCGATCAAGCTCAACGTCAACCCCGATTTCCCCTAAAAATGTTACTGCTGGCTGATGCGACCGGTGATCTACCCGGCGCACGAAAGGAAATTCAACTGATTCGTGAACATCTGGATTGCAACCGGGAAATCCTGGCTGTGTCGACTAAAACCGGAGAAATCACTGTTGATTACGTAACGCGCAACATCCGCGATTATGATTTTGTCCATTTTGCCGGACACACCGATCCAATCGAGAACCAACAATCCTTAGGAGGCTGTCGACTATCCGACGGCCTATTTTCTCCCAAGGAAATTCAGAACATGCAGGGAGGATCTGCCTTTCCATTATTTATTTTTCTAAATTCCTGCCAATCCGCGCATATTGCTTCCGTAAATATTAGTGACGATTATGAACAAAAATGTTTTGGGCTCGTTCATGCTTTCCTCACTGCTGGCATCCGCCATTATGTAGGAACACTCTGGGAAATTCCGGATTCTGTTGGGCTTATCATCGCCAGCGAATTTTACAAATACATCCAAAAGGGAGCTGCCATTGGAGAGGCTTTGCGCCAAGCCAGACTTAAAGCAATGAAAGAATTTGGCGAAGAAAATATCGTCTGGGCTGGTTACGTTCTCTACGGCGATCCCAAATATTCGCCATTTCCCAGAGGATTAAAATCTTCTTTAAAGAAATCGGCTTGGAGCAAGATCACCACAAAGAATATTCTTTTACTCATAATCGGACTGTTAGGAATTGTGTTGCTCACAGGATTCATCTTATTGAAATCTAAAAATATTCGCCGGCCTCATTCGATAACCTTGGTTGACAATTTTACCTCAACTCAAAAACTAACCACACAAGTCTATCCTGCAAATAAACAAAATCACCTGACACAATTAACCATCCCATCGCCAGATGATTCTTTAGAAATAACATCGTTAAAACAACACCTTGCGCAAGCCCAAAAAACCAACAATCCCAAACTCCTGGCACAAAGTTTCTGCACGCTCGCGGACAAATCAAACGAAATATTGCTTGAGCGCCTAATCTTTACCCCAAGAGAGTCCACCATCCAGGAATCTCAAGTATCAATACCCGATTCTTATTTTAAGATATTAAATTGCTATCATGCCTGCTGGCAATATGCTGACAACATTCAAGATCATCGTCTAGCGGCACATGCCTTACAAGCATCCGCCGGTGTGAATCGCTGGCGAAAAGAATATCACAGCGCCATACTCGATTATGAAAAAGCCATGGAATCACTCTCCTCAATAAAATCAAAACAAGAATCAGATTATTTTTCTCTGATCATCACATCCATTGATCTAGCCCAATTATACGCCCTGAATAATTTGGATTTTATTAAAGCAGAAGCAATGCTCCTAAAAATCAAGTCTTACTTAATAGCTATTAAAGATACCGATGACCACGGGAAGGATTTAAAGCTTTTCACCTTGCGAAAATATGATTTTTTTATTCAAAATTTGGCTCTGAGCCGCTACGCCAACAGTCATTTTGCCTCCCAAGCCCAAACTCTTCATAAACAATTAACCGATACCTTAAATGACCATGCTCAATGATCAACAAAAATATTTTGTAAGATTTTGCGCCCGTGTTTGTCTTATGTTACGTACCCCTAACCTTAACTTGCAGCAAAACAATCGGAGAAAAGACGCATGAAGAAATCGATTTCGTTCATTTTAGGAGCATTACTCATTCTTTCATGTTCAACACTTTACGCAGATGATGGACTGGTTCTGTATTTCCCCTTTGACAATGCGCCGCAAAACGGCATTATTCTTGATGCCAGCGGCAATGCCAATAATGGAGCCATTCAAATCAACGGTCCTGTTTTTAAAACCGATGGCAAACAAGGGGGCGCCTTAGAATTTGACGGGGCTGATGATTATATTTTCGTTCCACGAACCAATGCCAATGGTGCGGCATCTCTGGATGTTGCCAAGGGAGGAGCTTTCACACTGGCCGCTTGGTACAAAGTCACACATCCCATCCAAAGTTTAATCCTCGGCTGGAGAGACAACTTTCCCAATGCGTCGGCATGTCAATACGGCGATGGCGTACAAATGGGCGTTAATATCAATGGGTTTCAGTGGTCGGGCAAGGGAACCGGCGTTAACATCATCGGCGGCCTTTGTGATTACAATCGCGACAAAAAAGTTATCAGCGTCCCCGACCAAAACTTCAACGAATGGCATCACTTAGCATTAACCTATGACCACAATGCCGGGGCAAAATTATATTTAGATGGCCATTTGGTCGCTGAAAAACCCAATCTCAACGGATATAGCCCATTGACATCCGGCGATTTGCTAATCGGAAAATCAAGAAGCACTCCATTCTTAGACTTTAAAGGTCTTTTGGATGAAATCCGAATTTATAATCGTGCTTTATCTGAACAAGAAATCTTGGCATTAACCGGCCCAACAACTTCGTCATCCCCATTGGTTGCCTATTACTCGTTTGACAATGCGCCGGAAAACGGAATTATTTTTGATAATAGCGGCAATCAAAACAATGGGTCTATCCAACCCAACGGGCCGATCTTTACAGCGCAAGGCAAAATGGGTGGCGCAATGGAATTTGACGGAATAGACGATTATATTTTCATCCCAAGAAATGCCGCAGGCAGCACAAAATCTTTAGACGTTGGTGCAGGTGGAAAATTCACTTTGGCAGCTTGGTATAAAGCCGCTCATCCCGTACAAAGTTTGCTCTTAGGCTGGCGAGATAATTTTCCCAACAATTATGTCTGCCAATATGGTGATGGTGTTCAAATGGGCATAAACATCGGCGGCTTTCAATGGGGCGGCAAAGGAACCGGCGTTAATATCATCGGCGGCCTTTGTGATTACAATCGCGACAAAAAAGTTATTAGCATCGCCGACCAAAACTTGAATGAATGGCATCATTTGGCAATAACCTTTGATCAAACCATCGGCGCAAAATTATATTTAGACGGACAGTTAGCGGCACAAAACAACAATTTAACCGGTTATACGCCTCTGACAAGCGGAGACTTACTGCTGGGAAAAGCAACCGGCGCTCCATTCCTTGACTTTAAAGGCTTACTAGATGACGTGAGAATTTATAATATCGCTTTGACCCAACAAGACATCAAAGGCTTGGTCAACCCACATGGTTTTATCTTTCAGAATTTTGAAGAAAAGAATGGAACTATCGGAAATTATTGCGAAGGAATCAATGGTTCCTCAGCCGATGTTTCGCAAGAATTAGTTCACCAAGGCTCTCGCGCCTGCCGGCAAACCCCCAATGGCGGCAATTGGGGCGGTGTCAGAATTAAGCCCAGCAATGCGCTGGGATATGCCGACTTTGATGCTTTGCGAAATGACCGGATAACGTTTTGGATTTATCCTCACCCATCAGTAGGACCCAACAATGTCGCCGTCAAATTCTTTGATGACCGCTCTTATGCTTCTGGTTTTGAAGTTTGGACAACACAAAAAGCACAACCTCAGCAATGGACTCAACTGTCCGTGTTATTTTCCCAACTCCCATCGAACTTCAATTTGAGTCACGTGACACAAATTGAGTTTGTCAATTATCACTCTGCTCTTTATGACTTTGATGATATTGAAATCACATCTAACGACCGTCAATATCAAAGTTTTGAATTAACACCCATTGATAATCCACCATCCAGCTATCCGGGTTTACTCTGGTCAGGTGGAGACGCTCACTATTCGCAAGCAGGAGAACCGGTTTATGAAGGACAGCATTCCTACAAACTGAGCATCAATGCAGAATCCGTCTGGTTTTCCGCCCTGTTAATGTCACAAGAACGCCGCTGTCAATTCAGTTCGTCCTGCGCTTCTCAAGACTATTGGCATGTCGATTTAAACCCACAGCTCAATGACCGGCTTTCCTTGCAGATTAACTCCCAATCCATCAATAAAATGGACAATAATCTCGCGATTCAACTTTATGACCACGATCAACACGCCACCGATAACACCAAGGCCGAAATCTGGATGAAAAAAACAGCCGAATACGGTCAATGGACAGAATATACAATTTTATTTCAAGATTTATTAAAAAAATATCCAACCCTGCATCTTAATGATTTAAACAAAATCCAACTTCTTTTTTATTGGCCGGGAAATTATTATATCGATGATATCCGAGCTACCCGCGCCACAAGTTCCATCGATAAAGACGTCTTACCGTCGGGAACTGTTTCTTGGACAAAACAAACCGATGCCGGGCAATATGAATTACAAGAAAGCTCAACCGGACCTCACGGCCCATGGACAACCGTTTATCACGGCCCGGAAACCACATGGACGCTCAATCATTTTATGCCGTCATGGCTGCGAGTTCGCTGGCAAACCGCCGTAAATCCACAAGGACCAGCCGCCTATATTTCTCAATGGAGCGATGTTGTTGCCTATCAAACACCGCCGATTTTAATCAAACATTCCCGCTTAATGCAAGGGTCACTGGAGTGGTCCGCTCATTCTTTGGCCACGCAATATAAAGTTGAACATGCTGATCATCGTAACGGAACATGGACCCCAATATATACAGGGCCACAAAAAACAATTTCCTTATCACCCTCAGATTTAGGAAAATGGTACCGTGTTTCTGCTGTAGGACCGAAGGATACGAGTGCTTTAAGTCCTGCACTGCTTTATGACCCCAACGGATTTGTTCAAGCCGCCGGCACCAATTTAAGAGAACAGCAAGGCGTTGGCGATATTGTCCAACTCAAAGGTGTTAATCTTGGGAATTATCTTCTCTTGGAACCTTGGATGATGGGGGAGACAGATGAATTTACAAAAGGGCGAAATGATCCCGAAGCGTTCAAAGGAAAATATTACGACGATTGGACAATCAGAAAATATCTCGACAACAATGCCCAACACACACTTGATGTTTATCAACAAGCCTACATCAAAAATAATGACTTAGACAATATCATGCGCATGGGATTTAATTTTATTCGCTTACCGATTTATTACCGCGATATATGTGACCTTAGCGATAACGGTTTATGGACCTGCGGAAATAATTTCAATTTTGCAACAATTGATCGTATCGTCGAAGCTTGTGCAGATCGAGGCATTTATGTCCTTTTGGATTTGCATGGAGCGCCGGGAGCACAAGGCCCTGAATTTCACACGGGCCGTTCGTCTTACCAACAACCAGCGCCGGGATTCAAACATCAACTCTTTAACCCCGCAAACCCAACATACCGTCAACGAACACAAGAATTATGGGAAAAGATTGCCCAACACTATTTCAACAATACCACCGTCGTCGGCTATGATCTGCTCAATGAACCCACCGGATTTGAAGCTTACTCCAATGTGGGCGACTTTTCTCTTTTGCACGGCATTTACACCGATCTTTATAGCACCATCCGAAATACCGTCGGCGATAATCATCATGTCATTGTGATGGAAGGCGCTTGGAATTGGGACAGTCTTCCCAATCCACAGACCAAAGGGTGGGATAATGTGATGTATCAATTTCACTACTATTGCTGGCAACCCAAAGCAGGAGAGACCCCCATCGCCGGCGAAACATGCTATGGTTATGACCCGGGGCGATATCAAGGAATCACATTATCTGACGTCACAGCATCTCATATTGCTTTCATCAACAAAAAAGTTAGCGATTCCCGTCAACAGATTGACAATGTCCCAGTGCTTATCGGGGAGTTTAATGGATTTGATATCAAAGATGTTTGGGCTTACTATTTAACGCAATTTAACGCACAAAAATATAACTGGTCACTATGGTCATACAAAACTTATGCCTCCGGGAATTGGGGCCTGTTTAACCAAAGCTATTATGATGAAGATTTGCCTGATTTTGAAAATGACAATCCATCCAACTTAGAAAGGAAACTGCAAAAATACGATACTGCCACCCATCATGCGCCGAATCAAACTCTTATTCAGACGATTACTGAAAACTTAAATCGCACGGATTATGATAATGATGGGTTATCAGACGAAGTGGATGTCAACCCAGCCATATATTCTGCTGACTTCAATGATCATCGATCTGTTGTGCCGACAACCGGAACAATCCTCAACCGCGGTGATCAATATCTCTCAATCACAGATGATCCAGATCCCAATCAAGGGGTAACAATCAGCGCGGCTGCCAGCGGTGGATCGAACCCGGCTTATGTGAGTGTCTGTTCTGGATCTGCCACCTATACTTTAACAGCGGGTGATATCCTCAACGTCACGTGTGGAAGCGTATCAACCCAGGTGATATCCGGGCCTATTGAAGTTACGTTTATTTCAAAAATCAATACAACAGCAACCGCGGTTCTGCAAACCAAGGATAAAATTATTTTTTATCCCGATACCCTGACTTATATCAATACCGGAACAAATCCCATAAGTATTATTTTCAAAGGAACACTGACCACTATTCTACCGGGCAAAACAGCGCATTTGAATCATGCGCCAATCGCCAATGCCGGGATGAATCAAAAAGTACAATGTCATAACCCTCGTGGCAGTCGTGTAATACTTGACGGTTCAAAATCAGCTGATCCTGACCAAGATCCTCTTAGTTTTCGCTGGTTTGGACCCAATGGCACCATTTCGACACCAACACAAAGACTGATTTTGCCGCTGGGCAAACATCAATTCACATTAACAGTCAAAGATCCTTATGGAGCAGAAGATTCAGACAAAATCAAGGTCAAGATTATTGACACCATAGCTCCTGGCTTGAAAGTTGAAATAACACCACATTCCCTTTGGCCGCCAAACAATAAAATGGTCAAAGTCACCCCAAGTATTACCGTTACCGATGTTTGTGATGCTAATCCTAAGGTTGAATTAGAATCAATAGTAATGATTGATAATAAAGAAACTACCATCTTTGATCCCAAACATCCTATAAAAACCAAAAACATCATTATTGATAACAACGGTCAAATCTTGCTCAAAGCGCAAAACCCCAAACGTGTGTACATATTCCGTTATACCGCCACCGACCGTTCAGGGAATAAACAAAAAACTCATACGCAAATCAGGGTTTCCCCGCACTAATTGACAATCGGATATACCATACGAATCTGGGGACACAATCGTGTCCCCAGAACGCATGCCATCACAGTATAAAATCGCAAAAAGTTTAATAAAAACAAAAGTTTAACGTATAATGCCATATTATTAACCCGGATTTTGCATTAGCCTCGCCTCTGCAAGGCCAAGCAAAATTTGGGATTAACAAAAAATGGTCTTTATGGCTAAACACAATTTCTCTTCGTCATTTTTTATTCTTCTGTTTACGCTTGTCACAATCACCGGTTGCACTGTTATTGATTTTGCCACCGATGTCACCTGGGAAGCCGCAAAATTAACAGGAATTGCTGTCCGCGGCGTTGTCCGTATTGCCCAAGGCAAACAAGTCGTAAAACTCAAACGCGTCGGTAACAGTTATTTAGCTGATACACACATCAACCGAAAGATGCATGCTCATCTGATTGTCGATACCGGCGCCAGCAATGTCACAGTCTCTAAACGCGTCGCCATCAAACTTGGCTATGATTTAAATTCCGCCAAACGCATCCAAGCCAAACTCGCTAATGGCAATGTCGTGGCCGCCCGAGTGATTATCCTCAAAGAACTGCGCATCGGAAGAGCCAGCGCGACCAATATCCCTGCTGTTGTCCTCGAACGAGAAACAGGTGGCAGTTACGACGGCTTATTAGGCATGTCGTTTCTAAAACACTTTGTTTTTCAAATCGACTCAGACAAGAACCAATTGATATTGCAAAAAAGATAGGCGGGCATGTCCGCGCACCATAAACTCACGATGACAATACGCGCCACGCTAACCAATCTGATTCATAAAAAAAACAAACATCCCATCGATCTCTATATCGCTGGTATTCTGCTGTGCGCCATCATCACCGTTATTGTGATTCTCAACAATTATGCCAATTGTTATCAAGAGGCTGAATCCGTTATCAGTTTTACCCCAGCGGTACTTGATCATGGAACTGCATTCTCAACTCATGACTTTGTTAATATTTTTAATGTCTGGGGTTTGGATAATGGCTGGAATCGTCCGCGCTTTCTATCTTACACATCTTACATTCTCGCCGTCAAAACCCGATTACTGCTCTGGAACTTTTTCCGTCCGCATCCGACGCTATCATTTCTTTGGCTTTTTACTTTGCTCTTAGCGCCATGGCTTTTTTATAAATATCTAAAAATCATTCTTAAAAACTCAACCGCCGCTTGCGCTGGCGTTGCCGTTTATATTTCCACCTGCGGATACTTATTCTCCGGAACTATGTTCATGCACCCGGGCAAACCTCTGCTTAATGTCGTGATCATTGCAATTCTTTATCTGCTAGCAAAAAACCAACCACCGGCCCCAGCGAATCAAATCAATCCGCTTTTTAATCGAAGTATGATCTGGGGCATTATTCCTTTATTGACCGCGTCTTTATTCCTCGATGAAATGGCAACGTTTTGTTTTGTTTTACCGATTGTTTGGCACATTCGCTTCTTTTTACCTTATCGCTTGACCTTTCCCAATATCAAAACCTGCGTCCAAAATATTCTTATCTATTGTATTCCAGCTGTGATTTTACTGATTATGGTCTTGCTGGTCGCGCCCTATATTGCCCAACACGCTTTTGGTAAAAGCTATAGCTTCTTTAACTGCATCGCCCAAAACGCGCATGTCACTCAAGTCAATATCGAA
>JACKFI010000001.1 GCA_020632555.1 Candidatus Omnitrophota bacterium | reverse complement strand
TGTTGATGATGTATATGGCGCGGTTGGGGTATAAGGCCAATGTTTTGATGCGCAATACGCGTGATCCAAAAATTGATGAGTTTTTGCTTCAAAAACGGACAGAAGCAGGTTTAAAAACGATTTTTGCTTTGCCGCGCAAAAAAGCCGTGATGGATACGCTCAAAGCTTTGCGTAATAATGAGATTGTGTTTATTTTAATGGATCAAAATTTTGGCAGCAGCGGCGGAGTTTTTGTTGATTTTTTTGGACAAAAAGCGGCAACCGCGCCGGGTCCGATTGTTTTAGCGCAAAGAGCCGGGGCTCCGATTGTGCCGATTTTTATTCGCCGTCAAGAAGATGATGTTAATAAAATTGCCATTGAACCGGAAATGCAATTGGAACAGCGTGAAGATAGCCAAGAGATGATTGTTGCCAATGTCGCCAAGATTACAAAAATCATTGAAGGATATATTCGCAAATATCCGCATGAATGGGGCTGGATGCACAGGCGGTGGAAGACGCAGGTGCCTGAAAATCGACAGACGGATAAGGAGTCTGATTATGCAGCCTAAGTCATCATCCACATTTGGCAAGATTCTGCGTTTTATTCTTGGGTTATCAGTGATGATTGCGGGTATAACCTTGGTTTTGTTGTGGTGGAATGATGTAATGGTCGTTTTTCGCGGATTTATTGGCGTTTTGTTGGCTCTGGGCGGTTTGTTGATTTTGTATTTGCTGCAAAAGTAGCAAAGCACCCATTTCTCAGCCCTTTTCTAGGGTTGTTTTTTGTGTTAATTAATCACTTAATATCAGATTTTTGGGTTAGTCAAATTAATTTGCCAATTTTCAATTGGCATGTTACATTTGACGTAATGATTTCAATGCTCTTTTTCAGAGTCCTGTGCTTCTAGTAAGACTTTAGGATCATTGGTTAAGATTCAAGCTTCCTTAAATGGAGCCTTCAAGCTAAATCACCTGTTGCACCCTTCCCTATATAACAATCGATGGATCTGGCGTGGTTTGGCGACCAAGCATTAACCTTTGATGCTTAAGTTTTTTTAAATATTCAATGAAAACTAATTTTACAGGAGAGTTTATATGAATCGAAAGAGTTTGGTTAAGAAGGTTGTTGTTGTATTGTTGGGAGCGTGCGCTGGTTTTGGCATGCTGGCATTGCCCAGTATGGTGTATGCTCAAAGTTCAAGTGTGGGGACAGCAGTGCAGTTGACTTCTGTCGAAGCTGCTAAAGTGGCTATTGACAATTACTTTAGCGTCTTGTTGAGTGGACAGAATCCATCAGCAGCTAAGGTTGCAATGGATCAGGCCATGGCTGCCGTAGTTAACACGGCAGATAGATCTATCGTGAATAATTATTATGGTCAAACAGCTATTATTCAGGCCAAAGCGGCGGTTGATAATTATTTTGCTGCTTTGATGGCTGCGCAAAATCCAGCAATAGCGAAAACTGTCATGGAAGCCGCTATGGCGGCGGTTCTTAATCCATCAGATAAACTTATTGTTAGTAATTATTACGGCCAAACAGCTATTGTGAAGGCCAAAGCTGCGATTGATAAGTATTTTGCTGCTTTGATGGCTGCGCAAAATCCAGCAATAGCGAAAACTGTCATGGAAGCCGCTATAGCGGCGGTTCTTAATTCATCAGATAAACTTATTGTTAGTAATTATTACGGCCAAACAGCTATTGTGAAGGCCAAAGCGGCGGTTGATAATTATTTTGCTGCTTTGATGGCTGCGCAAAATCCAGCAATAGCGAAAACTGTCATGGAAGCCGCTATGGCGGCGGTTCTTAATCCATCAGATAGACTTATTGTTAATAATTATTACGGCCAAACGGCTATTGTGAAGGCCAAAGCGGCGATTGATAAGTATTTTGCTGCTTTAATGGCTGCGCAAAATCCAGCAATAGCGAAAACTGTCATGGAAGCCGCTATGGCGGCGGTTCTTAATCCATCAGATAAACTTATTGTTAATAATTATTACGGCCAAACGGCTATTGTGAAGGCCAAAGCTGCGGTTGATAATTATTTTTCTGCTTTGATGGCTGCGCAAAATCCAGCAATAGCGAAAACTGTCATGGAAGCCGCTATGGCGGCGGTTCTTAATCCATCGGATAGACTTATTGTTAATAATTATTACGGCCAAACAGCTATTGTGAAGGCCAAAGTTGCGATTGATAATTATTTTTCTGCTTTGGCCGCTGGGCAAAATCCAGCAACGGCAAAAGCTGTTATGGAGGCTGTAATGGCGACGGTTCTTAATGCTGCTGACAAAACCATTGTTGCAAATTATTACAGCATTGGAATGTCTCAGATGGCTGTTAATAAAGCTAAAGCTGCGATTGATGATTATTTTGCGACATTGTTGATTGTTACCAAAAATCCAGCGCAAGCAAAACTGGCGATGGATTCGGCTATTGCTGCAGTTTTGAATCCTGCAGAAAAAGCGATTGTTGGAGATTATTACAATCAATCTGCGGTAACAAATTCTAAAATTACAATTGATAATTATTTTCAGGTTTTATTGGCTGCGGTACAAAATCCAGTTAATGCAAAATTGGTTATGGATAGAGTGATTGCGACGGTTTTAAATCCCGCCGACAAAACCGCGATTGGTCAGTATTTGGATCAAGTGGCGGTGACAAAGGCGAAAGCCGCGATTGACAATTATTTCACAGTTTTATCGGCTGGGAACGAAGATCCAGCTAAGGCGAAGTTTGTGATGACATCATTGTTGGCCACAGTTTTAAATCCTGCCGACAAAACCGCAATTGGTCAGTATTTGGATCAAGTGGCGGTGACAAAAGCGAAAGCCGCGATTGACAATTATTTCACAGTTTTATCGGCTGGGAACGAAGATCCAGCTAAGGCGAAGTTTGTGATGACATCATTGTTGGCCACAGTTTTAAATCCTGCCGACAAAACCGCAATTGGTCAGTATTTGGATCAAGTGGCGGTGACAAAAGCGAAAGCCGCGATTGACAATTATTTCACAGTTTTATCGGCTGGGAACGAAGATCCAGCTAAGGCGAAGTTTGTGATGACATCATTGTTGGCCACAGTTTTAAATCCTGCCGACAAAACCGCAATTGGTCAGTATTTGGATCAAGTGGCGGTGACAAAAGCGAAAGTCGCGATTGACAATTATTTCACAGTTTTATCGGCTGGGAACGAAGATCCAGCTAAGGCGAAGTTTGTGATGACATCATTGTTGGCCACAGTTTTAAATCCTGCGGATAAAACCACAATTGGGCAGTATTATGATCAAACGGCTGTGCTTAAAGCTCAAGCGGCAATCAATAGTTATGTTTCGATTTTGGCGCAGGCGAAGGATCCTGCCAAAGAGAAGTTTGTGATGGAATCCATTATAGCCGTAGTTCTTAATCCGGCAGATAAAACAAACGTTGGTAACTATTATGATAGTAAAATGCTTTGGAACACAAAGTATGCAATGAATAAGTATTTTCAAAATATTTGGGCATTAAAAGATCCTGCGAAAGCAAAATTTGTGATGGATTCATTTATTGCTGCTATAAAAAAGCCAGCTGATAAAATCACGGTTGGTGAGTATTATAGCAATTTGGATAATCTGTCAGCAGGCCGTTTGGCAACGCCGCAGTTTAACATTGGTTTTGCGCAAAGCGTTGCTGTTTTGCAAGAGAGCAATGAATTATTCGTCGGAGCCCCTAGTGTTAATGGCAAAGGTGTTGTTTATCAATATAAGAGCATGCCTGTTGATGCAACACAGTCTGTGCCTGTGCCCGCGATTATCGCGCCTGTAGGTTTGGCAGATGGTGATCAGTTTGGCAAGACTTTGGCGGCTAATAAAGATGCGTTGGTTGTGCAAGCGCAGAGCAGTCTTTATTTTTTCTCCAAAGTTAATAATGCTTGGGTTCAAGCTGGCAATAAATTGGATCTTAGTAAAATTGATAATTTAGATCCAGCTTTAGTTAGTAATATGAAACTGGCTCTTTCGTCAGACAGCTTGGCGGTTTCTTTACCGTCGGCTAAAGTTGTGTATGTGATCAGTCGTAACAATGGTGCATGGGCTTATGCGGCCACATTGAAGTTGTCTGGAGTGGAAGCTGGTAAAGTTCAATTTGCTCAATCGGTAGCTGTCGGTGATGGGATTATTGCAGTTGGCGCGCCCAAAGCTTCGGAAACCGAAAAGAGTAAAATCTTTATCTATCGTTACAAAGGACAAGGTCTCTGGACATTAGAAAAAACGTATGAAAACGATATAGCTAATTTTGGTCAAGAGATAGGGTTATTAACGCCGCAGAATGCTGAGGCTGTTTTGACGGCAACCAAGGTTGTTGGTCATCAGCTTATTGTTGCGTTGAGTGCTGTTCCTGATATTACTCTTTTGAGTAATGTTTTTATTTTTAATGAAATGCGCAATGCTCCGTATGGAGCGCCGGTTAGCACGTGGAATACATCGTATTCTCGCTTAAGCTTGCCGTGGCATTCGAGCAGTGCGATTATCAGCCTTACGGCCAAAGACAATACTGTCGCCGTTGCGATGCATCCTAAAACCTTCTCGTTAGGTTCGATACATACAACGGATTCAGTGATTGTTTTTAAACGTCAGGCCAATAATTCTTTTGCCTGGGCGTATAATTTAGCAGGAGCCGGTATTCTCAATTTTGGGCAGAGTATTGCTTTAAGTGGAGATACGGTTGTTGCGGCTTATCCGCAAGATCAGGATACCAGTACTGTAAAATCTGGCGTTATTGTTCTTTCGCCCAAGTTGTAAGTTCATTAGTCATTGCGTCACAATCCCGCATGTTGGAAAATCGGCATGCGGGATTTTTTTGTCTTAGCATCGAAATAAAATTGTAGCACTAAGGCAAGCAATTTAGTTAATCGATGATAAGATGAGTTTCTAAAATATTTCTAAATTATAATATTCGACTATGAAAAAAATCAAACTTGTTGTTTTTGATCTTGATGGGACTTTGATGAACGCTTATCCGGCGGTTTATCGCAGTGTCAATTATACCGTCGATAAATTTGGTTTTGCCCCAATTGCGCACTCGACGATTAAACGCACAGTGGGTTGGGGTGACCGGCATTTGTTGCAGTCTTTTCTGGGGGACAAAATCGGAGACAAAGATATTGACCGAGCGCTGAGTGTTTATCGACAGCATCATGCTTTAGCTTTGCGCAAAGATACCAAGCTATTGCCGGGCGCGTTGAAAATTCTACAATATTTGCAGGCGCAAGGATTAAGAATCGCAGTGGCCAGCAATCGCCCGACTAAGTTTTCGCTGATTGCGATAAGGTATTTAAAAATCAATATTTTCTTCGATTATGTTTTATGTGGGGATAAGGTGGCGCGTCCTAAGCCGGCGGCGGATATTCTTAAGGCGATTTTAAAGAAGTTTAAGCTCAAGCCGTCTCAAGCTCTCTATGTGGGAGATATGGGGATTGATGTTTTGACCGGCCGGCGGGCGAGAGTTAAAACCGTAGCGGTAGCAACAGGTTCCAGTACAATTGCAGAATTAACAGCTTTAAAGCCTTTGGCCGTAGTTGAGAATGTTTATCAGGTGAGAAAATTTTTGCTTTGATTTTTTCGTGTCGCGTAGTACGATGGTACCTTAAATTATTAAGGAGGGGATCAGAATGGGACGTAAAAGTAAAGTTGGCAAATTGAATTGGCGATCAAAAAAAGCCAATCATGGCCGTAAGCCTTGCAAGGGATAAGCAAAAATCTTGACGCTGTAATGGATTGCTCATTTGGTTGGGAGATAAAGGGTGGAAAGGTTTTCTGTTAAGAAAAGTTTTTTTTCGATAGCGTTGGTTTTATTTTTATTGACCGGCAGTGGCTGTTTTTATTTGGTAATTGGCGGCGTCGGGGCTTTGGGCGGTTATGCGATTAGTCCAGACACGGTTGAGGGCATGGTCAGTGGATATACCATGCAGGATATTTGGCAGGCCGCGGTTGATACAGTATCCATTATGGGGCTGATTGAAGAGAAGAATGAAATTGCCGGAGTGGTTGTTGCTAAGGTTTCTGGGGCTCATATTACGGTGACAGTGGCTGAACCGGTCGCAGATACTGTAAAACTACGAGTCAAAGCTCGTCGGGGCATGATGCCAAGAATTAAATTAGCTCAGGATATTTATACCAAGATTGTTCAACGGTCGCATCCGTAGTTGTGATTGTGTCGCGGTGGTCGTTGTGGGCTTTCGCGGTTGACATTTGGGATGAGGTTGGATAGAATCACTGGTCTTTGATTTGGATTTAATATCTTAAAAGATAGTTGTGCCGAGCGCCGCTAATTGTGCGGCACTGGCGTTTTCTCAGAAAAGATTTAGATGCAAACGCTTGAGTAGCTCAGTCCCGCAAGCGGGACAAAAGCTATTCAAAGCAAAACTTCTAAGGTAGCAACCTTTTATTTGTAGCAGCAGTTGTGCCGAGATAGCTCAGTCGGTAGAGCGACGGCCTGAAAAGCCGTGCGTCCCCGGTTCAATTCCGGGTCTCGGCACCATTCTTTTTTTTAGTTTGGTGCTTTGTTGTTCGGTGGGTGAAATCCCGGTTTCCCACAACAATCCCTTAGTCTCGGCACCATTCTTTTTTTTTAGTTTGGTGCAATGTTGTTCGGTGGGTGATGTCCCGGTTTCCCGCGAAAAATTTGATGTAAATGCTGGCGCACTGTTTTTTCTGTAAAAAGATATAAGGAAAACAGTACTGGTAAATTTTTCTTAAGGTTTGTTTTGATGATTTTAAGGTAATTCGCTGGCGTACATGCCTTCTCAAGATAGTAAAAGTAGAAGGCAGTACTGGCAAACTGTTCTAAGGGTAAATTTTGTAAGTTTAGTGGAAGTTTGCTGGCGCACTGTTTTTTCTGTAAAAAGATATAAGGAAAACAGTACTGGCAAATTTTTCTTAAGGTTGTTTTGATGATTTTAAGGTAATTCGCTGGCGTACATGCCTTCTCAAGATAGTAAAAGTAGAAGGCAGTACTGGCAAACTGTTCTAAGGGTAAATTTTGTAAGTTTAGTGGAAGTTTGCTGGCGCACTGTTTTTTCTGTAAAAAGATATAAGGAAAACAGTACTGGCGAATTTTTCTTAAGGTTTGTTTTGATTATTTTAAGGTAATTCGCTGGCGTAGCTCAGTCGGTAGAGCAGCGCATTCGTAATGCGCAGGCCGTCAGTTCAACCCTGACCGCCAGCTTGTTTTTTGATGTTTCATTAAAATTTGATTCTTCGTGCCTTGAAAAATTTTTCCTTCACAAAAATTCCCTTCACCAATCGATTAATTATTTTTCTTTTAGCGCTTTTTGTTGCAGCCGCTTTTCACAATTGTTTGCAAAATGACTTTGTTGGCGACGACAAGGCTCTTTTTAGCGGCAATGAATTTTATAAAAGTCTGACCAATTTCCCAAAGATTTTCTCACAAGATTTGGTCATGAATCCGTCGACTTATGATGCTTCACAAAAGACTCAATCTTTTTCCGGGTGCGTTTCTTATCGTCCGGTTAGCGCTGCGACCTTTTTTATAGATTACGCTTTATGGAAGAACAATCCGACGGGGCATCATTTTAGTAATATATTTCTTCATTTTTTGACCTGCATTTTGGTTTTTTATTTTATCCTGCGGATTTCCGGCAATAAAAAAATAGCTTTTTGGGCGGCAAGTTTTTTCGCAGTCCATCCAATTCAGTCGGAAGTTGTCAATGCCAGCGGGTATCGTTCGGATATTTTGATGACGATGTTTTATTTGTGCGCGGTTTTAGCTTATGCGCGCTTTAGTGAGGCTAAAAGAAAAGGCCTCTGGTTTGGTCTTGTCGGAGTGTCATATTTTTTGGCTTTGTTTTCAAAAGAAACAGCAGTAACTTTTCCATTTATTATTTTTATTGTCGACTGGTTCTTTCTTTCAGCGCAAAAGGGTCGACAGATTCTTGGTCAAAAGAAGGGGCTTTACGCGGTTTTGGCTGGAATCACGATCTTTTATTTATGTGTGTACTTCATTTTAATTCCTAATGTATTTTATTTACAGCCTTCGCCTTATGCTTTAAAAGGTTTAGCGCAAATTGTCTTGATGCTTAAACTTTTCTTACAGTACTGCGTGGCGCTGGTTTTGCCGTTTAAAGTTTCTGTTCTTCCTCCCTTGTATGCCCCGCCAATTTTTCCAATGCCGATTTGGGAATTGATGGTGCCGTTGGTTGTTAGCTTATTGTCCATAATTTTAGCCGTTAATTTTTTTCGACGCGATAAAATTATTACTTTTGGGTTTGTGTGGTTTTTTGTCAATTATTTCCCGGCTTCTGGGATCTTTCCTTTGCTTAATCCTTTAGCATTTCGTTTCTTGTATTTGCCGTCGATTGGATTTTTTTTGTTATTTGCGATTGGTATAGACCATCTTGCGCAGTGGTTTACTCGACGACATATTACGTTGAACATGAGATTGATATTGCCAGGAGTTTGGACAGGGTTTTTGATTATTTTAACCATTGCCAATAATGATTTCTTTAGAAATAATTTTGTGGCTTGCCGCGAAATGATTCGCCGGTATCCGGATAGTTCTCGCCCGTATTGGATTTTAGGCTTGGATAGTTATTTGGCAGGTCATTCGCCGCAGGCGGTTAAATATCTTACACAACATCTTAAAGTCGCGATGAATAATCCGTTTATTTCCAGTGACAAAGAAAAATTTATGACTTATCATCTTCTAAGTAAAGCGGCTGCTACTCCCGACGCCGCGATTGGTTATTTGAAGAAAGCCATTGAGTTGGCTCCCGGTTTTTCGGGATTGTATTTGGAGCTTTCGAGGAATTATTTGATTAAAAAAGATTATGTGTCGGCAAAAGATTGTGCTTTGCAGGCCATGGCAGTTGATTCTCAATCGGTACTGGCTTATGTTTTTGTGATACATATTAACATTGAGGCCGGTGATTTGCCGCAAGCGCGGACGGTATTGGCAAAAGCTCAAGAAAAGTTTGATGGGGATATGAATTTAAAAGCGGTAGAAAATTACCTTAACCAGGCAGAGAAAAAAAATGATTGAAAAACGTAAAACACTTGTTGGGTTGATTTTGTTGGCGTTTATGACATGTTTTGTCTATTCGTTTAGCATTAATGGCGCTTTTAAGACGCTGGATGATGATTATTCAATTGTCCGCAATGAAGATGTTCGCAGTTTTCGTAATATTCCCAAAGTGATGACCAGCGCTTTTTTTAGTGGGGAGGCTTATTATCGGCCATTGGTTACGCTGAGTTTTATGAAGGAATACCATTTTTTTAAACTCGATCCCGTTCCGTATTATGTAGACAATATTCTTATTCATATTCTCAACGCTTTCTGGGTTTTTGCGATTGTTTTTGCTTTGACAGATCGACGAGCCATGGCCTTGGGAGCGGCATTTTTGTTTGCTTTGCATCCGATTCAATGGGAGGCGGTGTCTAATATTCCCGGGCGTTCTATTCTTTTGTGCGCTTTTTATGGGCTGGCGTCATTTTATTTTTTTATTTATTCCGACCGCCGGAAATATTATTCGTATTTTTCACTGATCGCGTTTGCTTTGGCGCTGCTGTGCAAAGAATCCGCGGGTATTCTTCCATTGGTGTTTTTAAGTTATTCTTATTTTATTAAGGAAAAACAAAGCTTTCATTTTAAAAAACTTTTCGTTGGCCTTGTTCCTTACGCTGCTGTCGCCGGAGTTTATTTGGGGATACGCCATATTTTAGGCATTACGAGAACTTTTCCGTGGCGATCGGCGAGTGAAATGGTTTTGGGTTTTTTGACATTTTTAAAAAGTGTGATCATCGATTTGCGCCTTTTCATTTTTCCGGTTGATCTTTATTTTGATCGTTCTCAGCCGATTTTTATTAGTTTCATGGACACTCAGGTGATTCTGACTGTGCTATTTTTCTTGGCCTTAATGGCGATGGCTTGGATTAAGCGCGAGAAAATCACAGGGTTGCAAGCTTTTTGTGTGAGCTGGTTTTTTATTGAACTTTTACCTGTTTCTCAGATTATTACAACAGTGGGAGTCCAGCCGGGCTATATTTCAACAGCGGAGCATTTTTTATATGTGCCCAGCATTGGTATTTTTGTTTTAGCCATGGTGCTCTTTGAGCATTACAAAAAAGCCTGTGCGCGCCGTAAATTGATTTCTCCTTTCATGATTCGCTCTGGTGTGATAGGGTTTTCTTTATTTTTGATTCTTTTAACGATTCAATACAACATTTATTCCAGCAATGAAATCGCAATGTTCGAGCGCACTTTGTCCATTAATCCGACCAATACGCGTATTCGCAATTCTTTGGCTTTATCTTATGCTAAGCGCAATCGGTTTGATCTGGCTGAACATAATTTTCGAAAAGTTTTGGATGTTGAACCTTTTAATATCCGGGCGCGCATTGGTTTGGGTAAATCCTTATGTGATCAAGGTAAGTTTTGGGAAGGTTTGCGCGAATATGATAAGATTACCGATCCGGGCGATTTGAAGAACTTGCTTGACGATAATATCAAGTCTACGGAATTGTTTTTGGTTTCACATTATGAACGTTTGATGAGAGAAAAACCCGATAATGCGCGCGGTTACCATAGTTTGGGGATTTTGTATTCGAAATTATCTGATCCCCGGCGGGCCATTGAGTATTACGAAAAAGCAATTTCATTAGATGGAAATTTGAAAGAAGCTTTATTTAACCTCGCTTCAACGTATCAAATGCTGGGGCAACGGGAAAAAGCGATCGCGTTTTATGAGCGTGTTTTGTTGCTCAAGTCCGGTCCTGATGAATTGGATCGTCTGGCGACTATGCATTTGGCCGATATGGCCCGGCGTATTGAGAAGCTTTAAATTATGTTGCGTTTTATTTTTGATAAAAAAAATAAGCAGTTTATGCGTCTGTGGTGGGCACAGCTGATTTCGCAGTTTGGAGATCGCTTAAATCAAATGGCCTTGATTGGTTTGATTGCCCAGCGTGAACCTGGTTCAGCTTACAGCTTGGCCAAACTGTTGTCGTTTACGATTATTCCCGTTTTTATCGTCGGGCCTATTGCCGGCGTTTATGTGGATCGTTGGGACAAACGCAAGACATTATTTGTATGTGATTTGGTTCGTGGACTTCTGGTTTTGATCATTCCTTTTTTCTTTTTGTATAAACAATCCATGATCGAAATTTATATTATTGTTTTTCTGATTTTTTGTTTTAGCCGTTTTTATGTGCCCGCTAAAATGTCTATTGTTCCTGAACTTGTTCCCGCCGAAAATATTTTGATGGCCAATTCGCTTTTGACGACCACAGGTATGTTGGCTTTTGTCTTGGGTTGTGCATTAGGTGGTTTTTTGGTTGATAAAGTTGGCGTGAAAGCAGGTTTTTTTGGTGATGGAGCAACATACTTTTTTTCAGCGTTATTAATTGGATCAATGGGTGCTAAGTTTCATGTCGAATTGAGTAAAAAACAAATCATTGATAAGGGCAAGGAATTTCTTGCGATTGAGAAATCTTTTTTTTCAGAAATCAAAGAAGGCTTGCAGTATTTGTTTAGCCAGCGTCAGATTCGTTTCGTGATGAATATGTTTTTTATTCTTTTGTCCGCAGCTGGTGCTATTTATGTAGTCATTATCGTTTTTATTCAAAAAGCTTTTAACACGGTCACGCGGGACTTGGGTGTTTTGGCTGTTTGCTTAGGTGTGGGGCTCTTTATTGGCGCTTTGCTTTATGGGCGTTGGGGCAAAAAAGTTTTGTGGTCGCGTACGATTTTTTTGAGCTTGATGGCTGGCGGAGCGATGGTTATTGTTTTCGCGACGACCGTCCAGCAATACCCAAGTGTTTTTTTGGCTGGGATTCTGGCGTTTTTATTGGGTATTGTGATTGGTCCGATTTTTATCGCGTCTAATACGATTGTTCATGTGGCCAGTGATGAGGCGATGCGAGGAAAAGTTTTTAGCGCGTTGGAAATCGTTATTCATTTTGCGTTTTTGACCTCCATGTTGATCAGTTCATGGCTAGCTGAACGTATTGACGCGTTTTGGATTTTGGTTTCGGTGGGCGCGATTTTTACCATTGTAGGCATTGCCGGTATGATTCGTTATCGCCACGGCGGCGATCTTGCCTTTTTGACTGAAAAGATGCATTCTTGACATTGTGACTAGTCATTTTTTCAGGTATACTTCTCCTATAGTATAAAAAAGTGTTTTTTTTATATCAGTTGGTCTTTTTCAAAACCGCTTATGCGAAGAATATTTTCAGCATATTTGTTTTTTTCGTTCGCGTTTATCGCCTGTGCAGCTTGCAGCGGTTTGGAAATGACGTCCTACTATCCTGCTCCAACGGGAAATTACAGCAAACTCAGATTAAATCCTCAGCCAGCTATTACTCCAAATACAAATTGTCCTGTTGGTACATTGTATGCCAATGCGACAGACCTAGGCAGACTTTATTATTGTGTTAAGGACACTCCGTTTTCTAAATACGTGCTTGTCTCTGGTACGTGGGTATTGACAGGAGACAATCTCCATCTTGCCGATACGACGAATCCAGCAGCTAAAAAAGTTGGGATTGGAACAATGATGCCGCAGTTTAAGTTAACGCTCGCCGGTGATGGTGGAATTTTATCGCGATGGTTTACGCCCAGTTGGGCCAGTGGGACAGCCTTAGTTACTGCGGGAGCCGGTACGCGCTTGATGTGGATTCCATCGAAAAAAGCTTTTCGTTCCGGGTATGCTGCCGGGAATGAATGGGATGTTGGGAATATTGATCCAGGCAGTGTAGTTATGGGATATGGCAGCAGAGGGATGTTTGTTTTAGGTGGCGAGAATAACGATGCCAGATGGGGAATGATTTTAGGAGGTAAATCGAATGCAGCTAAGGGCGGAATTATTCTTGGTGGAGAAAACAATGTTTGCCGTGATGATTGTTGGGAGGGAGGACTAGCCGGTTTTAATAATAGTGCGGGGGACGTGTGGTCTGATATCGGCGGAGGGAGAGATAATTCTCACCCGCGCGGGTCGGATAATTATTCTCGTTTTAGAATTATTGCGGGTGGGAACAATAATAAGACTTATTATGATTATCAAATAATTTCAGGTGGTGGGGATAATTCTTTTTCGCCAAGTCAGGTTAGCAGTTATGGGGTCATTAGCGGCGGTCGGGCCAACACCTTTGTCAATGTAACGGATCGGACTGTTATTGCGGGGGGGCATTTAAATTCGTCCAGCGCTTCATATTCTGTTAATTCCGGTGGGAAGTCAAATGTTATTTCTGGACAGTATTCGGTTATTGCCGGCGGCAGTGATAATCTTGTTCAGGGTCTTTATTCGGTCGTCGGTGGTGGGCATAGAAATACTGTGAGTCAGGATTATTCTGTGATTGGCGCAGGAGAAGACAATGGCGTTTTGAGTCCTTATGCAACGGTTATGGGGGGTAAGCTCAATAGGGTTGAGGCGGCTTCTGATTGTTCGATGATTGCCGGTGGGGCTGATAATTCTATTGTTGGCCCATATTCATTTGTTGCTGGTCGAAATATGAGATTGACCACTGGGGCTAATAATACTTTTTTGTGGGGATATTCTGCAGCGCCTGCAGATATTTCGACAGCCAATGCTTTTATCATTTATTCTGGCAGAATGGGTATTCGCGATATAACTCCTGCCGCTGGGTTGGAAATTAATGGCAATAATTCTGCGGATGATTATTTAAACTTTACCAGCAACTCTAGTTCTGTTGTGGGTGATATTTTTACCATCAAGAAAGGCGGCAGTTGCAATGGTTGCATTGGGGTTAATAAGAGTAATCCGCAATACATTATGGATTTTGGTAACGGTGCCTATGTTGATGCCAGTGGTAAATTCATGCCTTCATCAAGTCGTGAATATAAAGAAAATATTACGGCTTTGGACCTGGATCAAGCTTTAGAAACATTGCGTGGTTTAAATCCGGTACGGTTTAATTATAAATTACAAAAAGATGAAGAATATGTTGGTTTTATTGCCGAAGATGTTCCTGCTTTGGTTGTTCAAAAACAACGCCAAGGATTAGCCCCAATGGATATTGCTGCGGTTTTAACCAAGGTTGTTGCTTATCAACAAGAGAAAATTGAGCAACAGAAGCAAAAAAGTGAAGATTTATTAAATGAGCTAGAGCAATTAAACAGGCACTTTGAGTAAATATGATGATAAATAATTCAAAAAAACTTTTCCTAATTCTTCTCCTCATTTGTACGGGATTTGTGTTTGTCCCCGTTGCGCAGGCGAGCCCAGAAATGAAAATGGATATTTATTATCCTTCATTGGTAGGGGAATATGACACTTTTCGTTTACTGCCACGCGCAGACTTGACTGCGGCTTGTCCGATTGGATCTTTGTATGTGAATTCTTTGGGGAGTCTTCAGTATTGTCACAATGATGGCAGCGGTAATGGTGCGTGGGAAGCGCTTAGTGATGTTTGGATGCAAACGAATGATGATATTTATTTGAAAGATACTTTGAGCAATCCTTTATTGCGTGTTGGGATTGGGACCAACACGCCGGATTCAAAACTGACTTTAATAAAAGATGGCGGGATTATGGCTAAGGGGACATTTGGCAGTGGCGCGACCTTGCCGAATTTAGGAGCGGGCAGCCGGTTTATTTGGTATCCGCGTAAAGCCGCGATTCGCGCCGGTTATGTTGATGGGGCTCAATGGGACAATGGGAATATCGGCAATTATTCCACGGCTTTTGGAAAGAATACAAGGGCCAGTGGACATTATTCAGCTATCGGCGGCGGCGATGGAAATATTGCCAGTGCATTATATTCTGTGGTTGGCAGTGGATTTAGGAACACGGCCAGTGCGGATTTTTCAGCGGTTGGCGGTGGCAAGGACAATATGGCCAGTGGTCGATATGCGGCACTTTGGGGTGGAGAAAACAATGTGGTTTCCGGAGATTTTTCTGCGATTCTTGGGGGTTTAGATAATCAGGCCACTGCGATTTATAGTGTTGTTGCCGGCGGGGCACAAAATCGTGTCACAATTCCATATTCAAACATCAATGGTGGTTTTAATAATTTAATTGATTTTACTGATTTTGGTGTTCCGACGGGGTATTCGCTGATTGGTGGGGGTAAGGACAATAAAGTCAGATCTGATTATTCTATTGTTTTGGGGGGTGAGGGCAATATTGTTGAGGGACCTTATTCAAGCATTGGCGGTGGCTTGGCGAATAAAACCGGTGAATACGTTTCTGTGTTTAGTCCAGCTGGTGAATATGTGCGAATTTCCGGTGGGGACAGCAATTCCATTTTAACTGGTAATAGGTATTCGTTTATTTCTAGTGGACGCACGAATGTGATTCGCGGAGGTTTCGGCCAGATTATAGGTGGTGGGTGGCAAAATGATGCTAGCTATAATTATTCTGTGATCGCGGGGGGTGAGCGAAACAGAGCTTACGGCGGGTATTCTACGATCATGGGTGGGACGGACAATATAGTAGATGGCGATTATTCTTGGGCTGGGGGACGTTTTATGAATTTGACAAGTACCGCGCAGCGAACTTTTGCGTGGGGATATTCTGATACAGCGGTTTCTATTGTTGTGCCGGATGCATTTATTATTGCGCCGGGAACGATTGGCGGAGTTGTTTGGAATCCCAGAGTTGGGATCAGGGATACTAATCCGGTTGGTGTTTTAGAAGTTAATGCCAACGGAACTGCTGATAATTTCTTGGCTTTGGGAAAAATAACTTCTGGGGATGTTTTTATTGTGAAAAGAAATGGTTATATTGGCAGCCAAAAAATAATGCCAACAAATCCTACTTATGCAATGGAGTTTGGCAATGGGGCTTATGTGAGTTCTGGAGGATCCTGGGAAAATGGATCTAGCCGCAAGCTTAAAGAAAATATTATTCCGCTGACAGGAGCAGATGCCCAGCAAGCTTTTGAGCAATTAAATCCGGTTACATTTGAATATAAAAATGATCCTGATCATACGAATATTGGATTTATTGCCGAAGATGTTCCGAGTTTAGTTGCGGTTAAAGACCGCAAAACTTTGAGCACAATGGATATTGTTGCCGTTTTAACCAAGGTTGTTCAAAATCAACAATCTGAAATTGAACAACGGGAACACAAGATTCAGCTGATTGAAGAAAGAATTAAAGTATTGCGGACAAGGTTAGAGAAATAAGACAGGGATAAAAATATGCAAAAGGCTCAGCACAGAGACGATGGTTTTTTACGCTCAATTCAAATTGGGGCGATCAGCGTCGCTTTGATTGTATTGAGTTCTTTGTCTGCGTTGGCTGAGAGTCTTACATTAACGACATATTATCCGGCACCGCAAGGCGCTTATGATCGAGTGACTTTATTGCCGCAAGTATTATCCACCCCTTGTGCGCTTGGGACATTGTCTGTTAAGCAGGGGACAGATCAATTGCATTATTGTTTTGATGATGGCAGTGGAAATGGACAATGGACATTGTTGGAAAGCTCTTGGACCCAGTCGGGCAATGATGTTTTTCCAACTGCGATAGTCACCAATCCCAATATTTTTGTGGGTATTGGCACGACTGTTCCGGAATTCAAGCTGACTTTAGAAAATGATGGCGGTATTTTAGCGATGGGGCAATTGGGCAGTGGCCAACTTTTGCCTGACTTGCCTGCTATTGCTGAGTCTAGTTTTGAAGGGGCGGTGCAAATGATTTGGTATCCTCGTAAAGCGGCTTTTCGTGTTGGACATTTAACGCATTTTTGGGGGGAAGAAGATTTTTCCGATGCTTGGAATGATGGCAATATTGGCGATTATTCAATTGCTTTAGGTAAAGACAATATTAAGGCCAGTGGGTTAGCTGCAGTTGCATTTGGACGGTATTCAAAAGCTTCCGGAGATTATTCAGCTAATTTGGGCGGTTTAAAAACAGATGTTTTCAGTCAGTATGCTGTCAATTGGGGTGAGCGAAGTGATGTGCAGGGGAGAGCTTCTGTTGTCGGTGGAGAATCAAGCCAAACACGAAATGATTATAATGTTGTTTTTAGTGGTTCTTGTAATGTTGCGGCAGGAGTCGGTGCGACGATCACCGGCGGCAGTAGTAATAATGCGCAATGGGTTTTTCCAAATTGTTTAACGGATCCGACCAAAACTGTTGCGGCCGATTATTTTACTATTTCCGGCGGCACATTGCATCACGATCCCGGTATTTATTCTGTGGTCAGTGGCGGTTGTCAAAATTCAGCTGGTCCTTATGCTGTGGTCGGCGGGGGGCAATCAAATAATGCGTTGGCGAGTTATTCATTTATTGCGGGAGGATTGACCAATACCGCGAATGGTTTGTATTCAGTGATTGATGGAGGCAGGAGCAATACAGTTAATGGCTCTTGGTCGGCGATTATGGGTGGAACAGGAAATGTGACATCTGGGGATTATGCGGTTATTTGGGGAGGGGCTAATAATAGGGCTGGACGTTCTTCAATAGTTGTTGGTGGTGTGAATAATGATGTTTCAGGAAATTATTCAGTCATTAGCAATGGTCGAAATAATACGGTTTTGGGCGATTATTCATGGGCAGGAGGACGTTATATGAATTTGATTAATAGCGCAAATCGATCTTTTGTGTGGGGGTATTCCATATCAGCTGTTTCGATTTCAGCCTCGGATGCGTTTATTATTGCGCCCAGTACCAATAATCCCAAATTCGGTATTCGTAACACTGCGCCCAGTGCGATTTTAGATATAAAAATTAATAATGGGGACGATTTTTTTGCTGTGACTTCACAGAACTCCGCAACCGCTGGAGATATTTTTATGGTTAAAAATAATGGTCGAATTGGTGTTGGACGACCTGATCCGGCCTACCCTTTGCATTTTGGTAATAATGCGCATTTGGACGATGTTGGAACGTGGATGACTTTATCCAGCCGCGAGTATAAAGAGCATATCTATCCATTAGATACCCGCCAAGCTTTAGAAGTGGTCAAAGAATTGCAGCCTGTGACTTATAATTATAAAGTCAATCATGAGGAACATCACGTCGGGTTTATTGCCGAAGATGTTCCGGAGTTCGTCGCTGAAGAAGGTCGCAGAAGTGTTGATCCGATGGGCATTACCGCGGTTCTAACCGGCGCGCTCAAAGAGCAGAACAATCAAATGCGCTTACAAGATCAGACCTTTGAAAAAATTGAACTGCAATTGCAAACCCTCGAGAAAAAACTTCAACATCGTCCTTAATTGTTCTTTTTAAGTTCTTTTATCCGCTTACCTTGATTTTTCGACCAAAACAGGGCATAATTGACGTACTTTAAGTAAGTCAGCAAAAAGGACAAGAGATTGATATGCAAAAGTTTGCGGTTTTTATTTCAGGCAATGGCAGCAATTTGCAAGCGATTATTGATAGCGTCGCAAACGGTGAGATCAAAGCTGAATTGTCTTTGGTCATTTCCAGCACTGATAAAGCCTTTGGTCTCAAGCGTGCTGAAAAAGCTGGCATCAAAACTCTGGTCTTCTCTCCTGACAATTACACCAATCGACAAAGTGTTGACCGTGATATTGTGATCGCGCTCAAAGAGCATAAAATTGATTTTCTTGTTTTAGCCGGTTATATGCGCTTATTGACCCCGTATTTTATCAAAGAGTACCCCAATAAAATTATTAACGTCCACCCGTCATTGCTGCCATCATTTAAAGGCGCTCACGGCATTAAAGACGCGTTTACTTACGGTGTCAAGCAGACCGGCGTGACTGTGCATTTTGTCAATGAAAAAATGGACAATGGCCCGATTATTTTACAGGATACTGTTAAGATCAATGAAGAGGACACCTTAGAAACTTTGGAAGCCAAAATCCATCGTGTCGAGCATCGAATTTATCCACAAGCTGTGGTTTTGATGGCTGATCAGCGGTTGAAAGTCAAAGGCCGACGCGTCACAATTTTAGAAAAGCCCGAAGTTAAAGCAGAAAACTCGCAATAAATTCTCATGCACGTTGATTCTTCCTGATGCTTGTCGTAATTAACCCGAATTTTGCATTAGCCTCGCCTCTGCGAGGCCAAGCAAACTTCGCCCAAAGGGCCGCATGTCTCGAGAAAAACCAGAACCGAAGGCAAATTTTGCATTTCACTTTTTTGTGCGCAACGTATCGTCGCGCACTGTGTTGTAATGCAAAATTTGGGATCAAATAATTTTCTCATATTCGTTTCAATGCTATAATCCAAGCCGTGACTTTTGAAGAAAGGGTTTGGGCTTATGAATATTGAAGTGTTTTCTCTTTGTGATGCCGCGACCAATGATACCGGCAAATTAAATATTTTAGGCGCGTTTGACACGTTGTGGATTAAGCAAGTTCCTGGAGTTCATCCTCAATGCGCGGTTGTTTTGCGCATTCGATTTAATAATCAGGAGCGCGGAGAGCATCGCATTACGGTCAATTTTGTGGATATCGACGGCAAGCACATTATTCCGTCTACAACAGGAGTGATTCATGTGAATTTTCCTGATCAACAACGGACAGGTTCAGCCAATTTGATTCTTAATATTCATGGATTAAAAGTTGAAAGGATCGGCGAGTATTCTATTGATTTGGCCGTTGACGGAATCAATTGTGCGTCTTTACCGCTTTTTGTTCTGCCCAGGCAATAAAATGGGACGGCAACGTATGTTTTATTTTAATTTTTGAGGAGGTTGATTATGCCAAGGTTTGCGATATTGATTGTTGTATTATTTTTAGTTTGTGCTTTGGCTCCTGGTGCGGTCGACGCTTTGGAACCTAAAACACATACCATCACTTTAAGTCCCGAGGCGGGCTATTACGATTTTAAAGAAACAGCTATGGAAGAAAATGGATTTTTGTATGGTTTGTCGGGTTCGTACACGTATCGGGGAGAATCGTGGGTGGAACAATTTTCCAAGGTTATGCTCAAAGTTGATGGCCGCATTATCTTCGGCAGAGTTGATTTTAACGGTTATCTTTATGATGATCGTTATTATGAGATTCAGGATGTTAAAAACTTTATCAGTGAATTTCGCGGTTTGGCTGGCTATGATTTTTCGATATTTTCAGACACGACGATCACGCCATTTGCCGGGATTGGTTATCGTTATTTGAAAGATCAATTGCAAAAAGTTAATGCGGGATATCGACGAGTTTCTGAATATTTGTACACGCCGTTGGGTTTTGAAACCAATACCCCATTAGCCAAAGGTTGGTCGGCTGGAGTCAAGGCAGAATATGATTTCTTTTGGTCTGGCAAACAAACGACCTATTTGAGTGATTTGGACCCTTTATTTGGTGATGTTGATAATGACCAAGATTCCGGGTATGGTTTTAAAATTTCTATCCAAATTCGTAAAGAAATGAGTGACAAAAATTATATTTTTGAGCCTTACGTGGATTATTGGAGCATCGACAGCTCGGAGGTGAAGCCCGTTTTCCACACCGGCGTGCAAGCGGCTAAATCACAGCAAGAATTCGAGAATACTTCAATTATCGTCGGCATGAAAGTGGGCGTGGAGTTCTAAAGTTGGCTTTTATCGAAAGTTGATTCTTTTTGAGTCTGCAGGTCAATGAGTTTGATTTTCTCGAAATCCTTGAATTGATACAAACGGCAGGTTTCTCCGACGATAGTCCAAATCTCATCTAGCACTTGTCCCGTGGGAGGAAAATTACTTTGCGTGAACTGGTATTTGATGCGGGTTTCGATTTGTTTGGCCAAAAAATCGCTCAAAATGATTTCATTCATTTCTAGATTGGTACCGGTTGTATTGCCAATCATCTTCTCATCTCCCAATATTTCATAAACAAAACGTTTGGCATATTCGTCGTTAGAAATAGCCGGCGGGTTTGAGAGAGCCATGCGCATATCTTCAAAATAGTTGGTGGTTTTTACCGCGACCCCGTTTTTGATGTCGGCAAAGATTGTGACAAAGAATTCGGGAGGCGCGGCTTCTTTCTCTGGCGGCAAAATGCCCTCGGCAATGTTTTTGACTAGGGGTTTATCGCTGGTCGTATCGGCTTGATTGCCAACGGTCAAAGAACTGTCGATGTTCTTTTGCCCGACATCAAAATACGCGCGCGTCAAAGCGGTTAAGACTTCTCTTTGTTTCTTCGAATATTCATCGGAATAGCTATTTTTATATGTTAGGGGTTGATCATATTTCTTAGTCGGCGTAATGTCATAGCTGATCACAAATGTTTTGTTTTCAAACGTGCTTTTTAGAAAATTGATGGACCAGCTTTCTATGGTATCCGCCGGCGGTGTTTGGTTTTTGGGTGCCGCTTTGAGAATGCTGATATTATCAGACAGCGGAACATAAACCCACAGCGTTTTGCCCTTGGGAAACACGGAGACCTCGTACTTGAGCTCTTCATGGCAGAGTTTAAGAAATTTTTCCTGCGCAGAGGTCAGTGAAACTTTTTGGGGTACGTTTTGGGGTGCACAAGCCAAAGGCGTGCAAATGAGTCCGCTGAGCAAACAAAGAAAAAGAAAGTTATATTTCATTGCTTTGTATTGGTCGTGATGCCGCTCGGGCGCCGAACTTATTGAAAATAGCTTCAATCTCATCGTATTCTAATTCGCCTTTGCGTAAAAGTTCTTGGGCAAAGTGTTCAAGAATTTCATTTTTGGCTGTCAGGATTTCGCGAACCTCTTTGATGCAGGATTGTAAAATGTCTTGTACGTCGTGGTCGAGAATTTCTTTTGTTTTTTCGGATACCAAGGGAAGTTCTTGCTGAGTGCTGATGGCATGAAAATCGCCCAGCAAGCCAGATTTGCCCATGCCGTATTGCCAAACCATCGCGTGGGCAATGCGCATGGCCGTATCAAAGTCACTGCCGCGGCCGCCGCCGACACCACTGGAGGTGGAGTTGAATTTCATTTGTTCGGCGACAAAACTGGCAACGCTGACTTTAATATTTGCTAGTAAGTGTTCGCGGTTAGAAGAATGCAGTTCTTCCGTTGGGCGTTGAAAAACAAAACCTAGGTTTCCTTTGTGAGGAATTATAGAAGCTTTAATAACGTCGTTAGAAGGATGCGTCAGATAAGAAATGACAGCGTGACCAGCTTCGTGATAGGCGGTCCAGATTTTTTCTTTTTCAGATAAAGTGATATTGGCTTTCAATCCAAAGGTGACTCGATCATAAGCTTCGGAAATGTCTTTTGTTGAAATAACATCACGGATATCTCGCAAGGCGATTAAAACGGCTTCACGCACCATGGAATCAATATCCGATGGAGTAAACCATAAAGCTTTTCTTGCCAAGAGTTGGGCATCGACGGAGGCATCGCATTTGATACGGTTTAAATAAAATTTAAAAAGCTCGACGCGTTCTTCGAGATTTGGGAGCGTGATATGGATTTTGCGGTCAAAGCGTCCAGACCGCATAATAGCTGGGTCTAATTCATTTTCAGGCACATTGGTTGCCGCGATGACAACGACATTGTTTTCTGTTTTTCGTAAACCATCGAGTTCAGTTAAAAACTGATTGATGGTGGCATTGTGATCTGTTGCTCCGCCGAATCCGCGTTCAGCTTGGCGTGGTCGAGCAAAAGAATCAATTTCATCGATAAAAATGAGACATCCGCCTTCCATCTTCGCCAAGGCGCGAGCTTGCTTAAACATTGATTTCATGCGTGCGGCACCAACGCCGATAAAAATTCCGACGAATTCACTACCGACGGCAGATAAAAAAGGGAAACCGCATTCGGTGGCAATGGCTTTGGCCAGATAAGTTTTTCCGCAGCCCGGCGGGCCGATCATCATGGTTCCTTTGATGATTTTTCCGCCAATGACTTTGACTAGATGACGGTCTTTGAGAAGTTTGACCAATTCCCAGGCCTCGCGTTTGGCACTTTCCATGCCAATAACTTCTGACCAATGAACATTGACTTTTTCGCGATCTAATTTTTCCCGGCCCATTGAGCCAGCCAATCCGCCTTGCATAAAATAATATTGCATCCCGAGCATAATAGGTAGTGCGATCAGGTTGACCAGAACAAACATCGGCAAAAGCAGCGCCATTTGACCAGAAATCTGCCGTTTACTGAAATCTTCCAGCATATTAAAGTTGTGAACGCAATAAATTAAAAATTGTATTGTGAAATATATTCCAATGAGGATGATTGTGGCAAAAATGATTCTTAACCAATAAAGTTTAAGATAGATAACGAGGCGCTTCATAGCGTGTCCTTGGGTAAAAGTTCTCTTAAGATTGCAGGTTAAAGTATAGCATAAAGTTCACAAACCTTGACTTTAAAAAGGAACTATGATAACTTGTCCATATTCTTAAAGCAGGTAAATCGCAGTTTTCTCCACTTTTAGAGTTCATTATAAATTATTTTTCAAAAGGATAGCGACATGGCAAAAATTAAAGCAGTGAAAGCAAGACAGATCATTGATTCTCGTGGTAATCCAACCGTTGAGGTTGACGTTCTTTTGGGCAGCGGCGCTTTCGGACGCGCAGCGGTTCCATCAGGCGCATCGACGGGAGAATACGAAGCTATCGAATTGCGCGACGGGGACAAAAGCCGTTGGATGGGCAAAGGCGTTACCAAAGCTGTTGACAATGTGAACACCTTGATTGCTAAAAAAATCAAAGGCCAAAAGGCTGACTTCCAAGATATCGATCAAATTTTATTAGATTTAGACGGCACTGAAAACAAATCCAAATTGGGCGCCAATGCGATTTTGGGCGTTTCGATGGCTGTTGCCAAGGCGACCGCAGAAGATAAGGAAGAACCGCTGTATCGTTATTTGGGTGGCAATCGGGCCAGCATCTTGCCGGTGCCTTTGATGAATATTTTAAACGGCGGTTTGCACGCGGACAATAATCTGGACATTCAAGAATTTATGATCGCTCCCATCGGCGCACCAACGTTTAGCGAAGCGATTCGCATGGCGACCGAAGTTTTTCATAACTTAAAGAAAATTTTGCATGACAAAAAACTTTCTACCTCCGTCGGTGACGAAGGTGGTTTCGCGCCGAACTTGGGCAAGAATGAAGAAGCCTTGTCTTTGATTATCGACGCGATCAGCAAAGCCGGTTATAAACCAGGCAAAGATATTTCTATCGCGTTAGATTGCGCGGCGGCTTCCTTTTTTGATAAAAAAGGTGGTTACAATTACAATGGCAAAATTAATACCGCTGACGAAATGATCGCGGTATATGCCAGCATGCTCAAGAATTATCCGATTGTTTCTATCGAAGATGGTTTGGATGAAAATGATTGGGACGGTTGGAAGGTTATGACTGATAAATTAGCTGCGAAAGTTCAGCTGGTTGGAGATGATTTGTTTGTGACCAATGTCAAACGTTTAAAAGACGGTATTAATAGGGGCGTTGCCAATTCGATTTTGGTTAAAGTCAATCAGATCGGCAGTTTGTCCGAAACATTGGATACCGTGAATTTGGCTAAAAAGAACAAATATACATCGATTATTTCTCATCGCTCAGGCGAGACAGAAGACACC
Organism: Candidatus Omnitrophota bacterium; assembly: GCA_020632555.1. Classification (GTDB taxonomy): domain Bacteria; phylum Omnitrophota; class Gorgyraeia; order Zapsychrales; family JANLHA01; genus JADLGJ01. The sequence goes on along the minus strand of JACKFI010000001.1, from coordinate 172,892 downwards.
ACCATTGCGCATTTGGCTGTTGCCACCGGCGTTGGGCAGATTAAGACCGGATCTTTATCGCGCACCGATCGGCTTTGCAAGTATAATGAACTTTTGCGTATTGAAGAACAGCTTGGCAAAAAAGCAGTTTATGCCGGCGCTTTGTGGGGCAAGATATATTAATAGCAACGGGTGGTTAGCGGCTAGTTGGGAAAAAATATTTTCCACTAAATTCTAACTTCTGATTACGATGATAAAAAACGCCCTTTGGCTTTTTGGTTTTGCGATTCTCGCTCTTTATATTTTTTTGCCGTCTTATACAAAACTTCAAGATTTGCGACAGAAGAATGTGGAGTATAGCGACAAGATTGAGGCGCTTAAGTTGCGTAAAATTAAGATGTTAGAAGAAAAGCGGCGCTTGGAAGAAGACCCGATTTATTTAGAAAAAGTAGGCCGCGAAAAGATGGGCCTGATTCGCAATGGTGAAGTGGTTTATCGAATCAACCAACCCGCTAATAGCGAGAAAAGATAGAATTAGAAGTGTTGTCATTGCGAACGCAGTGAGTCCCTTTTCGACGAGAACCAAATCGAAAAGATTTGTCATTGCGGGCCCCGAAGGGGCGCGGCAATCCTAATTAGTTGTCATCCCCGAAGGATTTTATTGGGGATCTGCATAAAGATTTAAAGATATTTATAGTATCAAAAGATAGCATTAGTACCAAAGCGGGCGACTGAGCACGTAAAGTGCGAAGGAGTGCCGAGCCCACCGTGGCGAGGCCGACAGACGCTTAATGCCCGAGGAAGTGCCGCCGTTATATTAAGATGTATTTAGTACCAAAGCGGGCGACTGAGCACGTAAAGTGCGAAGGAGTGCCGAGCCCACCGTGGCGAGGCCGACAGACGCTTAATACCCGAGGAAGTGCCGCGGCTACCTCAAGATATTATTACTAAGAATAGCCGCGGGGTGGAGCAGCCCGGTAGCTCGTCAGGCTCATAACCTGAAGGTCACAGGTTCAAATCCTGTCCCCGCAATTAAATTAAGAAGGCCCCAATTGGGGCCTTCTTAATTTATTAGTGGGATGGGTGAATGGACGTGCAGCGAGCGAAAGCGAGCGCAGGTGACCGAGCCGTTAGGCGAGGAAATGGTTGAGCGTAAGCGAAGCCGCGAAACCATTCAAACTTGCCTGCCGGTAGGCAGGTCCTGTCCCCGCAACCAATATAAAACCCTGTTTTCCGTCGAGGAGAGACGGGGTTTTCTTGTTTTAACCGCACCTTTCAATTTGCGGTAATGTCAAATAAATTGTGTAAATTGGGTTAAAGGTTTCTCCTGCCATTTGGTGTTTAAGCGATTAAATATCGCATAAATAATCCTGCTGACGCTATCAATATTTGCAAAACATCCCATGGGTCTGGTGCGGCGTCTGATTTCCCGGAATGAACGCTCGATGATGTTGGTTGTACGAATTCGACGACGGATAAATTCGCGGTATTGTTCCTTGATTGGAATTTCTAAAAAAGCCAAAAGACTATCTAAATCCTGTTCGATGAGTTTGACAACTTGCGGATAATCTTTGACCCAATGTTGGCGTAAACTCTTAAAAGCCGCGACAGCATCTCGATGAGTCGAGGCATTGTAAATCTTGCGGGCATCATTTTTAAATGCATCAATATCGCATTTCTTAAGATGTTTAGTGCAATTACGAAGTTTATGAACCCAGCAGCGCTGATGTTTGACGTGAGGGTAAACGAGGTCGACGGCGTTAATAAAGCCTTTGGACCCGTCGGTGATAATCAATTTAAGGTTTTTGCCTTGCAGGCCGCGTTTAAATAGATCATTTAAAAATCCTTCGCAGGCTTGATTTGACTCGCTGTTAGAGATTCTAAAGGCGATGAGCTCTTTTTTACCGAAGATCGTAATGCCATAAGCAGTTAGGACAAGAATTTTCTTGGCTTTAAGCGCTCCTTTGACTGAGATAGCAATACCGTCTAGGAATAAAAACTGATATTCGTCGAGCAGTTGACGTTGATGGAATGCTTTAACTTGGGCATTTAAAGATTTTGTTATTCGTGAGACGGCGGAAGCGGAGATGTTGGTGTCAAGGATTGGTTTTAAAGCGCCAGCGACTTCACGGGTGGATATGCCGCGCAGGAAGGCATTGCAGATGACGGTGTTAACAGCTTCTTGGCGTCTTTGGTAACGCTTAAAAACCGTAGGTTTAAATAGTCCGCTTCGTGAACGCGGAACGGCAATATTATCAAGAGGGCCGATGGTCGTATCGAGGTTGCGTTGATAATGTCCGTTTCGGTAATCGATCATTTTCTTTAACCGCTGATGTTTTTCTCGTTGTTGATATTGGGTCATTTCTTCGTCGAGAGTTTCTTCAATAAAACTTTTGGTTAGTTTTCTAAGATGCATATTAATATCGATCCAAAAATCTTTCGGTTGGGTATAATTAATGAAATCCTTGACCCGGCTCCGCGATGTTTTAAAGTATCAAATGTTTGGTACATGGGCGTATCCTTTCTGTTCTGGGCTGACATGGGTCAACCCGGTTAAACATTTCCAAACAGAAAGATACGCCTTTTTTTACTACTTTTAAATGGTTCCCCGATAAAAAATTTCGGGGATGACAGTTAATTTACACACAATACGGTATATCACCGTGGAGCAGTATAAATTTGACAGTTCTGGAAACAATGTTATACTTTACGTGTTAGGTTAACCTTACATATGTTAGGTAAAGTTTATGGATTCTCCTTTCCAAATCAGTGAAATTGTTGGGACGCAGTCAGCGGTGGCCATCCTGCGTGTTCTGACTATCCGTAAAGGATTAAGAGCCACGGGCCGCGAGATTGCTAAATTGTCTGGTTTTTCTGTGCCTGCTACCCACGAATCATTAAAGAATCTTCAGGCACACAATATTCTTAATGTCGAAGTCATCGGAAAACAGCATATCTATTCTTTGAATGAAGAGGACCGCATCGTTCAAAAAATTATTCGCCCGATGTTCGAGGCGGAGAGTAATTATAAGGGAGAGATCCGCGATCTGCTCTTGGAGGAGATAAAGAAAGGCGGGATCAAGACGGATATTGTTTCTTTGATCCTTTATGGAAGTGTTCAGCAAGGTACAGCAAATAAAAAAAGCGATGTTGATGTGGCCGTTGTTGTCGATAAGGCAAGCCATACGAAGCAGGTTGCGGAGGTTTTTAATTCAAGCATTGCGGATCGGTTTAAGTCATATTTTGGTATTCATTTGGATTTTTATGTAAAGTCAGCGGCTGAATTTCGTGAACGTCTTAAAAAGAATCTTCCGCCGATATCAACATTAATGAAATCCTATTCAGTTTTATACGGAAAAGAACCTTTGGAGGTGTGATGTGACAGCGCGTGAAATGAAGGTGAGAGAAGAGAGCAAATCTGCCGCTAGTGAATATCTGAAAAAGGCATCGGACAATTACGATCAAATGCTCATTGCTTTTCATGCTGAGAATTGGAACGCCGCGGCAACGTTGGCATTGCAATGTGCGATTTCTTCGGCGGATGCGATTTGTGTGAATGAAAAAGGTGTTCGGTCAATTTCCCAAGATCACTTGGATGTCTGTGAGCTGGTTTCAAAATTGCCGATTGATGGCGCTGCTGAAAAAGCCAAGCAATTACGCAAAATCATTGCCCGAAAGAATGTGATCCAGTATGAATGCCGTAGTGTTAATCGAGCCGATGCTGATGAAATGGTCAAGGTGACTACCCGGGTTTATCAATGGGTCAGAGAGATGATGGGAAAGTGATACAAAAAGATGGCATTTTGCTATGGCACAAATCTGGCACATGTTTTGGCACCAAAAATCCCCCCTGACGCCACTTCTTGGGGTTACAATAAATTCTCAAATAAACTATCACGGATGATTAAATTAGGGATTGATCATAGTACGGAAGCGTTTTTAATTTGGTCCCAGGATAGATCGTGGCGGGCGAGAAGTTTTTTAAGTCGATCGGCGTCATTGGTGCTTGATTTGAGTGTGCGGGAAGCATTGTATAAAATGCGGCCGGCTTCAGACAGGTTGCGTGATTCGCGGCAAATCTTTATAACTTCAATCAATTGGATTTTTTCAATCCGGTCTAGCTTTTGCAGTTGTTCTTGAGTTAGTAAACGTTCGAGTATCTCCGCTTCTTGAGTATCTTCGCTTCTCTTCCAAAGTTTATTTAACCGGTCAATTTCTTCCTGCACAAGTTCAATATTGATTCTCCCGCCGTCGGCTAATGTGGTCATGCGAATGATGGAGGCATTCAAGTCACGGAAGTTCGCTTTCCATAATGCTTTCTCTGATGTCGCAAATTTCAAATAGGCATCTTTGGCTTCTTTATTGATGGTGGCGTTGATATTGTGTGTTTGTGAAAACTTTTCTAATTCAAATTCAATGTTGGCATCGATATCTTCAGGACGGTCCTTAAGAGAAGGCAATGAGAATGTCCAAAGATTGATTCGGGAGTAGAGGTCGGTGCGAAAATTGCCTTTATCAACTTCAATGCCAAGGTCTAAATTCGTCCCGGCAATTAACTGAAATTTACTTTCAACTTCCTCGTCGCTGCCGATGGGCAAGAATTTTTGTTCTTCCAATGCTTTAAGAAGCATGGCTTGCTCATCGATCCCTAATTCTCCAATCTCGTCGAGAAATAAAACCCCTTCATTGGCTTCGCGTAATAATCCCATTCGGTCTTTGATGGCGCAGTTAAATGCTCCTTTGACATGCCCAAAAAGGGTGGAGGCCGACATTTCTCCGCGCAGAGTCGCGCAGTTGACTTCGATAAATTGGCCTTTGATTTGGTTGTGAATCTTTTTGAGTTCAAAAATTTGTCGGGCAAGATGTGATTTTCCGGCACCGGTCGGGCCGGTGAGAAGAAGCGGGGCATTAGAGTTGATCGTCGCGCGTTCGATTTGTTCAATGAGCCGATTATATTTACTATTGCGAGTCGCTATCCCGGATTTAAGAAATGATAAATTTTCTCTTTGTTCTTTACGGAATCGCTTGACGATGTTGTCGTACTTAGAAAGGTCAAGATCAATGATGCGGTATTCGCCTTTAAAGCCTTCGGTTTTGGAAGGGGAGGTCTGGATGAGTTTAGCTGGGAAGTATCGGCTTTCAGTTAAAAGAAATTCACAAATTTGCGCTACGTGCGATCCGGTGGTGATGTGGATGAGATATTCTTCTTTCTCTATATTAAAAGGATAATTGCGGGCAAAGTCAAAAAGGACGCTGTACATATTCTCAAAATCCCACGCGTCTTTCACTTCAATAATGTGGGGCACAACTCTGGTTTCAGGGGAGATGGATTTGATGTCAGAAATAACTTGCTCGGCAAGATCTTGAAATTTTTTTTCGTATAGCAAGTCAAAACGATGGATCAAGAGGTCTTCGTGCTGAAAAAGGGAGATGGTCGGACGCCACTTGTTCCAGCGATTTTCATCTTTCCCTTGATCGAGGGTTGTCCCAAGTAGCCCAATAGCAATTTTTGTATTCATGGTATAAATATATCACAGGATAAACATTTATACAAGAAAATAAAAATAAATTTGACATTTGGCTTTGGATAGGGTATGCTTTAAGCAACGATAAAGGAAAGGGGCAATATAAGGGAAAAACAAATGTCAGAACAAACGAACGAATCAACTTCAAGAATTCATGCCACCGGGGAAGCAACGGGTTTTCTTCCTATGCATAATAGTGAAGGAAAACCAATCACGGTGATTGGAACCGAGGCGATCAGAAAAACTTTTGATGACCTTTGTATTCAACAAGCTTTAAATTCTCGCGGCGCTCCCGGGGTTACCGATTTAGTATTGAACCCAGATGCTCACTGCGGGTACGGCGCACCGGTTGGTTGTGTTCTGGTGTCACCTACTCATATATATCCTGGTCCGGTTGGTGTGGACATTAAGTGTTCGATGAGTTTATTGCAAATGGATTTGCCGGCAAATGCCGTCATTGATCAAAGCACCCGTCGGGCTTTAATTAACGCGATCCTTGAAAGAACCCCGACGGGTGCGGGGCAGGGGCAGCGTTCAGTTAAGAAGGCGAGACGGGTCAATGAAATCCTGGGTAAACAAGTCGCTATCCAGGGTGCTTCGGCTTCGGTCTGCGAGCAATTAGGCATTCCTGTGGATTGGGCTTTGCGTTGCGAAGATGCTTTTCACGTCGGGCATGATGGAACAGCCGATGCCTTAGGTCAAAGATTGCAATTTTTGATCGATACGGGATTGTTCGATAATTTTGAGAAAAAGATTTCGCAATTGGGTTCTTATGGTGGTGGAAATCACTTTGGAGAATGCGAAGTTGTTGAAATCGAGAATGATGAGCGCGCCAAGAAGGTGGCCGAAGTCTTTGGGCTTCAAGATAACAAGGTAGCCTTTCTCTCGCATTGCGGTTCGCGCGGTTTTGGTTATCATTTAGCGCAGCATCAATTCAAGACCTTGCAAAATAAATTCTCGGTTTGGGATATTCCATTGCCGGGCGAGGATAAGGAGTTGGTGTATGCGCCCTTGGGAACGCCCGAAGCAGATGCCTACTTGAATGACATGGCCTTGGGCGCTAATTTTGCGACGATCAATCATCTGTTAATCAATGCTTTGGTTTTAGAAGCGTTTCAAGAGGTGGTTCCTGGAACAAAAGGGCAGTTGGTTTATTTTATCAGCCATAACATTGCCCGGCAGGAAGTGGTGGACAATCAAAAAGTCTGGGTCCACCGCAAAGGGGCGACGCGGGCTTTCCCGGCGGGACACTTTGCATTAAAGGACACTTTGTTTGCTGATACCGGACATCCGATTTTGCTTCCGGGTAATCCTAAAGATGGCTCGGTTGTTATGGTTGCTGATCCGGGCGCAGAAAAAAGTTGTTACAGCGTTAATCACGGCGCTGGTCGTGCGTTGGGACGGAAGGCGGCGATGAGAACTTTGGTCCAACAGGAAGTCGACCAGAGTTTCAAAGACAATGACATTCTGTCTAATTGCCGGCAATATCCTTTGGATGAAGCCCCTGCGGCTTATAAAGATTTCAAAGAAGTTTTGAGATCAATCGAGAGCGCCGGGCTGGCGAGTCCTGTGGCAAAGTTAAAAGCGCGGTTTGTTATTAAAGATGAAGATAAAAGTTTAAAAGGAGCAGCTTAAAGGCAGATTTTCGATAGAAAAAATTTGCGTAATCCCAATTTACCAAAAGCAAAATCCTTTAGCAAAAATTGGGATAAAAAAATATGCGAGCGAATCCAGTGCGATGACATGGCATCGGCCATATCATTTTGCAGATAAACGCTCGCCCTGGTCAAGGAGTAATCCGAGGGGTTCAAATCCCCACGTTCTGTCTTAAGAAAGTTGCTCGTAGAAAAGCCGTCTTGCAGGTCAACAACCTCCACTGCGATTCTACAATTTTTTTAAGACAGAACTTTTAAAAACAAAAGGAGAAAGAAATGACATTATCAACATTAGTAAGCATGGCGGTGCTCGGCTTTATCGGTTGGGTCGTCATTGCGGTTTTTAGTGCAAAATATTTTGTCACTATTCTTGAATATGAGAAGGGTTTAAAATATCGCAAGGGAAAATTTGTCGGAATTTTGGAACCGGGTCGTTATTTTAAGTTTTCTCAGAATACGATCATCGTTAAGATCGATGTTCGTCCTCGAGTCATCACGATCCCGGGGCAGGAAGTCTTAAGTTCGGACAATGTGTCCTTAAAGGTCAGCATTACGGCGCAATATGAGATCGAAGATGCCAACATCGCCGTTAATAAGATCGCTAGTTACACCGAGGCTTTATACGCGGTGGTACAATTGGCAGTTCGTGACATCATTGGCTCTTTAGCGATCGATGAGGTTTTGGCACAGCGAGCAACGATTAATCAAAAGTTGATGGAAGCGACGGTTGCCAAAGCGAAGGAAATCGGTTTAAAAATTACGCTCATCGGCGTTAAGGACGTTATGTTTCCGGGTGAATTAAAGAAAATCTTTGCTAAGGTTGTTGAGGCGCAAAAAGAAGGGTTGGCGGCATTGGAACGTGCCCGCGGAGAAACCGCGTCTTTGCGCAATTTGGCCAATGTTTCTAAAGTGTTGGAAGACAATCCTGCGTTATTGCAATTGCGAGCTTTACAATCACCGGGAAGTACGATTGTCTTAGGAGTATCGGGTCAAGTCGTTCCGGTGAGAACCAAAGAGGTCAAATGATTAAAATCGACGGTTCAATCGGTGAAGGCGGGGGCCAAATACTAAGGACAGCTCTCGGGTTGTCCTTAGTAACGGGCGAGCCGTTTACGATTGAGAATATCCGCGCTAAGCGTAGTAAGCCGGGGCTTTTACGCCAGCATTTAACGGCTGTCGAAGCAGCTACGAAGATTGGAGATGCAAAGGTCGATGGGAATGTTATCGGCTCGCAAAAGCTGACTTTCTATCCGGGAGAAGTCACCGCAGGGGAATACCATTTTTCAGTTGGGACGGCGGGTAGCGCGACTCTTGTTTTGCAAACCATTTTACCGGCTTTGATGATCGCGGACTCACCATCCATAATTGTGATCGAAGGAGGAACGCATAATCCTTTCGCACCCCCGGTGGATTTTTTAAAAATAGTTTTTGCGCCGATTCTCAAACAAATGGGTGTGGATTTAGAAGTGACTTTGCATCGCCACGGTTTTTACCCGGCCGGCGGCGGAAAGATCGAAGCTAAAATTGTGCCTATAAAGAAATTAAAACCCATATTTTTGTTAGAGCGCGGCAAACTTAAAGGCATAAAGGCAAGATCACTCTTTGCCCAAATCCCTGGCAATGTTGCTGTCAGAGAAATCGCGGTCGCTAAAAAACATTTTTCTCTGGAAGATGATCAAAGTGAGATTTTTCAAGCCATGGATTCTCAAGGTCCGGGAAATATTTTTACGGTTGAGGTTGATAGTGAAAATATCAGGGAAATGTTTGTGGGTTTCGGAGAATTGCGTAAAAGCGCGGAAGCAGTAGCGCATGAAGCCATTGAACAAGTAAAGAAATATTTACAAATCGATGCTCCGGTGGGGACGTATTTGGCTGATCAGCTTTTGATCCCGTTTGCTTTGGCCAAAGGTGGAGAATTTAAAACTACGGCCCTGACGCTGCACAGCCTTACCAATGCCGAGATTATTGAGAAGTTCATGGATGTTAAAATTAATTTTGTTGATCTTGGCAATGGGCAATGCCACGTTTCAATATGAAAAATAAAATTCTAAAGAAACTCAAAAGAGAGTAAAAGAGAACATTTCCAGGAGTGTCGGGTTCATTTGCTTCTGGCGGACTTGCTCGTCCTTCGGCAGGTTTGTGCTGAATATGGCACGTTTGGAAATATTCTCTTTGGCTCCTGATATTTGCGCACAGGTAATCAATATGGTAATCCTATCTTCTACGCTGCCCCGAAGCAAAGTTACAATTTATAAAGTGAGTAAACAATTGAAAGGTATCGCTCCGGATTTAGAGAATGCTATAGGAGAATGGATTGACTCAGATGAGTTTGGCTACGTGAGGAGTTTTTGTAACTTGAGTAAGCATCGATCTCTTGTTGACCGAGATTATTTTTTTCAAATTAATTATGAAGGCGGATTTTATAAAAAGGGTATTCGGTTTTATCCTTTTGAATATGAGAATAAGTCCCATTCTGAAAAAATGATGGACGAGCTTTTTACAATAAAAGATAAGTTTTTGAGTATTTACTATGCTGCTATAGAAAAAATGGAAAAACTCATATAGCATGTGGCACAAATCTGGCACATTTTTATTGACCATTACGCAGTGTATGACAAAACGAGGGCGCTTGTAGGTGATTTAACAACGTTAGGTTATTAAAAAATGATTCTTTTACGTGGGACACAAAAGTTTTTATTGTTTAGCGGTATCAAGCCTCAGTCTTTATCTTTGAACACTGATAGTCCATCTGTTTCAGAATGGTTCGTGAATTTATTTTATCATGAGCACAAGAAGCAGCTGCTTTTTACTCATCGATCGACGCTGTTTTCTTTCCTTGTCGCGGGAGTGAAGAAAAAGGATCTCAAAAACCTTCGTGAACTTTTTTACAAAGGGCTTTCGCGTGCTATGTTTCATACGCATTGTCCAAGTGAAATGATGCAGAAAGTTTTGCAAGGCTGTGACGAGATTGTCGTCGATAAAGCCAATGATCGCAGTGTGCTTGCCTCCATGAACCAGATGGTCTTAAATTCCCGCTGGTGGCTGAGTAAAGCTAAGAAGGACGAGGATCCTGCGGCCGTCGTAGCCGCTCAATTGAATGGCATGCCCATGGGAGCGCTGAAATACGGGTTTCCGATCGAGACGTTTTCGGCACTTTACGGTTACAAGGTCCCACCAGATCTTAGAAATATTCTTTGGGGTATTCCAAAAGAGGAAGATTTGAAGACTTACTTAAGAAGAGAATTGGGTGAAGCCGCCTCTGAGCTCGCAGATGCGTCGCCTGCACGTATCGCTCAAGAGTTGATTTATGAAGCATGGGAGCGGGCTGATTCTGATGAGCGTGTTGGTTTGGCTCAAAAAGCTTTAAATCTTGATCCGAATTGCACGGATGCCTACGTTGTTTTAGGTGATTCAGCAGAGTATCTTGACGAAGCCGCAACCTACTTTTTACAAGGGGTTAGGGTTGGCAAAGAAGCATTAGGGCAAAAATTTTTTATAGAGAATGCCGGACAATTTTGGGCTTTGCTGGAATCAAGGCCGTATATGCGCGCTTTGGCTGGACTTCAGGAAATTTTATGGGAGCTTGGTAAGCATGCCGAAGCGATTGAGGTGTGTCGCGATATGCTGTGTTTGAATGAGAATGACAATCAGGGAATGCGCTATGTTCTTGCAGGCTATCTGGCAAAGAGATCGAAATTTGCGGAACTTGAACAATTCATGGAGGATGGGCCGTATGCGAATGATTGCTCCGCGCCATGGTGCTACACGAGGGCGTTGGTGTGGTTTATTAAAGAAGGTGATTCGTTGCAATCAAGGGAAATGATGGCGCGCGCTTTTAAAACAAATAAATTTATTCCTAATTATCTTGTCAAAGGTTTCCGTTTGAAGGCGATTCCTGATTATTTATCTATGGGCGGAGAGGATGAGGCTCGGTATTATGCCCATGAGATGGCTACTGTCTGGCGTCGTGTTAAAGGGGTGCTTGATTGGATGATGGCTAATCATCACAATTAGATTTATATCAGCATCTTGGGTGCGTCCTTCCACTTTATTTGCATGAATTTTAAATTAATATTGTTGCATTCTTAGAGAAAACTCTTTATACTTGAGGTAAGTAGGAGGCAGAAGACGTGGACGCGCTTAGCGAACTTAAAAGGCATTTAAAACCGGGACAGGTTTATCGCAGGGTTGATCTGGAGCAATGGTCAACCGCGGTTGATCGGCATTTAAAGCAACTGGTTGATGAGGGGACCTTGCAAAAAATGTCACAGGGATTGTACTATTATCCTGCAAAAGCCTCGTTTGGCTCTGTGCCACCGGAAGACGAAAAATTGGTACGGGCCTTCTTAAAAAGCGATGATTTTCTTTTAACCTCGCCTAACCTTTACAATTCTTTAGGAGTGGGAACTACGCAGTTGTACAATACGCGCTTTGTTTATAATCATAAACGGCATGGTCAATTCGTTCTTGGTGGAAAGGAGTTTGATTTTCGATTAAAGCATAAATTCCCCAGAGAATTGTCCGAAGAATTTCTACTGGTTGATTTACTGAACAATTTAAATGAGTTAGCGGAAGATCGGGAAAGTGTTTTGCGAAGTGTTAAGGAAAAAGTGCTGAAAGAACCAGAATCTCAGATGAAGCGCGCGGTCAATGTTTATGCAGGAGAAAGAACAAAAACTTTATTTAATCAATGGATGTTAGAGGGAAACTTAGCACATGTCTGATTATTTACATAACCACGCTGAATTTAAAGAACTCTTGCGAGCTGTAGAGCATGAAAAAAAGATAGAGCGTAGTCTGGTTGAAAAAGATTATTGGATCATGCATGTTTTATATGGTTTGCAACAAGGGGGATTTACCTTCGAGCTCAAAGGAGGTACGTCGCTCTCAAAAGGGTATGGCATTATTCATCGATTTTCTGAGGACATTGATATTCGTATCGAACCGCCTGCCGGCATGGAAGTCAAGACAGGTCCAAACCATATAAAACCAGATCATTGTGCAAGCCGTAAGAAATACTATGACTGGTTGGCGAAGAAAATTAATATTGATGGGATACAAAGAATTATTCGTGACACGGAATTTGATAATGAAAAATTCTTTAGCGGTGGAATACGGCTTTTTTACAAAAGTGCTTTCTCTGTTGCCGGCGGCATAAAAGAGGGTGTATTGCTCGAAGTTGGGTTTGATGAGGTGACGCCCAACAGCCCGATGGATATTAGCTCTTGGGCGCTTGATTTTGCATTGCAGAATGGACTCAAGGTTAAGGATAATAGAGCTGGTGGTGTTTTGTGCTATCATCTGGGTTATACGTTTGTTGAGAAATTGCAAACAATCGCAACAAAGTTTCGGAAACTGCAAGAGTCCGGAAAGATGCCTGCTAATTTTATCCGGCATTATTACGATGTTGCTTGCCTTTTGCAAAACGATACGGTTCAGAAGTTTATCGGGACTTCAGAATACAACGAGCATAAGAAGAAGAGATTTCCCGTCGCAGATCAAAAGTTTCCTATTGCAAAGCAGGAGGCTTTTTTGCTGAAAGATACGAAGATAAGAGATCAATTTAAGAAGGAGTGCCTAAAAACTGCAACATTGTATTATCAGGGGCAAATATCGTTTGATGAAATTTTAAGTACAATCTCACAATATTCAGATCGATTATAACTTGGCACACCTGCCTGCCGGTAGGCAGGAATCCGGCACATCGTTTCAAATCTCATGGAAAGATTCAATAATTGGATATGATTGGACATAGCCGTTATATCCAATGACGCTTTCTTTTAGTAGGGAGCAATATAGATTTAAATCTCTCTTGTGTATGCGGAGAAAACATGGTATATTCTCCGCATAGTATGCGTAGAATAATGAGACTATTCACCGCAGGAATTTGCCATGAAATACATTCATGAATTAACCATTTGGCCTAAATTGACATGGGATCACGAAAAGGTCGCGTCTATCTTGGGGACTGTCCGCAATCGCCAAGGGCGACTGATTGGAAGAATGGAAGCATTGGGTTTTTCTTTGCGTTCCGAGGCAATCCTGCAGACTCTCACCCTTGATGTTTTAAAAAGTAGTGAAATTGAAGGTGAGATTCTTGACCCTGCCAAAGTGCGGTCATCCATTGCACGCAGGCTGGGCATGGACATCGGTGGACTTGTGCCTTCTGATCGTCATGTGGATGGAGTGGTGGAAATGATGCTCGATGCCACACAGAAATTTGACAAGCCCCTTACGCAGGATCGAATGTTTGGCTGGCATGCCAGTTTATTCCCAACCGGTAGAAGCGGAATGCATAAAATTACAGTGGCTGATTGGCGCGACGATAAGCATGGTCCCATGAGAGTTGTGTCTGGTCCTATCGGCCGGGAGAAGGTTCATTATAAAGCACCGCAGGCCAACCGTCTTAAAAGTGAAATGAAGGAATTTCTGAAATGGTTTAACACTTCGATTTCGCTCACAAAGGATTTAGATCCTGTGCTCAAAGCTGGTATTGGGCATTTGTGGTTTGTGACACTTCATCCTTTTGATGATGGTAACGGAAGAATTGCCCGGGCTATTGCCGATATGCAACTGGCACGTGCCGACGGCAGCCGGGAGCGTTTTTACAGCATGTCGAATCAGATCCGGCAGGAACGGAATGCCTATTATGATATTCTTGAAAAAACACAGAAAAGTAACCGTGCCACAAAAGACGGCATTGATATTACGCCATGGCTTGTGTGGTTCCTGAGCTGTTTGGGTCGGGCGTTGGATGCAACTGAAAATACTTTGTCGGGTGTATTTAAGAAAGCGCGTTTTTGGGAATCTCATCCTGCCCAATCCCTTAACGAGAGGCAGAAGATGATCATCAATAAGTTGTTTGATGGTTTTGAAGGCAAGCTCACTTCTTCTAAATGGGCGAAGATCACCCAGTGTTCACAGGACACGGCGTTGCGCGATATTCTCGATCTTGTTGAAAAGGGTATTTTAGTAAAAGAAACCGCGGGTGGGCGCAGCACAAGTTACGCATTGAAGGACACTTAATCAGGTCGGCTTATCATCAAAAAAAGTAGCTCTTTAGGATAGGCACAAATCTGGCACATTTTTTTGACCATCACGCAACATATTGTTATTAAACAGGTTGGGAATCAGGCTAGACCTTTCATAACCTGAACCTATCGAAGATAGTTCTATCCCGCCTTTTGACAATAAAACCACTATTAATAGTCATGAGAAAAGAATGATCAAGGGATGTTTTCAGGCTCGTAAATTCACTTGTCATGTTGCACAAGTCAACGTAGAATTAGGGGAAAAGTGATTAAAACTTTAGGAAATTTCACAAGCATGAGTCAATACAATTCAAAATATCAAGCAGATGAAAAGCTTCTGGCCTCTGTGGTTCACTTTACTCAAGATTCGATTATTGTCACAACAAAAGATTTGGATCCGCCCGGCCCTAAAATTCTTTATGTGAATCCGGGTTTTACAAGGATGACCGGCTATTTGCCCGAGGACGTGCTGGGAAAGACGCCTCGCATCCTACAAGGGCCAAAGACAGATCAATCTGTTACCCGCAGGCTTAGAGCAGCATTAGAAGCCGGAGAAGTGTTTTATGGGCAAGCCATTAACTATCGCAAAGATGGTTCCGAGTTTTGGAATGAGTGGCATATTGAGCCCATCAAGGATGAATCGGGGAATTTGACTCATTATATCGCTATTCAGCATGACATAACCGATCGCAAGAAATCAGAGCAAGCTATCGAGCAAAAAAATGGGGCATTGAAGGAGATTTTGGAGCAAATAGAATTAGAGAAAAAAAGAATCAAAGAAGGGGTTGTGATGAATGTCGAGGAAGTTTTGATTCCCGCTTTAAAGAAAATCAAGCGAAAAGGAACCCGCTTAGACAAAAAGTATATTGACATTTTAGAGAAGAACTTGAAAGACTTAACTTCAACTTTTGGCATTAAGGTTTCTGAGCAGCAGTTGAAATTATCCCCACGTGAAGTCGAGATCGCCAATCTCATTAAAAACGGAGTTAGCAGCAAAGAAATTGTAGAAATGTTAAACATTTCTTCCAAGACTGTAGAGACTCATCGGAACAGAATCCGCAATAAATTAGGTATAACAAACAAGGATGTTAACCTAACCACTTATCTTCAAACGCTTTAAGAAGATTTCAAGAAATATACTAAACACTTACTTTTATATACATGTTATGTAGTGTATCATGCGGCGTTGATTGTTTTTTGGAGCCTGCTATTCTAGCAACATAAAGGAGAGCAGAGCAATGACAGTCAAAATCAATCAACTTATCAAAATTCTACTTTTTGCTGCAATCATTGCGGCCAGCACTGTTGTCAGCGTCCAAGCATATATTCAAGATCCTATTGAGTATGAGAATCGGGCTGATTTTATTTGTGGAACTACAGATCAGCATGGTGAACTGAGAACACGCCACGACATATTAATAACGATATTTAATCCCAATGACTTTCCCGTGATGGTTAATAATTTCCTTTTTTGGGATATTGAGGAAAGTCGGATAGTGCCGGATTTGACGGATAGATATTTTAGTGTTCTGGTCTCTCCAAAAAGAAAATTTACCATAAGCTGTCAATATATCGCGGCTATGTTTTTCCCCGACCAGCTAGAGTATCAACAAAGCCAAAATTATTTCAAAGGTTCTATGCAGTCCAAGAGCATGGGTTATTTAGGAGTTGCTTTTAATTATACGACTTCATCCATCTTAAACAGTGCCAATAGTCAGGGGAGGTCAAATGAAGAAAATTAATATTTTTGTCACAACTTTTTTGTGCAGCATTTTTATTTCATTCAATGCCAATGCGGCACAGATTGTTGGCGTTAATTTTGAAGAGACTTATCAAGACGAAGGCATTAGCATGACTCTTCAAGGAACAGGTTTAAAGACCGTGGTCTTTTTTAAGGCCTTTGTTGCTGGTTTTTATACAGATGCGATTGATCAAGAAATTGTTCTCGGCCAGACAGCAAAAAGAATTGAAGTTGAGTATTTCGTTAAAATCCCTGGCAAAAAACTCAACAATTTTACAATTGATACGATGAAAGAAAATATAACCAATGAGCAATTCAACAGCATTGCCGCAGAAGTTGATTTAATGGGCCAATATTTTGTTGATTTAAAACCCGGCGATAGATTTTCATTAACGTATATTCCCGGAGTTGGTACAAAGTTTGCTCATAATGATCAACTCACCGGAGTTATTCAAGGCAATGATTTTGCCAAGGCTTTATTTTCGGTATGGATTGGGGAAAAACCATTTGATCAGAATTTAAAAAATCAAATCCTAGGGTTAAAAAATGACCAGAACTTTCGTCAAGAGCAACTCGCCATGCGAGTGGAAAGGTAGGTGAGCGAAATGTATATATCAAAAAGTCAAATGAAAACGAGGTTAAATACAATCATTGATTCGGAAGTTTTAGGTCAAATAAAAAATAACATTAAGAATCACGGGATTGGGGTAAAACCTATGAAAAATCAGCAACCGCCAGCTGGGCCTTATTTGGCTGGAATCAAGAAGATTCAAGATCCCAGTATTTTTGATGGGAATATAGAGAACTTTTATGGTATGGCTCAGATTCCAATTGGATTGATTGGTCCCTTGAGAGTCAATGGGGCTTATGCGGGTGGCTCATGGCACGTCCCATTAGCGACCACTGAAGGGGCTTTGGTGGCCTCCTATAACAGAGGAGCAAAGATTATAACACTCAGTGGTGGAGCGAATGTTTTGTGTATTTCCGAAACGATAACGCGCTCGCCTGGATTTATTTTTAATAGTATTTTTGAGTCCGCGCAATTTGTGGCTTGGGTATCAGAGCATTTTACTATTTTAAGAGATATCGTTACAACAACAACCCGTTATGGTCACCTTGAAGATTTTGATTCTAAGATAGACGGTAAATATGTTTGGATTAACTTTAAGTTTGTTAGCGGGGATGCGGCTGGGCAGAATATGGTGACTATCGCCACCGACGCGATTTGTCACTATATTGAAAAGTTCAGTCCCATTAAACCCAATAAATGGTATATCGATGCCAATCTTTCTGGAGATAAAAAGGCCACTAGGCTATCTCAATATGCAGGTAGAGGAAAAAATATGTTGGCCGAAGTTACTATCAATAAATTGCTAGTCAAAAAGTTTTTGCATACAACGCCTGAAGAATTTGTTGAGTATAGCAATATGGCTATGGTCGGCGGCATTCACAGTGGTTCTATTGGGGTCAATGCGCATTTCTCCAATGCTTTGACAGCTCTTTTTATTGCTTGTGGTCAAGATGCTGCTTGTGTTGCTGAGTCCTCAACAGGGACCTCCAGGGCGGAGTTAACCAAACAAGGGGATCTTTATATCTCCATTTCATTGCCCAATTTGATTGTGGGCACTGTGGGTGGAGGAACGCATCTTCCCACTCAGAAAGAATGTTTAGAACTGATGGATTGTTATGGAAAAGATAAATCAAAAAAGTTTGCTGAAATTTGTGCCGCCACTGTTCTGGCAGGAGAAATCTCAATTGCGGCTGCCATTGCGGCCGGACACTTTACTCAAGCCCATAAGAAATACGGAAGAACACATAAACTAAAAAGGGAGATGAATCATGTGTGCACAAACACTATTGGATAAAAAAAGATTAGCGCAAACAATTTATGCAAAGTTGCACGGTATAAATTGCAAAGATTGTTTTGTTGAGCAAGAGCCTTCAAAGAGAACAATCAATAAGGAAAAGATGGGACCCAATTATTTTTTGGTAGGGGGACCTTGGCCCAATTATGCCTAGACCAGAGAGGAATTTATCATGAGCGGACAAACCTTAAATAAATCATTGGTAAATTTTGACAATCATATAAAGATTGAAAATATCTTGAAATACGGTACCAATAGCATGTCTTATTCAGCTCTTCAGAAAGACATTCGAGAATTTCGTCATCCGTCGTTTCAAGGCTTTATTCCTTATACATCTGTTTGGGGTGTTGATTTTGTGCTTTCTGATCCGATAACACCCAAAAGTGAAATGTTAAAAGCAACCGTTTTGTTTGAGCAAAAGCACAAAAATGCTGTTTATTGTCAGATTTCTTATGACTATGCAACAGTATTAAAATGTTTAAATTATACAATCAATGGGTTTGGTGTTGAGCATGTGATCAATACTCAAGATTTTGAGGTGTCTTGGAAAAAAAGAAAATGTTTAAAGAGTTATCTTTCAAAATTGAATAATCAAAAGTATTTTGTTTTTGAGTATAACGCTGACGCTCAAAAAGTCTGGGACATCAATGATCAATGGCTCAAAGTAAAACCGGGTTCTAAAGAATTGCGGTTTATGGCTCGGCCCTTTAATGGGACCAAAGAGCCAGGGGTTAGATATTTCTATATGGTCAAAAACAAAGATATCATTGGATTTTGCACTTTTGATCCAATTTTTTCTAAAATGAACACAGGTCAGGTGTTAAGTTACACCCTTCAACATCTTCGGGTATCTGATAAAGCGCCTTTAGGATCCCAGGATTTTTTAATACTCAATGCTTTGTTTCAATTTAAACAAGAAGGATTCGAACAGATATCATTAGGATTGGCGCCCTTATATCAAAGGAACAATCAATCATTCCCATATTCACAATTCGCAGAAAAGATATTTCAACTGATTTATCGGACAAGTTTATTTTACAATTATCAGACCATTGGTCAGCATAAAGATCATTACAAAGCGAATAAACAGCAGACGTATTTGGCAGTTAATAAGCGATTTACATTAAAACAGTTGTGTGGTTTACTAAAGGTCAACAATCTTATTTAATCAGCTGATAAGGAGAGTTATCTATGGCTGCTGAAATCTTAACACCCAAAGAATTTTTTGAAGCACTCAACAAGGATACCATGCATCTGGTTGATCAATTTTACGACGAGAATATCAAATTTCTTGATCCTTTAGTCGCCGTCAACAATCGCCAGCAAATGAAGGATTATTATCGGAACATGTATAACAATGTTCAATCAATCCATTGGGATATTCCTGATCAGATCAGAGATGGCAACAGTTGCAGTTTGGTCTGGAAGATGACATTGATAGCCAAAAACTTTAATAAAGGTCAACCGGTTATCGTTGATGGCGTATCGGTTATTAAATTCGGAGGAAAAGAAGGCAAAGCTATTTATCACCGGGATTATTTTGATCTGGGTGAGTTTGTCTACGAAGGTATACCAATTTTAGGAGGGATGGTGCGTTTTGTTAAAAACAAAATGGCGAACCATCATAAACCACAATGAGCGAAAACTTTGACATCATTTTTAAAGGGTACCTGATGCTTGTCTTGATGCAGACGGTGTTGTGGGGCATACAAATGCGCACCAAAGATGCGTCAACAGCTGATGTGGGTTGGAGTATTGGCATGTCTGTTTTAGTTGGTTGGTATGCGATCAACTTAGATGGGTTTCTATTAAGGAAGTGGTTGATTTTGCTGCCTATTTTCATTTGGACCTTGCGTTTGTCCTCGCATTTGCTGCGGCGAATCATTCATGATGGACGCGAGGACAGTCGTTACGCTCAATTTAGAGAAGATTGGGGGCGCCAAGCTGGGCGGAATTTTTTTGTGATCTTCCAACTGCAGCCAATTTTTAATGTTGTGCTGTCCGTCCCGTTTTTTATTGCGTTTCTCAATACTGATCCAACCATTAAGGTGATTGAACTTATCGCGGTGGTGATATGGTTGATTGGTCTGATCGGCGAATCGGTAGCGGATGAACAATTAAGAAAATTTAAAGCGGATTCAAACAACAAAGGCAAGATTTGTCAGCAAGGATTATGGAATTATTCACGACATCCTAATTTCTTTTTTGAATGGCTGATGTGGGTGGCCTATTTTATCTTCGCTTTAGGCAGTCCTCAGGGATGGTGGGGTTTCATCGCACCAGCATTGATGCTCTTTCTTTTAATGAAAGTGACAGGAATCCCGCTGATGGAAACACGAGCTTTGAAGAATAAAGGAGAGGCCTTTAAAGAATATATGCGGACAACAAGTTTCTTTATCCCCTTGCCAAAGCGGCGATGATGATAAAGAGAACGATCAATAAATTAAGAATGATTTTAAAACCAAAAGGAGAAATATGAGAATACAAGCGATATTGATTTTAATGTGCACCTTTTTTGTGACCGGCTGTGCCAGTTCGCTGCCTCGGTTGAAGACTGCCGAGAAAGTTGATTTGAAAAGATTTATGGGGCCTTGGTATGTTTTGGCGGCGATTCCCACCTTTATAGAAACCAAAGCTTATAACGGCATTGAAGAATACCGGCTGCTGGACGATGGTTCGATTGACACGATTTTTACTTTTAATCAAGGCGGTTTTGATGGACCGGCTAAACGATACAATCCGCGTGGTTTTGTTGTCGATAAGGTCAACAACTCAACCTGGGCGATGCAGTTTATTTGGCCTTTTAAAGCGGAGTATCTGATTACCTATTTAAACGCGGATTATAGTCAAACCATTATTGGCCGCAATAAACGTGATTATTTTTGGATCATGGCGCGCACTCCCGAAATTCCTGAGGCTGATTATCAGCGTCTGATCAGTATGTTAAAAGACCAGGGTTATGATATGAGCAAAGTACGTAAAGTTCCTCAACTCTGGCAAAAACAATCTGGGGAACTGGTTAATGATGAGAAGAATAACTGAGAATAATTTGTATTCTGGCCGCTGGTTATCGCTGAAAGAGACCGTTTATGAAAATAAAAACGGTGATTTAGTACGCTGGGAAAGTGTTGCTCGTAAAAATAATACTTCTAGCGTGGTCATAATTGCAAAATTAATTCCATCTCGGAGATTTGTATTGATTAAACAATTCCGACCTGCGATAAATGGTTATATTCTCGGATTTCCGGCCGGAATAGACAATCATTCCGATTCCCAAATTATCAAAGAACTTAAGGAAGAAACGGGATATACTGGATTTATAAAACACAAGGGGCCTTTAATCAAATCACAAGCAGGAATCATCAATGATTCTGGACGGGTTGTGTTTGTTTATATTGATGAAAATGCTCAGGTGAATCAAAATCCAAAACAGCATTTGGGGGCATTGGAAGATATCGAAGTGATTATTATCCCGGTCAATGAAATAAAACAATTTTTATTAAACTCCATAAAGCAAGCAGTGGTGATTAGTGCCAATCTTTGGTATGTGTTTGTCGTCAGTCAATGGATTAGCGATGAGACATAGGATTGTTATTGTAAACGATCATATGCAAAAGAATTACCACTATCAACTCGTCCAACCGATGGGAAAGAACTTTGATCAAGCATTCAAACCTGAATTGAGTCCACAACAGATGTTATCTTTGGGTGTTTTTGGTGGAAAGTATATGACCGATTGTGTCAAGGAGTTTCCATCGACTTGGTTTAAGAAGGCGAAATTATGTCCTTTGCGTCACGATTCAAAGTCGAATTTTTTTGGGGTAAAGGCTAGTCAATCGTTACATACCTGGCGCATGAAAGGGTGGATTCATCCAGCTGATCCCAGAGGTTGGTTTCAGTGGTATTGTCGCTATTATATGGGCCGGCGCATACCAGATGAGGATGTTCGTCAGATCAAGCGTTGGCGGGCTATGCAACGCCATGTCACCCAAATAAAGAGAAATTGTAAACCTCGAGATTTAGCATGTCGTCGTAAACAGCGTCAGGCATTGTTGCATTGGGCCTATGATAGCCGCAAGTTCTAGATCAGCCATAACTTGAACCGTTTTTTATTGGCCTCTTATATTGCGTAAGTTGCGGCGGAAGTGTCCTCAGGATGTGTGTATTTTCGTAAGGGAAAATTAGAGACCATTAAAAATATCATAAGGGTTTCCAAAATTAATTAAGAAGACCAGGTTAAGATTTTTGATATTGTAAAAGAAAGATTATGCCGTTTAAAATTATTCGATAGTGTTCCAGCCTGTTTAAGAATTAACTTAAGGAAGTTTCATGATTAGAATAAATATAATGAATAATGCCCAAGGTTTTGGTTTGAGGGTTTTGGGTTTCTTATTGTTTTTGGGGTTTCTCCTGATTCCGTTTATTTTGATTTTCGGAATTCTCAAAGTTTCGGAATTTCTTTATCCGGTTATCTCAGTATTGGCGGGTGCGTCGATTGTCGCGTTTTTGTTGATCATTTTGCCATTATCTTTGTTTGAAAATCTGCGGGGACGTTTGGCGGGATTGTCGTTTATATTGTCTTATATCGTCGGGGCATCAGTTTTTATGTATTCATTTCTGACAATATTCTATTATTTAGGATGGATTGCGATATTTTTTATGTTTATGTTTCATTTGGTTGCGCCCATAGCTATGATTGGGCTGTTGCTTAAGGGGCAAATAGGATCAGCATTCTTGCTATGTGTTGGCGTAGTATTTACTTATGGCATGCGTCTTTATGGGGTAAAGATGTCGGCAAAATTACAAGAAAGAGTGCCGCCAAATTATGATCGATCTGATGAGGTGATTGATATCGAGGCCTCGGTGGAAGATGAAACCGTTTAATAAAAAATTCAAAACAGTCAGGATTATATGAAAAATGAATTTAGATTTATTATTGTTTTATTCATCTTGTGTGTTGCGTGTTCCTCTTGTGCGACGGTGCCGTTGACTGGACGAAGACAGCTTGATATTGTTCCGGCGGACGTTATGCTTTCCATAAGTTTTCAACAATATGGCGATTTTCTTAAATCGAATACAATCAGTAAGGATGCAGCTAAAGTTCAATCTGTTAAGACTGTTGGACGACAGATCCAAACGGCTGTTGAGAAATACATGGCTGAAAATAATATGTCAGATCGGTTGAAAAATTATCAGTGGGAATTTAATGTGGTGGAGAGCCAAGAGATCAATGCCTGGTGTATGCCGGGAGGCAAGGTTGTTGTTTATACCGGTATTTTACCCGTCGCTGAGGATGACAAGGGATTAGCCGTTGTTCTCTCTCATGAGATTGCGCACGCAATTGCTCAGCATGGAAATGAGCGGATGAGTCAGGGAGTGCTTTCGAGTTTGGGTGGTCAAGCTCTGTCTATCGCCTTGAAAGACAAACCAGAAGAGACAAAAAAACTTTGGATGACCACTTTTAATGTGGGTGCCCAATATGGAGTGCAATTGCCTTATAGCCGTCTGCAAGAGAGCGAAGCCGACCACTTGGGTTTGATTTTTATGTCTATGGCTGGCTATGATCCGCATGCTGCCATTGCCTTTTGGGAAAGAATGGCCAAATTAAAGCAAGGGAATTTCAACTTAGAATTCTTAAGCTCGCATCCTTCAGACCAAACCCGCATTAATAATATTAAAGAGTTGATGCCGCAAGCAATGAAATATTTCGTTCAAAAGTAGCGACAGCTCCCACTTTTGAGCAGAGTTAATTTTTAAATAGAAATAATACGGAGGAGTTTATGAGATTATTATTACGAGGTTTGGTTGTTGGGGCGGTGTTGTTCATGGCAATCCCAGCTAATGCCGGTGACACCGTAAAAGAAGCGATTAAAGAGAGCCAGTTTTATGCCCAAATGAGAATGCGTTATGAGTATGTTGACCAAGATGCAATAGTCAAACGAGCCAATTCTTCAACACTGCGTACTCTTTTGGGTTTGAAGACCGGGGAATTTTATGGCGTCTCTGCTGTGATTGAGGGAGAATCCGTCAATTATTTAGGGAAGGATAATTATAATGATACCGTCAACGGACGGACAAATTATCCAGTTGTGGCCGATCCCGAAAACATACAGGTCAATCAAGCTTATGGTCAGTATACCGGGATTCCAGATACAACTCTTCGTGGCGGGCGGCAAGTGATTGTCGTGGATAATCAGCGGTTTATTGGCGCGGTGGGATGGCGGCAAAATAATCAGGTCTTTGATGCAGCGACCATTGCGAATAAGTCCATCGTCGCTACCGAAATAAAATATGGTTACATTTATAATGTTAATCGTATTTTTGGTGAACAATCCTTAGTTGGAGATTGGGGCTCCAAAAGTCATTTCTATAATATTTCAAATACAAGTTTGTCAATCGGCAAACTTACGACCTATGGTTATCTTTTTGATTTTGGCAGTGATTCAGCTGCGAATTCCAGTCAAACATTTGGCGCAAGTCTCGCCGGAGATGTTGACTTAAGTGAGGATATCAAATTCAAATATTATGGAGAATATGCGCATCAATTGGATTTTGCCGACAATCCAACGAATTATGGAGCTAATTATTTTCACATTGCTCCTGCTATTGTTTGGCAAGGTTTAACCACGACAGTAGGCTATGAAGTTTTGGGCAGTGATCATGGCAAGTTTGCGTTTAGAACGCCTTTGGCTACAGGACATAAATTTAATGGATGGGCGGATAAATTTTTAACGACACCCGCTGCGGGGCTGGAAGATATTTATGTTGATTTAAATTATAAAGTGAAGGATTTGGCAGGAAATCTTAAAATGATCAACGGGTTGCTTGTTAATGCACAGTATCATTATTTCTCGGCGGAATATGGCCCAATGGATTATGGCCAAGAGTGGGGTCTCTTTTTGGAAAAGCCGATCAATCAGTATGTTACAACTTCCGTCAAGTATGCGTACTATAATGCTGATGATTTTTTGACAGATACGCAAAAAGTCATCTTGGATGTTGGGATTAAGTTCTAGAAATTTATAAGACATTTTCAACCCGTAATATTCTCGTCGATGTTGTGGGAGGTAAGATAGTATGAAGATCCGAATTCTAATGTCTGTGGTGGTGATGATTTTTTTTCAGGTTTTTTACGCATCGAGTCAGGATGTTATAAAACCTACAGAAGGTTTTGTCAAAGTTGTTAAAGATAAAAGCGGAAATTGGCAATTATTGGTTGATGACCAGCCGTATTTTATCAAAGGTATGACGTATACTCCGGTTAAGATTGGGGAAGACCCTAAGCAGCTGACGATGCGAAATTGGATGGATTATGATGATGATCATGATGGCCAGAATGATTTTGCTTATCAATCTTGGCTAGATAAGAATCACAATAATGTTCAGGATGTCGATGAAAAGGCGATTGGCGATTTTTCTTTGATGAAAGATTTAGGGGTCAATACGATTCGTCTTTATCACGTGGCTTCGAATAATAAAATTGTTGGGGACATTTATAAGAATAATCCTGGCGTTGCTTTGCAATTTGCGCATCCTGTTAATAAAGACTTGTTGCGTCAGCTTTATTCGGATTATGGGATTAGGGTGATTATGGGTAATTTCTTGGGGTCTTGGACCATCGGCTCAGGTGCTAGCTGGGATGCCGGGACAGATTATGCAAACCCTATTCATCGTGAGAATATTAAGAAATCTGTACGGGCCATGGTTTTGGATAATAAAGATGAGCCATATGTTTTGATGTGGTTATTGGGCAATGAAAATAATATGGCGGATTTTTCTCGGTGCAATGCTAAGACTAAGCCGCGGGAATATGCGACGCTGGTTGGTGAATTGGCGAGAATTGTTAAGGAGCTTGATCCAAATCATCCTGTTGCTATCAGTGAGGGTGATGCTGGTTTTAATGAAGTGACTTTGGAATTGTACAGCGAGTTGGCGCCGGAGATTGATATTGTGGCTTATAATTCTTATCGGGGGCAGTATGGTTTTGGGGATTTATGGGCAGAAACAAAGAAAATCTTTGATCGGCCAATGTTTATTCTAGAGTTTGGTACGCAAGCTTATAATAAAAACAAAGGTGAAGATCAAGATTGGCAGGATCATTATACTCGTGGGGCTTGGCAGGATATTTTGAAGCATCGTGATTCGTTGGACGGGCATGCTGGGAATTCAATTGGCGGTGTTGTTTTTGATTGGACAGATCGGTGGTATATGGATGGTTCGCCCGCCGAACATAATTCGGGAACAAAGTCTTGGAATACGCCTGATCATACGGCCCACGATGAATGGTGGGGTATTATGTCTTTGGGTGATGGGACTGATTCTTTAATGCGGCAAGAGCGAAAAGTTGTAACGTATTTGCGTTCTGTGTGGCGTAACGAAAAGTAAATAGAAGAGAAGGACCGCTTCTGTTAATGTCCAGTTAAAGTTTTTATACTTTTAGATAACTTATTAATAGGAGATCAACATGAAACTTTATTACACCCAGCGTTCGCCTTATGCTCGCAAGGCCCGTATTATTGCTGAAGAAAAAAATATCAAATTAGAGCTGTTCGAGGAAGATTTGGCCAATAAATCTTCGGTTTTATTAAAAGCCAATCCTGTCGGTAAGGTTCCTGCTTTGGTTATCGATGAAACCATGAGTCTTTGTGATAATCCATTGATTTGTGAGTATCTTGACGCTTTGACGCCGGCGCCGCGCTTTATTCCGCAAGATTCAATTGAGCGTTGGAAGGTTCTTAATATGGCCGCAATAGCTGACGGTTTGATGGATATCACGGTTGGCGTCGTTATGGAAAAAATGCGTCATCCTCAGGATTATAATGCGAAGTTTATTGATCTTAACATTGTTTCCATTGACCGGGTGTTGGAATATTTTGATAGCCACCTTGCTGATCTTGAATCTTGGCATTTGGGATCAGTGGCCGTTGTGTGCGCGTTGGGTTATTTGCAATTTCGTTTACCGGATTTGTATCGCGCAGAAAAACATTCCAAACTCAATGAGTGGTATCAGAAAATTTCTCAGCGCCCCAGTGTTAAGAATTCTGTCCCCGTCGCGTAGGCGGTTTGAGCTTGTGTGGAAAATATAACAATCAAATTGGAAAAAATTCAAATGCTTGTGAATTATGTTCAAAAAACTCCCGTTTGAATTGTTGGATTTCTTATTATTGCGTTAAATCTTTTTGATTTTATCTTTGGTTCTGGGGTTGAGGCGAGGCGCTGCGACGGTGGAGCTTTTTTAGTTACCTAAAATTGGAGACTAAATGACGTGCCGTAATCAACAGGCGATTTTGTTTTTTGTGAAATATCCGACGGCCGGACACGTCAAGACTCGCTTAGCCAAAACATTGGGTGATCAAGCGGCCGCGCGAGTTTATCGGCAATTGGCTGGGCAGAATTATTCTATTCTGCGGGCCTGTGGGCAGACAGACTTGATCGTTTTCTTTGATCCGCCAGAGGATCATGACAAAATTCAACAGTGGCTGCCCAGTGCGGATGAGTATCTTCCGCAGCAGGGTGATGATTTGGGGCAGCGTTTAACGTCGGCTTTTGCTTGGGCGTTTGCTCAGGGGTATAAAAGGGTAGCCGCTTATGGCAGCGATACTTTGCATTTGACCACTGCAATAGCTCAACAAGGTTTTGCCTTGCTTAATGAAATTGATGTGGTGATCGGGCCGGCTAAAGATGGCGGCTATTATTTGATTGGTTTATCGGCGAATCATCCGCAAGTGTTCGTGAATATCAGTTGGAGCACCAGCGACGTTTTAGCTCAGACATATCACATAATTACAAAATTAAAATTAAAATATCAATCAGTGTCTGTTTTAGAAGATTTAGATGAGATTAAATCAGGTAGTATGCATGAAATCCTTTAAAGAAAAATTAACACAACATCAATATGATTTGCGCAAGACGGGCATTGACATTTTGCAAGTCAATGTAGGCAAGTTGTGCAATTTGACCTGTTCTCATTGTCACGTCGAGGCTGGGCCGAGCAAAGTCAAAGAAAATATGGATTTGAGAACAGCACAGGCTATTGTCCGGTTAATGGATGAATTTCATCCTAAGACTTTGGATTTGACGGGTGGAGCGCCGGAAATGAATCCTCACTTTCGTTATTTGGTGCACCAAGCCCATCAGCGCGCAATACATATTATTGACCGTTGCAATTTAACGATTCTCTTTGAACAAGGCATGCAGGACTTGGGAGATTTTCTGGCACAGCATCAGGTTGAGGTGATTGCGTCTTTGCCGTGTTATACCCAAGACAATGTTGATCAACAGCGAGGCAGGGGAGTGTTTGGTAAATCTATTGAAGCTTTGCAAGAGTTGAATCGCTTGGGGTATGGGCAGAGCAATAGTGGGCTTGTGTTGAATTTGGTTTATAATCCCGTCGGAGCGCATTTGCCACCGGCACAAGAGAAATTGCAACAGGATTACAAGCAGCGGCTTTCTGATGATTTCGGGATTGTTTTTAATAAACTTTACACCATCACCAATATGCCCATTACGCGTTATGCCAAATTCTTAAAAACATTTAATCAGTTGGAAAGTTATTGTGAATTATTGGTTAATAGTTTTAATCCCGGCACTTTAGACGGACTGATGTGTCGCAATACCTTAAGTATTGGTTGGGACGGGAAACTGTTTGATTGTGATTTTAATCAAATGTTGGGTATGGGAATGCGCAAGGATCATGAGCTTACTGTTTTTGATGTTACCAAAAAAGATTTGGAGAGTTGGCAGGTGTTGACCGCCAATCATTGTTTTGGTTGCACCGCGGGAACAGGATCCAGTTGTCAGGGAACTTTGCAGTGATTTCTATTATTATTCCGGTTTATAACGAAGAGGCCGCGATTGAAAGAACATTAAAGGCTCTGCCTTATGCTTCGGATCTTGAGGTTATTGTTGTCGACGGTCATAGCAATGATAGGACTAGGGATATTGTTGGTCAGTATTCAGTGAAGGTTATCACATCCCCGCGCGGCAGAGCTGTGCAAATGAACGCGGGAGCTTGTGCAGCAAAGGGAGATGTTTTGCTTTTTTTACATGCCGACTGTGTCATCGCTGCGGAGGGATTGAGAATTATCGCTAAACAAGTTTTATTAAATTATGTTGGCGGTTGCTTTACCCATAAGATTGACTCTGGAAAATGGATTTATCGTTGGATAGAATCGTCTGGGAATTTGCGTGCGGAATTATTTAAGATCTTTTATGGAGATCAAGCCATCTTTGTCCGCCGAGATATTTTTGAGCAAATCGGTGGGTTTGATAATGTGCCTTTGTTTGAAGATGTGCTTTTCTCTCGACAGTTGCGTCAGTTAGGTAAAACCATTGTTCTCGATTCATCAGCCACTGTTTTGCCGCGGCGTTGGGAAAAGCGAGGCATTGTTAAAACAACCTTAATGAATATTTTACTCAGTTGGGGTTTTATTTTAGGTGTGTCCACACAGCGATTAGCAAAATTTTACAAAAATATTCGTTGAGGAGAGATTTATGGCAGACTTTTCTTTTGATATGGTGGTGATCGGCGGTGGGGCGGCAGGGTTAACGTCATCTATTTGGTCAGCGCAGCTGGGTTCCAAAACATTGTTGATTGAAAAAGAAGAAAAATTGGGCGGCGATTGTTTGCATTATGGTTGTATACCGTCGAAATCATTGATTAAAAGTGCAAACGTTTATCACTTGATGAAACAGGTCCAGCAGTATGGTTTGCCGAAAGTTCCTATTGAACCGGTGGATTTTCCCAAGGTCCGGGATCGCATTCAGGGCATTATCGCCGGCATACAAAAGCATGATTCCCCCGAGGCATTTAAAAAGCAATACAATATTGAAACACGCTTTGGTTCGCCAAGATTTTTAGATAGTCGCACGCTTGAATGCAACGGAGCAAAGATTACTGCTAAAAAAATTATTTTAGCCACGGGCTCATCGGCTCGGATCTTGCCCATTGAAGGACTAAAAGATGTTCCTTTTATCACCAATGTTGAAATTTTCTTGCTGGATAAGTTGCCGGCATCTCTGATTGTCTTGGGCGGGGGACCCATTGGTATGGAAATGGCGCAATCGTTTTCGCGCTTGGGATCAAAAGTCACCGTCATCGAGTTTGCCGATTGTATTCTGCCCAAGGAAGACCCGGATGTTTCGTCTTATGTCCATGAGCTATTGGCTAAAGAAGGCATTGAGTTCTTTGTGCAAGCAAAAGCGCAAAAGGTGTGCAAAGCAGGTGAGGGGATCGAAGTCACGATGGAATATCAGGGCAATATGAAAAAGGTATTAGCCCAAAGATTACTGGTTGCGACGGGACGGCAGCCCAATGTTGCGGGATTGGATTTAGAAAAAGCGGGTGTTCAATACGCACCGCAGGGCATCACAGTGAATCGGAACCTGCAAACCACGGCGAAAAATATTTATGCCTGTGGAGATTGCAAAGGCGGGTTTTTATTCACGCATGTCGCAGAATATGATGCGAGAATTGCCGCTTTAAATGCCAAATTGCCATGGCCGCTGTTGAAAACCGATTATACTGCTGTGCCGTGGTGTACGTTTACTGATCCAGAGGTCGCTTGTGTTGGCTTAAATGAAACCATGGCCCAGCAGGCGGGAATTCAATACAAGGTTTATAAATATGACTTTGCTCATTTGGATCGCGCTTTGGCTGAGGGGGCAACGCAGGGATTTATCAAATTGTTGACTGATATCAAACGGAAAATCATTGGAGCACAAATTGTTGGCCTTCACGCCGGCGAATTGATTCATGAATGGGTTGCGGCAATCCATGCCAAGGTTGACATTGGCAAAATTGAAAAAGCGATGCATGTTTATCCGACGCTGGCACAGATTAATAAAAAGGTCAGCGGGACGTATTTGGCCGCTCAAAGTCCTTTGATTAAGATTGCAACCTATTTGCTTAAATAAATAGAGAAATTGCGAGATGACTTGATGAAGAAAAATCCGTGGTTGAAATTATTGATTGGGATGAATCTGCTGGTGGCTATGTTTATTTTGGTGCGGGCTTTGCATATTGATTTTTCAGGGATGACGCCGGAGAGATTCAGGGAAATCATCCAAGGTTTCGGGATTTGGGGGCCGGTGATTTATATCATTTTTTATATCGCTCGCCCGTTGATTCTTTTTCCTGCTTCACTATTGTCAGCTTCTGCTGGTGTGATTTGGGGCGTGCAGGGTTTTATGTATTTATTGATTGCGGCGAATTTGTCAGCGGTGGGAGAATTTTTTATTGCGCGCTATCTGGCTCGGGACGCGGTTGAAAAATTGCTCAAAGGCAAAATGGGCAATATAGATGTGGCTATTGAGAAACGGGGGTTTGTAACGGTGTTGTTGATACGGTTGATTCCTAATTTGCCTTGGGATATTCAAAATCTTGGCTTAGGTTTGACCAAGGTTAAGTTTCGCGATTATTTTTTAGCCACATTCTTTGGCATTATGCCCGGCTCATTTGCTTTGGTGTATTTTGGCTCTTCTTTTATTAGCGTTATTGCTAATCCGCAGCATATTTGGAAGGTGGGTGTCGCTGTTGTCCTATTAGCAGGAGTCTATGTTTTGCAGAAATTCCTAAAAGGTCGCAAAGAAAATGTGCTGTGAAGCAAGACTTTTTTAAGGTTGTGGTTGACAGATGAATCAGACTCTGTTACATTATGTTAGTTATCATTAACTAACATGACTATGACAAAAAAACCCACAGATATTCGCAAGAGAGAAATCATCGACACCGCTCGGGATTTGATTATTCATCAAGGCATCAAAGCTTTGACGATGAAGAATCTCTCTTCAAAAATGAAGATTTCTGAGCCGGCTTTGTATCGGCATTTTGATAATAAACGAGCGATTTTAGGTGCTTTGATTGAAGATTTTGAAGGAACTTTAAGTGATGGCGTGGCCCAATCCATTGCTTCAACTGTTGATCCGATCGAGCAGCTCAAAGAAATTATGAAGGCGCATTTATTTCTTTCGGAGCGTAAAAAAGGCATTTTTTTTGCGATCACTTCTGAGTCGATTCATTTTAAAGATAAGGTATTGACCAAGAAAGTTCTTGATGTTGTGCGGCGCTATCAGCTTAAGATCAGAAGTATTCTTGAGCAAGCTCGGCAACAGAAAGAAGTGCGTCCAGAGACGGATTTGGAAGTCGCGAGTTTGGCTTTTTTTGGACTGATTCAAACATGTATTATTTTGTACTCTTTGACGAATTACACTGTATTTCCATTAAATAAAGCCGAAGTTTTGTGGGAAATTTTCCTGCGTGGGATTCAAGCATAGTATAATGCACCGATGTTTTAACTTTAGAGAAAGTAGGTGTTTATGACACAGTTAAAGACGGCGAACGCAAAACATACTTTTCAACGCGTGATTATTGAGCATCTTGCGCCTGAGATTGATGGGGGCGTGTTTCCTATTAAACGTGTGCCGCAGGAGCAGGTTGCGGTAATGGCGGATATCTATACCGAAGGGCATGACAGTGTCAACGCGGTGCTTTTATACAGGAAGTTGGGAGAAAAAGCTTGGAAGAAATTGCCCATGACGAGTTTGGGCAATGATCGTTGGCGGGCGGATTTTGTGATTACGGAACAATCTGATCATGAATATTGCATTGAGGCCTGGGTTAATCATTTTGAAACCTGGCAAAAAGATTTTAAAAAGCGGATTGAAGCCGGCCAAGATGTCACGGTTGATATCCTGATCGGGATCAATTATTTAAAACATATTGTTGAACAAGAAAAGGGTAAAGAGGTTGAGCGTATTAAATCTTTGCTGGAGGAAATACAAAAGGCTTCCAATTCCAATCAGAAACAGACATTGCTATTGAGTGCCCAGCTGTTGAGTTTAACTCAAGCAACACCAGATACGGCCTCATATGTCTGTTATGACAAAGTTTTAAAAGTTCAGGTCAACAGTCCCAAAGCTTTATTAAGCAGTTGGTATGAGTTTTTTCCGCGTTCCTTTGGCAAGAATGGGAAACATGGAACGTTTAAAGATTGTGAAGCCATTTTACCGGAAATCGCGCGCATGGGATTTGATGTGATTTATTTGCCGCCGATTCATCCGATCGGGACAACGCATCGTAAGGGAAAGAATAATGCGCGTGTCGGCGGGCCCAATGATCCGGGCAGTCCCTGGGCTATTGGAGGTCAGGGGGGCGGCCATAAAGCTATTGACGCTCGTTTGGGAACGATGGATGATTTTCATCGCTTTATCAAAAAAGCCAATTCGCTGGGTTTAGAAGTTTCGATTGATATTGCTTATCAATGTTCGCCGGATCATCCTTATGTTAAAGAGCATCCCGAATGGTTTTACCAAAGGCCGGATGGCACGATTCAATATGCCGAAAATCCTCCTAAAAAATATGAAGATGTGTATCCGGTCAATTTTTATTGTTCGAATTCATTCGAATTATGGCAAGAGTTAAAAAGTATTGTGGATTTTTGGATTGACCAGGGGATTACGATTTTTCGGGTGGATAATCCGCACACCAAGCCATTTGCTTTTTGGCAATGGATGATTGGAGAAACGCATAAGAACCATCCGGAAGTTGTTTTTCTCGCCGAAGCCTTTACTCGTCCGAATATTATGAAGCAATTAGGAAAAGTAGGGTTTCATCAATCCTATACATATTTTACCTGGCGGGTCAGTAAGGCGGAACTTATTGAATATATGACCGAATTGACGCAAACGGAATCTCGGGAATATTTTCGGCCGAATTTTTGGCCAAATACTCCAGATATTTTACCGTATCATTTGCAAACTGGCGGCCGTCCGGCTTTTATCAGCCGATTGATTTTAGCGGCGACATTATCGTCGAATTATGGTCTTTATGGACCGGCTTATGAGCTTTGTGTTAATACTCCGGTGGCCGGCAAAGAAGAGTATTTTGATTCGGAAAAGTATGAAATCAAACAGTGGAATTGGAATGAGCCGCAAAATCTTAAAGATATTATGACGCGCATCAATCGTATTCGTAAACGAAATCCAGCTTTGCAAACAACATGGAATGTGAAATTTTGCGATGTGAATAATGATAATCTGATTGCGTATTATAAAAAGACTGATGATTCGAAAAATATTATTTTGGTCATTGTCAATTTGGATAGCGCCAATACGCAGGCTGGTACAGTCAAGTTGCCTTTAGGGCAGTGGGGTTTTGCCTATGATCAATCTTATAAGGTCGTGGATTTGTTGACCAGTGATGAGTACAGCTGGCAGGGAGAATGGAATTTTGTTGAGTTAAATCCTTATAAAATGCCAGCACATATTTTTAGTGTTCAACAAGCTTAGTTTGATGAAACTTTCCGGTTAACATTCAGAGGACGGTATGATTAAAAAACTTAAAGAAGATGCTTTGTGGTATAAAGACGCGGTTGTTTACCAGGTTCATATCAAGTCTTTTTACGATAGCAATGCCGACGGCATCGGAGATATTCGCGGACTGACACAGAAATTGGATCACTTGCAAAAGTTAGGGGTTACCGCGATTTGGGTATTGCCGTTCTATCCGTCACCTTTGCGGGATGATGGCTATGATATTGCCGATTACTTTGATGTCCATCCGCAATATGGAAACATTAAAGATTTTAAAGAATTTCTCAATGCCGCTCACGCTCATGGGATTCGCGTGATAACGGAGTTGGTTGTCAATCATACCTCTGACCAGCACGCGTGGTTTCAGAGAGCGCGTTTGGCTAAACCGGGTTCTGTGTTGCGCGATTATTACGTCTGGAGCGATAATCCCAAGAAATACAAAGAAGCCCGCATTATTTTCAAAGACTTCGAGACATCCAATTGGACGTGGGATCCGCTGGCCAAATCGTATTATTGGCATCGGTTTTATTCGCATCAGCCGGATTTGAATTTTGATAATCCGCAAGTGCATAAAGAGCTTTTTAAAGTGGTTGATTTCTGGCTGGGCATGGGTGTCGACGGTATGCGTTTGGACGCGGTGCCGTATTTGTATGAGCGCGAGGGAACAAATTGTGAAAATCTTCCCGAAACGTACGCATTTCTAAAAAAGTTGCGGGCGTATGTGGACAGTAAATTTAAAAACAGAATGCTTTTGGCGGAAGCCAATCAATGGCCGGAAGATGCTGCTGCGTATTTTGGGGATGGGGATTCTTGCCAAATGGCGTTTCATTTTCCTTTGATGCCGCGAATGTTTATGGCCATGCAGATGGAAGACAGTTTTCCCATTAAAGATATTCTGGAACAAACACCGGCTATTCCGGAACCCTGCCAGTGGGCGATTTTTTTGCGAAATCATGATGAGTTGACTTTGGAAATGGTGACCGATGAGGAAAGAGATTATATGTACAGCTCTTTTGCCAAGGATTCTAAAGCTAAGATTAATGTGGGGATTCGTCGTCGGCTGGTGCCGCTTTTGGGGAATAATCGTAAAAAGGTCGAGCTGATGAATGTGCTGTTGTTTTCTTTGCCGGGGACACCCATTATTTATTACGGCGATGAAATCGGGATGGGCGATAATTTTTATTTAGGGGATCGCAATGGGGTTCGTACGCCGATGCAATGGAGCCCGGATAAAAACGCCGGTTTTTCGCAAGCTAATCCGCAGCGCTTGTATTTGCCGGTTGTGATTGATCCAGAATATCAATACAGCAGTGTGAATGTCGAGAATCAAGATGCCAATCTTTCATCCTTGTTATGGTGGATGCGTCGTGTGATTTATATGCGCAAAAAGTTTAAAGCGTTTAGCCGCGGGAGCGTGGATTTTCTTTATACAGATAATAAAAAAGTCTTGGTATTTATTCGCAAATATGAAGAAGAAACCATATTGTGCGTGATCAATTTGTCTCGATTCTCGCAGGCAGTGGAATTAAACCTGCCCGACTATGCCGGTTATATTCCAGAAGAAATCTTTAGCCAGAACAAGTTTCCCAAGATCACGCAATCTCCCTATCTGGTGACGTTAGGTTCGTATACGCATTTTTGGTTTTTGTTGAAACAAGAAACATCGTCTGTCGGTGTTAATCAGGAACAAGAAATGCCGACGTTGAATGTCAATGATCGCTGGAGCGAGATTTTTGAAAGAGAGTTGAAGGATCAAATTGAGAATCAAGTTTTGCCGCAATATTTTAAAAAATGCCGCTGGTTTGGTCAAAAAGCCAGCTCGATTAGAACCATCAAGATTATGGATATCTTCGATATTCCCGATCAAAAAGCTTATTTTGTGTTTGTGAATGTTGTGCTATTTGACGGGTTGACTCAAGCGTATTCTTTGGTTTTGGCGTATGAAGAAAAAAGCCGTATGGAAGGATTGGTGAGTGAACAACCGCAATGTTTGATCGCGCAGGTTGTTTCTGACAATGAACAAGGCTATCTTTACGACGGAATTTATAGCGCTTCATTGCGAATTTTGTTTTTAGAATACATCGCTAATCGCAAAAGATTAACCGGCCGGGAAGGTCGTTTGCTGTTTTATCCGGGTAAATCGGTGAAGGCTTTGCTGAAGAGTCAACCAGAACCTTTGGGGTCAAAGGTTCTGAAAGCCGAGCAAAGCAATTCTTCGATCATTTATGGGCAAGAGTTGTTTCTCAAGTTCTTTCGGCAGGTGAAAGAAGGTATCAACCCGGATTTAGAAATCACGCAGTTTTTAACGGAAAAAACGCGATTTAAAAATATTTCCGCGTACGCCGGCGCGATTCAATATGCGTCCACCAAATCTGAGCCGGTGACCGTTGCGCTTTTAAGTCATTTTGTTCCTAATCAGGGAGATGCGTGGGCGTATTTCATGGATCAGTTGGGTCGGTTTTATGAAAACATTTTGTCGAATAAGGACAAATATCAAGCGGTTCCTGTTGTTCCTGTTTCTTTATTGCAGGTGGAGCCTATCGAAAGTGCCAAGATTTTGCAAGAAGCTTTGGATCCGATATTCCCGCAGATGATTCAACTATTAGGACAAAGGACGCGCCAGATGCATCAAGCGATTTCTTCAGAGGATGATCCTGATTTTGCTCCGGAAGATTCCACCGTTTTGTATCAACGTTCTGTTTTGCAGTCGATGCAAGGGCAATTGAAACGAGTGTTTCAAACGTTACAGTTGCAGCAGAGCCGTTTGCCGCAACATTTGCGAAAAGAAGCTTTGGATGTGATGGACAGTGAGAAATTGATTCTCAAAAGTTTTATGCGCATCAAAGATAAAAAATTTTCTGCTTCCAAAATTCGTATTCATGGGGATTATCATTTGGGTCAAGTTCTTTTTACCGGTAAAGATTTTACCGTGATTGATTTTGAAGGAGAGCCCAGCCGTTCGGTTTCTGAACGAAAATTGAAACGCTCAGCGTTTCGTGATATTGCCGGAATGATTCGGTCGTTTCATTATGCCGCGTTGAGTTCGCTTTTACTCAAGTCAACCTTGCCGGAGGATGATTTAAAATTTCTCGAACCGTGGGCGCACGCGTGGTACTTTTGGGCCAGCCAGCTTTTTATTCAATCCTATTTGGATGTTGAGCAGCCGTTGTGTTTTATTCCGCAAGATCGTGACGAAATTGCTTTGTTATTGGATATTTTCCTTTTGGATAAAGCTGTTTATGAACTGGGTTATGAATTGAATAATCGGCCGGACAAAACGATTATTCCGATCAAAGGCATTAAGTATATTTTGGCGATTAATAACACTGACACGTAAGGGGGCCATGATGGCAGGGAAAAGCAAAATAAAGAATACGGTTGTAGCGCCAATTGTCAATACAAGGACTATGCAAGTACCGATAGAAAATCAGAGTTTTATTACCGATCATGATATTTATTTATTTCGGGAAGGTAATCACTTAAAGCTTTATGAAAAGTTGGGTTCTCATTGCATTGAGAAAGATGGAAAACGCGGTGTGCATTTCGCGGTTTGGGCGCCCAATGCTCAGTCGGTTTCGGTTGTCGGCGATTTTAATTATTGGACCAAAGGACAACATCCTTTATTTGCCCGCTGGGATTCTTCAGGGATATGGGAAGGGTTTATCGAAGGGATAGGTAAGGGTGCGCTTTATAAGTATTCGATTGTTTCGAATAATCAAAATTATTCCGTAGAGAAACGCGATCCATACGCATTTTTTAATGAAAATCCTCCCAAGACAGCATCGATCGTTTGGGATTTGGATAATACGTGGAATGACCAGCAGTGGATGAAGAAGCGTTATCAACATAACGCTTTGGATAAACCGATGTCAATTTATGAAATTCATTTGGGGTCTTGGCGTCGGGTGATTGAAGAAAACAACCGGTATTTGACCTATCGGGAGTTGGCGCAACAGTTGGTGGATTACATCAAAGAGATTGGTTTCACGCATGTTGAATTTTTGCCGGTGATGGAGCATCCGTTTTATGGATCTTGGGGTTATCAGTCGATTGGGTATTTCGCGCCGACCAATCGTTATGGCACGCCGCAGGATTTTATGTTTTTGATTGATATGCTGCACCAGAATGATATTGGCGTTATTTTGGATTGGGTTCCATCGCATTTTCCGTCGGATGAGCATGGGTTGGTTTATTTCGACGGCACCAAGTTGTATGAGCATGCTGATGAGCGAGAGGGTTTTCATCCAGATTGGAAAAGTTATATTTTCAATTGCGGGCGAGTGGAGGTCAAAGAGTTTTTGATTTCCAGCGCTATTTTTTGGCTGGAAAAATACCATGTGGATGGCTTGCGCGTTGACGCGGTCGCTTCCATGCTGTATCGGGATTATTCACGTAAAGCCGGAGAATGGATTCCCAATAAATACGGCGGACGCGAAAATTTAGAATCGATTGATTTTTTAAAACAACTTAATAAAACGGTGTATGAATATTTCCCGGATACGCAAGTGATTGCCGAAGAATCTACTGCTTGGCCGTCGGTTTCGCGGCCTTTGTATTTGGGCGGTTTGGGTTTTGGGATGAAGTGGAATATGGGATGGATGCATGACACTTTGAGTTATTTTGCGCAAGATCCGATTTATCGCAAATATCATCACGGTGAGCTGACGTTTAGTTATTTGTATGCTTTTACAGAAAATTTTGTTTTGTCTTTGTCGCATGATGAGGTGGTTCACGGCAAAGGGTCATTGATCAATAAGATGCCCGGCGATCTTTGGCAGAAGTTCGCGAATTTGCGTTTATTGTTTGCTTATATGTTTACCCATCCGGGCAAGAAATTATTGTTTATGGGCAGTGAAATAGGGCAATGGACCGAATGGAATCATGAAAAGAGTTTGGATTGGCATTTGTTAAGTTATCCGGCGCATTCGGGGTTGCAGCGGTGTGTCAAAGACTTGAATGCTTTGTATAAACGAGAACCGGCGCTGTATCAAACAGATTTCTCTGCTGCGGGTTTTCATTGTGTGGATGCCAGCGACGCTCAGCAAAGTATTATTAGTTTTTTAAGAAAAACGCAGGATTCCAGCGAGGATATTTTGATTGTTTGTAATTTTACGCCAGCGGTTCGTTTAGCGTATCGGGTGGGTGTGCCCCAATCGGGTTATTGGCGTGAAATTCTCAACACTGACGCGCAAGAATACGGGGGCAGCGGGCAGGGCAATTGCGGCGGCAAAGACAGTGACCCGGTTGCGATTCACGGGTTTTATCATTCTTTATCGTTGACCTTGCCGCCTTTGGGCATCGTTGTTTTTAAGAAACAGTAACCAGGAGATAAAATGACATTTGAACAAGTTGTTCAATGGATCAATTTGCCCATTGTGCACATTGGGACAACGCCGGTGACTTTTGGGGGGATCGGTAGCGCCGTCTTTATTTTTATTACGGCTTTGTTGACCTCCATGATTCTGCAGCGCATTATTGCTGTGCAAATTGCTAAGAAGCTGAAACTTTCTGCAGGTATCACGTATACATTTCAGCGGATTGTCCATTATTCTATTGTCTTTTTTGGAATTATTTTGGCGGCCCAATGCGTAGGCCTTAATTTTGGTGCTTTGGCTGTCACCTTTGGATTCTTGGGCGTTGGGATTGGGTTTGGTTTGCAGAATTTAACGGCCAATTTTATTTCGGGCTTGATTATTCTGTTGGAACGGCCCATTGGTGTTGATGATTTTGTCAGTATTCAGAACCAGGTGGGGACGGTGGTCAACATCAGTATGCGTTCCACCGTAATTAAAACGCTGGATAATGTCACGATCATTGTGCCTAATTCAAAGTTTATTGAGAATCAAGTGACCAATTGGTCGTATGGCGATACACGGGTAAGGATTCATTGTCCTGTTGGCGTTGCTTATGGATCAGATGTGGAATTGGTTAAAAAGGCTTTGTTGAGCGTGGTTGAACAACATGCAGAAATCTTGACGACACCACAGCCGGAAGTGTATTTTACAAATTTCGGAAGTTCTTCATTGGACTTTGAATTATTGGTGTGGACAGATATGCCGCAAAAACAATTTCTTTTGCAGAGTAAAATCAATTATTCGATTGAACAGGTTTTTCGTGAAGCGGGGATTCGGATTCCTTTTCCACAGCAAGATATTCATCTGCAGATGACGCCCGCTATCGAAAAATTAGCAAAAAACATTTAATGGGATTCTTCGAAATTAACAAAAGGTGAACTGATGAATATAGGTGCGTTGTATTTGGGAAAAAAGAAATGCCGTTTTACGGTTTGGGCGCCCGCAGTTGATCAGATGACATTAAAAATAGTTTCTGCGCCGCAACGCGACATTGTGATGAAATCATTACCTTTGGGGTATTGGCAGGCAACAGTTGCGGATATTTTACCGGGGGCTTTATATTTTTATCATTCTCCATCATTCGGGGACAAACCAGACCCAGCGTCTTTGTCTCAGCCTCAGGGTGTTCATGGGCCGTCACAGGTTGTGGATCATAGCCGCTATCAATGGCAGATAAGTCCAGAGCCGCAAATCAAATTAAAGGACATGATCATTTATGAACTTCATATTGGGACATTTACATCCGCGGGAACTTTTGCCGGCGCGGTTGAAAAATTAGATTATTTGTGTGCTTTGGGTATTACTGCGGTGGAGGTGATGCCGGTCGCGCAATGCCCGGGAGAACGCAATTGGGGCTATGATGGCGTATATCCGTTTGCGGTTCAACAATCGTATGGGGGGGTTGAAGAGTTTAAGAAATTTGTTGATGAATGTCATCGACGAAAACTCGCGGTTGTTTTGGATGTTGTTTACAATCATTTGGGGCCGGAAGGAAATTATTTGAGCAATTTTGGCCCGTACTTTACGGATAAATATAAAACGCCATGGGGTTGGGCGATTAATTTTGATGATGCGTATTCGGATGATGTTCGCAATTATTTTATTCAAAATGCGCTGGATTGGTTTAGAAATTTTCATGTGGATGCCCTGCGATTAGACGCGGTGCACGCGATTTTTGATCATAGTGCTAAGCCATTTTTAAAAGAATTGGCAGAGAAAACAGAAGCTTTGTCGGCGAGTGACCAAAGAAAATATTATTTGATCGCGGAAAGCGATTTGAATGACAGCGCTGTGATTCGACCGATCGAGCAGGGCGGTTTGGGTCTTGACGCGCAATGGTCAGATGATTTTCATCACGCGATGCACGCGGTTTTAACGCAAGAGCGAGCGGGATATTATCAGGATTTTGGCGCCTTTGAGCAGATTGTTAAAGCACTGGAGAAAACGTTTGTTTATAACGGGCAGTATTCTGGTTTTCGCAAGCGTCAG
The DNA here is from genome assembly GCA_020632555.1 of Candidatus Omnitrophota bacterium. Taxonomy (GTDB): domain Bacteria; phylum Omnitrophota; class Gorgyraeia; order Zapsychrales; family JANLHA01; genus JADLGJ01. The sequence continues at coordinate 131,442 of JACKFI010000001.1, read as the reverse complement.
CATGGCAATTCAGCGGATGCGTGCCGCGCGGATCAATTTGTGATTGCCTTGCAAAATCATGATCAAGTTGGCAATCGCATGAAAGGTGATCGCTTGTCCACATTGACATCGTTTGAATCTTTAAAGTCAGCAGCGGGTTTGATGATGATGTCGCCGTATCTTCCGTTGATTTTTATGGGTGAAGAATACGCGGAAGAAAATCCTTTTTTGTATTTTGTCAACCATGGGGATGAAGCTTTGATTGAAGCTGTCCGTAGAGGGAGAAAAGAGGAGTTTAAGGGATTTTTAGGGCAAGGAGAACCGCCGGATCCGCAGGCTATTGAAACTTATCAACGCTCAAAGTTAAATTGGGCTCGGTTAGGACAACAGAAGCATGCTCAGATGTTGAAATTTTATCAGGCTTTGATTGTTTTGCGACAAAAGCTGCCGGCGCTGAAGAATTTGGATAAAACCAAAACAGAAATCACTGCTGATATGAAAAATAAAATCATTTTTCTGCGCAGATGGCAGAACAATCAACAAGTTCTCAGTATTGTCAGTTTTAGTGCTAAGCGGCAGTCATGTTCTTTGAGTATTGCTTCCGGGACATGGCAAAAAATCATCGACTCCACGCAAGCACAGTGGGGAGGGGCGGGTGAAAGTTTGCCCCAACAGATCAAATCAAAGCAAATAGTTAACATTGCCCCGGAAAGTTTCGCGGCTTATCGACAGGAGAAAAAATGAGTCAACGCTATATTTGTATTCATGGACATTTTTATCAACCTCCCCGAGAAAATCCTTGGCTAGAGGAGGTTGAAGTTCAGGATTCCGCTTATCCGTATCATGATTGGAATAGCCGGATTACCGCTGAGTGTTACGCGCCCAATGCGGCTTCGCGGATTTATGGCGGGGACGGACGGATTCACGGCATTGTGAATAATTATTCACACATCAGTTTTAATTTCGGCCCGACGCTGCTGACATGGCTGGAAAAACATGATCCGACCGCTTATCAAGGGATATTGGATGCTGATAAAAAAAGCCAGGACCATTTTTCGGGGCATGGTTCGGCTTTAGCGCAAGTTTATAATCATATCATTATGCCTTTGGCCAGCCGTCGGGATAAGGAAACTCAGATCATTTGGGGGATTCGTGATTTTGAACATCGATTTAAACGTTATCCAGAAGGCATGTGGTTAGCTGAGACCGCGGTGGATACAGAAACATTGGAATTGCTGGCAGAACACAAAATCAAATTTACAATTCTTGCGCCCAATCAGGCATCGAAAATTAAGAAGTTGCGAGGACGCGAGTGGCATGATGTTTCCGGCGGGCGAGTTGACCCTAAACGTCCGTATTTGTGCCGTTTGCCGTCAGGCAAGAGTATTCATCTTTTCTTTTATGATGGACCCATTTCTCAGCAAATTGCTTTTGAAAAATTATTAGAAAGCGGCGAAAAATTCGCGTCGCGTCTTTTGTCGGTGTTTTCACAGTCGGACGCCGGGCCGGAGTTGGTGCATATTGCCACCGATGGTGAAACCTATGGCCATCATCACCGCCATGGGGATATGGCGATGGCGTATTGTTTGCATCATATTACGGAGAATAATTTAGCCAAGATTACCATTTACGCGGAATATTTGGAAAAGTTTCCAACCACCTGGGAAGTACAGATTTTTGATAATTCTTCTTGGAGTTGTGTTCATGGGGTGGAGCGCTGGAAAGCAAATTGCGGTTGTAATTCTGGAATGCGCCGTGAATGGCATCAAGAATGGCGCGCGCCTTTGCGGGGATCTTTAGATTGGTTGCGAGACAATTTGATTGAAATTTTTGAGCAGCAGGCCAGTGGTTTGATTAAAGATCCTTGGGCTATGCGCAATGATTATATTGACATTATTTTAAACCGCAGTGTTGAAAATATTCACAAATTTTTAGCGCGGCATGCTCAAAAAGAACTCACCGCTGAGGAAGCGGCCAAGGTTTTGCAATTATTGGAAATGCAAAGACATGAATTACTTATGTATACCAGTTGTGGGTGGTTTTTTGATGAGCTTTCTGGTATTGAAACGGTGCAAATTATGACCTATGCGGCACGGGCGTTGCAGCTTGCCAAAGATGTCAGTGGAATATCATTGCAGGAGGCTTACAAAGGTTTATTGGAACGTGCTCCCAGCAATTTGCCTGAATTGCAAAATGGATCTGTCATTTACGGAAAGTATATTGAACCGCAAGTGCTCGATTTATTAAGAGTTGGTGTTCATTACGCGGTTTCGTCTTTGTTCTCGGATCAATCCACGATTAAGCAGTTGTATGTTTATGATGTTGAGCGTTTGGTTTATGAACAATATGTTTTTGGTAAACAAAGGTTAGCTTTGGGTAAAGTGCGTATTAAGTCAACGCTGACGTGGCTGGAGGAGGAAGTGAGTTTCGCGGTGCTTTATATGGGGGATCACAATGTCACGGGAGGGGCCCGAGATTTTCAGGGGCAAGATGCGTTTGCGGATATGAAAAAGAATATCAGTGAAGCATTTCTCAAAGGTTCAACACCGGAAGTGGTTTTGTTGATTGATCAGAATTTTCATACGCATCATTTTTCTTTGTGGCATTTGTTTAGAGATGAACAGAAGAGAGTGGTTAATTTGATTTTTGAAGACGCGCGCAAAGAGATTTTGGCGTCTTTGGGCCAAATTTATGAACATCATTCGTCGATTATTCACGCGGCGGAGGGTTTGAATATTGGTCTGCCAGATTTCTTCCAAGGGATATTGCCGTTTTTACTTAATACTGAACTTAAGGAGCGGCTAACTGATGTTAAAATTGATCAGCAAAAGTTAGAGCATGTGATCAAAGAAGCCAAACGATTTTATATTAAAATCGATGACGAAGCTTTAGGCTTATTGTGTAGCCGGCGCATTAACCGCGCGGTTGAAGAATGTTTCCGTGTTGAGCCTTTGGACGCGGATGCTTTGCAGGAAATTGTTACGTTTATGAAATTGATTGAAGGATTATTTTTGAAATTGAATTTATGGAAAGCTGAGAACATTTATTTTTCTTTAGGGGCAGAGTATGCGGCCGAAATTCAAAAGAAAAGTTCCCAAAGTGATCAGGCCAAGAAATTAGCGGACGCGTTTACTCGGTTGGGCGAATGTTTGAGAATCAAATTAAGTTAAAAGGTTAAGGTGGCGCATGCATATTCCTCAATCAACGTATCGAGTGCAATTAAATCATTTATTTGATTTCAAAAAGTTAAAAGACATTATTCCGTATTTAGCTAAATTGGGAGTAAGCGAAGTTTATGCGTCGCCTATTTTTAAAGCGCGGGCTAAAAGTTTGCATGGGTATGATGTGGTTGATCCCAACTGTATTAATCCTGAGCTGGGGAGTTTGGAAGATTTTAACGATGTTTTGTTGCAATTAAAACAGCACGGCATGACGTGGATGCAGGACATTGTCCCTAATCATATGGCTTTGGATTCTCAGAATACGATGTTAATGGATATTTTTGAAAATGGAGCAGACTCGGATTACACTGGTGTCTTTGATATTGATTGGAATCATTCGTATGAAAATATGAAAGGCCGTTTATTGGTTCCTGTTTTGGGTAAGTTTTATGCTCAAGCTTTGGAAGATGGCGAGATTCAGCTTTCTTATGATGAACAAGGATTTAAAATTAATTATTATCATTATCATTTTCCTGTGAGCGTGGGGTCGTATGTTCAGATTTTGGGTCATGATATGGAAAAGCTTGAGCGTCAATTGGCTCATAATTCGGATTTGATCAAATTCTTAGGTGTGATCAATTTGTTTAAAGCCTTGGCCAGTCAGGTTGGAGATATTTCGCAAAGTGATCAAATGCGGCACGCGAAAACAATGTTGTGGCAAATGTATGATCAAAACTCGGCGGTGAGAGATTTCATTAATAATAATTTAGCGTTCTTTAATAATGTTAATCAACAGCAGCACAGTTTTGATCCTCTGGATGATTTGATTTCACAGCAGTTGTTTCGATTGTCATTTTGGAAAGTCGCGACAGAAGAGATCAATTATCGAAGATTCTTTACTGTTAGTGAATTGATTTCAGTGCGGGTTGAAGACGAGGCGGTTTTTAATTTAACGCACAAATTGATTCTTACGCTGGTTAAGGAAAACAAAATTCAGAGTTTGCGCGTGGACCATGTGGACGGTTTGTATGATCCGGAGAATTATTTAAAGCGTTTATCAAATCGGGCTCCTGATAGCTATATTGTTGTTGAAAAGATTTTATTTCCGCAGGAAGATATGCCTGGGCATTGGCCGACCAGTGGAACCACCGGCTATGATTTTATGAATTATGTTAACGGATTGTTTTGCCAGCAAGAGAATAAGAATGATTTTGAGCGGATTTATCAAGCCTTTACGCATATGTCGGGAGTTTATGAGGATTTATTGGCTGATAAGAAACGCGTGATTATCAGCAAGCATTTGGCTGGCAATATTGATAATTTAGCGCATCAGATTAAGAATATTTCCAGTAAGGACCGGGAAGGACGCGATATTACTTTGTATGGTTTGCGCCGAGCTTTGGTGGAAGTGATGGCGCATTTTCCTGTTTATCGAACATATATCAATAGCGAAACGGTGACGCAGAGCGATGTGGCCTATATCAATGAGGCCATTGAGCGTGCCAAAGAAAAAATTCCTGGATTTTATTATGAATTGAATTTTATTAAGAAGTTTTTGCTTTTGCAGTATGGCGGATCAGCTACAGATAAAGACAAGAGGGCGTGGTTGGATTTTGTGATGCATTTTCAGCAATACACCAGTCCGGTGATGGCCAAAGGTTTCGAAGATACAATGTTGTATGTTTATAATCAGCTGATTTCCCTGAATGAAGTTGGCAGTAGTCCTCAAAAATTTGGATTTTCTCGAGAAGAATTCCATGCGTTTAATGTTCAGAAAGTAACGGCGATGCCGCATACCATGAACGCGACGGCAACGCATGATGTTAAGCGCGGCGAAGATGTGCGGGCCAGAATCAATGTGCTCTCGGAAATTCCGCAGGAATGGGACAATTGTCTTAAAAAATGGGCGGAGCTTAATAAAAGTAAAAAAACCAAGGTTGGAAAAGTGTTGGCGCCGGATGATAATGACGAATATTTTTTGTATCAAACGCTTTTGGGCACTTATCCAGTTGAGAAACATCAAGATGCTTATGTGGGGCGGGTTAAAGATTGTATTATCAAATCAATCCGTGAAGCAAAAAGACATACCGCTTGGATTAAACCGGCTGAAGATTATGAACAAGCCTGTTTGCGTTTTATTGAAGATTTGTTAAATCCCTCGGAGGATAATGAATTTTTAAAATTATTTGTGCCGTTTCAGAAGAAAATCGCGGCCTATGGGGTTTGGAATTCTTTAGCTCAGACGGTTTTGAAAATTACGACTCCGGGGGTCGCGGATGTTTATCAAGGGGCAGAGTTTTGGGATTTGAGTATGGTCGACCCAGATAATCGGCGGGCTGTTGATTTTGAAAAAAGAAACCAAGATTTGCAGATGTTGATGGAACAGGGGCGGCAGGATTTGCCGGGATGTTTGAATTCTTTGTTGGCGGACCGGACAAACGATCGAATCAAATTGTTTGTTGTGCATCATCTTTTACAGGCACGGCAAGCCCGGCGGGAGTTTTTTGAACAAGGCAATTACGCGCCGTTGACTGTTGAAGGAAAATTTGCGAATCATGTTGTGGCGTTTGCTCGAAAACTTGCTGAAACTGCGATGATTGTTGTTGTTCCGCGGTTTTTATGTTCTGTTGTTAATCAGGGGCAGCTGCCATTGGGGCAATCGGTTTGGGAAGATACTAAAATAATTCTTCCTTCTGATTTAGCAGGAACGTATCGTGATGTATTGACTCAGCAGCCATTGACTGTCCAATCGTCGGTTGAGGCCGGAACGTTGTTATCGGTGTTTCCGACAGCGGTTTTAATATCAAAGCAATAACAGCAGGATGGGATGAATGGGAAATTTGATTATTCATTGGATCATGGAAATTGGGTGGAACGGTTTTTTAGATATCGTTTTCATGGCGACATTGATTTATATTGTGTTGATTTGGTTTAATAAAACACGCGCGGCATTTATTCTTAAAGGAATTTTTATTGTCTTATTGGTGTATTTGATTGCTCGTCAGTTTAATTTGGTGATGATTTCGCTTGTCTTTGAAAAGTTTTTTGGTGTGGCGGTGATTATGATGGTTGTTATTTTTCAGGAGGAAATTCGGCGCTTTTTTGAAAGAGTAGCGGCTTGGTTTTTGAATCGGGATTTCGGTCGCAAGATTAAAAAGGTTTTTACGCATGAAGAGACGGAGATTTTAGCCAGAACATTATTTGATTTAGCGCGGGATCAGCTGGGAGCATTGGTTGTTTTGCGAGGTCAGGATGTGATTGAGCGGCATTTGGATGGCGGGACGGATCTTAATGGAATGATGAGTGCGGCTTTGCTCAAAAGTTTGTTTGATCCCAATTCGGTGGGGCATGATGGCGCGGTTGTCATTGAAGGGAATCGGGTGATACGGTTTTCGTGTCATTTGCCGTTGTCAAAAAACCTGGACGCTATTTGTGAACATGGAACTCGTCATGCCGCTGGTTTAGGTTTAGCCGAGCTCAGCGACGCTTTATGTTTGATTGTGTCCGAGGAACGCGGCACGGTATCAGCCGCTTATGAGGGGCGGTTATGGGAAGTTACTGAACCCCATGAATTGATGGAAATCATTGACCGGTTCTATGCAAAAAACAAACCGCGGCAATATGAGACAATGTGGTATGATTTCTTTCAAAGGACAACAAGGGAGAAAATTTACGCTTTTTTGCTGGCTGTAGGGCTTTGGTTTGTTTTGGTTTATGGCGCGGAAACAACCTATAAAAGTTTTCGGATCAATATTCCTTACCCGAATTTGCCAAATTCCTGGGTGGTTAAAGAGATTGAGCCGCAGGAATTAAAAATCACCTTGCGAGGTAACCGTCGGGCATTGTATTTGATTAAAATGGAAGATATTAAATTTAATCTTGACCTGAAATTAATTGAACAAAGTCAAGACCTCAAATTGCACGCGGATAATTTTAATATTCCTGAAGATATTGATTTGGAAAATATTGAGCCTGCCAATATACGAATTTTATTGAATCGTAAAAAGAAACTTTAGTTTTGTGGTATTTTAGGTAATCCATGAGTTTTGCTAAAGCCTATCGAGAAAAGAGTTGAATTATTTATGCCCACTCAGCCAACATTCTTATTATTAGCAAAAAAATTCTTTGAAAGTGATCCGGGGACGGTTGCTCGTCATTTGGAAACGATGCCCTCTGAGCAAGTGGTTGATGTTTTTAAGAAGGTATCCCCGGTCTTAGCGCTGGAAGTCTTTAAGCATTTGCATGACAATACCAAGGCTATTTTGTCAGAAAAATTACCCAGCGAACTTTTTGTGAAGTTTATTCAACATTTAGATCCGGTTGAGGCGTCTAATGTTTTTCTGAGCTTGAGCAAAGAAAGAAAAGCTGTTTTTCTGGAAATTCTCGATGAGAAAACAAAAAAAGAAATCAAAGAACTTTTGACATATCCTGAAGATAGTGCCGGGCGCATTATGAAAACGGATTTCATCGCTTTTCATCAAGATATTAAAGTTAAAGAGGCTATTCAGAAAATTCGGGAATTAGCCAGCAAAGGTTATGCCGCTTCGTATGTTTACACGTTGAATCACCAGGGACATTTGGTGGGCGTGATGAATATGCGCGATATGATGTTGGCTAAAGAGACAGATTTGCTGGAAACCATTATGCATAAAAATGTTTTTCGAGTTGAATGTTTTGATGATCGGGAAAAAGTGGCGCATGAAATTTCTTCGCGCAATGTTTTTGCTGTTCCGGTGGTTGATCCTGATGGGCGATTATGCGGTATTATCCACGCCGAACAATTGCTGGGGGATGTTCAGGAAGAGGCCAGTGAAGATTTGCAGAAAATGTTTGGTGCCAGCGGGGATGAACGGACGTTTTCACCGGTGAGTTTTTCTTTGCGGACACGATTGCCATGGTTGTATGTGAATTTGCTGACGGCTTTTTTAGCGGCGGGGGTTGTTTCTTTGTTTGAAGATATTATTGCTAAAATTACGATTTTAGCGGTGTATTTGCCGGTGGTGGCCGGTCAGGGCGGGAATGCGGGTGCCCAATCTTTAGCGGTGGTGATGCGGGGATTAGTGATGAGGGAGATTCCCGCTTCAAAGGCCAAACAATTGATTTATAAAGAAACGTGGATTGGGATTATTAATGGGTTAGCGATTGGCGTTGTGACCGCGGGCATTGCGTGGTTGTGGCAAGGAAATATTTTCTTGGGTGTGGTGATTGGTTTGGCTATGATTGTCAATTTGGCTATTGCTGGGTTTGCGGGGGCTTTGATTCCTCTTTCGATGAAAGCAGTCGGGTTGGACCCGGCGCAGTGTTCTAGTATTATCCTGACGACGATCACCGACGTCATGGGCTTTTTTGCTTTCTTGGGGTTCGCTGTATTGTTTCAACAATATTTGATTTAAAGGAAAGGCAGCAGCAAAATCAGGACAGATGATGACGCTATTAACATGGGCAGGTATTGTTGTTTGTTTGTTGCACTCGGGTTTATTTTCCGGATTGAATTTGGGTTTTTTTGGTTTGAGCCGTTTGCGTTTAGAAACTCAAGCTGAGGCAAAGAATCCGGGAGCGCTTCAAATTTTGAGTTTAAGAAAAGACGCGCATTTTCTTTTGGCCACTGTTTTGTGGGGCAATGTCTGCAGTAATGTTTTGTTAACTTTGTTAACAAATTCTGTTTTGACCGGCGCTTTGGTTTTCTTGTTTTCAACGTTTGGCATCACTTTCTTTGGGGAAATCATTCCGCAAGCTTATTTTTCCAGACATGCTTTGGCGGCCAGCCATTTTTTAGTTCCTGTCATTCGTTTTTATCAAACATTATTGTTTCCCATTGCGAAGCCGACGGGTCTGCTTTTAGATTTTTGGCTGGGCAAAGAACAAATTCATTATTTTCGTGAAGATGAATTGATGATTATGTTGGCGCGGCAAGCACAGTCGGGTCAATCGGATTTGAGTTTTATTGAAAGTTTGGGCGCGGTCAATTTTATGAAAATGGATGATATCGCTTTAGAGGAAGAAGGCAATATTATTAATCCGCAGAGTATCATTGCTCTGCCGGTTGAAAATGGCTTGCCGGTTTTTCCGGAATTTATTAAGAATTCTTCAGACCCTTTTTTGCAGCAAGTTTATGCTTCCGGTGAGAAATGGGTTGTTATCACGGATTTAGACTGGAAGCCGGTTGTGGGCATTAACACAGATCAATTTTTGAAAGACGTTCTTTATGGTCAGAAAACAATCCATATTTTAAATTATTGTCATCGGCCGATTGTGATTACCGAACATGGCGTTAAGTTAGGTCAAGTGATTACGCAGTTTAAAGTTCGGCCGGAAATCCCCGGTGATGATGTGATTGATCATGATTTGATTTTATTCTGGGGAGAACAAAAGCGTATTATTACGGGCGCGGATATTCTTGGCCGGTTGTTTCGCGGGATTGCCAAAGAAGGTTAATGATTTTACGAAGAACATTGAGGAGTATGGCTGATGCGAAATTTCTTTATGGGTTTGGCTCTTGTGGCGGTGATTATTGTTTTGCAAAATTGGCAAAGTGTTAATCTGCAGATTTTGTTTTGGCAGGTGCGGATATCGCAAGTCTTATTATTAATGATGACCGGTTGTCTGGGGCTCACCTTAGGGTATTTATTAACAAAAAAACGCAAATAAGACAGGTTGAATGTTTTGACGTTCATAGGTGCGTCATTTTATTGTATTGATATGATTAATAGTGGTTTTTTATGAGGGGTTTATGGTTATTATTTTTTGTTTGATTTTGATTGCCGGAATTATAGCCGGACAGATTTTTAATTTGTCTGGCGCAGGGCAAGTTTTGAGTTTGTTGACATCAATTTGTTTGGCTTACATCATGATTGAAGTTGGTTTGGAATTTTCGCTTGATAAAAGGAAATTGAGAAGTTATGAGTGGGACGCAGGTGTTGCTTTAATTACAGCTGCTTTGCCGGCTGTTTTGTGGTTTGGGTATTTTATGTACTTTATTCACAGTGCTTGGCAGCCGGCTTTATTGTCTGGGCTTTCCAGTGCTCCGACGTCAGCGGGTGTGCTTTTTTCGATGATGCTGGCCGCTGGTTTGAGCGCAACGTGGGTTTTCAAAAAAGCGCGGACTTTGGCGGTTTTGGATGATTTGGCCACGATTTTATTGTTAACTCCATTGCAAATTATTATTCATGGGTTTGAATGGGGTTCGGTTATTGGTTTGGCTTTAATTTCCGCGTTTTTGTTCGTGTCATTTCGTTGGCGCAATGTGATTCTTTGGCCGGTGGGAGAGAAATGGCTTTTGGGGTATGGGGTTATTTTGGCTGGCTTTGTTGCTTTCGTGAAACATACGGCACACATACATTTGGAGGTGTTGATTCCGGCCTTTATGTTGGGGTGTTTGATTCATATGTCTCCGCATCAAGATTCGACGCCGCATAAAAATAAGGGATTGTGTTTAGACACTGTTATCAAAGGGCTTTTTATGTTTACGGTTGGATTATCTTTCCCCAAAGTTTCACTAGGGGTTATTCCGATCGGGATCACTGTTGGGCATGTCATTGCTTTAACGCTTTTGTCTAATATTGGTAAATGTTTTCCTTCGCTATGCTACCGAAAAGAAGCTTCATGGAAAGAAAGGCTTGCTTTGAGCGTGGCGATGTTCCCGCGGGGTGAAGTTGGCGCGGCTGTTTTATTGATTGGCTTGGGTTATGGTTTTGGTGGTTATGTTATGACTTTGGCGATGTTGAGCTTGGCGTTAAATCTTATTTTGACTGGAGCTTTTGTTTGGGTTGTGATGAAATTATTGCAAAAGAAATCAGTGTGATGTTTTATGGATTGGGCGAAAACTGCTTTGGGCTAACATTGACCGGTTGGGGTAAATATAAAAATTGGTTTACTTATTTGTGGAAATCAGGTAATTTAGTACCAGATTTTTTCAATGAGTTAAAAAATCCAATTCAAAGGAGTTGTTGTGGAGCATTATCTTAATTTAGCGATTAAAAGTATTTTTGTTGAAAACATCCTTTTGGCGTATTTCTTAGGGATGTGTTCGTTTTTGGCTTGCTCTAAGAAAGTGGAAACAGCGACGGGTTTAGGTATTGCTGTGACGTTTGTGTTGACGATTACGACTCCCGCTGGCTGGTTGGTTAAGCATATTTTTCTGAAAAAAGGCGCTTTGGCTTGGGCGGGATTGGCTAATACGGATTTAACGTTTTTAACATTTGTTTGTTTTATTGCCTTGATCGCGGCTATGGTCCAGATTGTGGAAATGTTGATTGAACGATTTAGCCCGGCTTTGTACAGCGCTTTGGGTGTTTTTTTACCGCTGATTGCAGTCAATTGCGCTATTTTGGGTGCCGCGCTTTTTATGGATCAGCGCAATTACACATTTCCGGAAGCTTTGGTTTTTGGTTTTAGTTCGGGTATTGGTTGGGCTTTGGCTATTATTTCCATGGCCGCTATCCGACGGAAACTTTGGTATTCTAATATTCCGCAGCCGCTCAAAGGGCTGGGGATTACGATGATGATCACCGGTTTGATGGCGATGGGATTTATGTGTTTTGCCGGTATCAGATTGTAATCAACAACCAACAGTTAGAAATAATTCCTATGAAACTTGCTGGCTGGATATTCTTGTTGACGGCATGGAGCGCTATTTTGGCTTTGGCTTTCGTTTGTTTTCGCAAAGTCTTGTCTGCAGATAAGCATAAAAAATAAAATTGACCAGCTTGTCGCTTTAGCAATCATTACCTTAAAGAAAATGTTTTAATGCAAAATTCTGATGTTTCGATCGGCATCAGCTTTATTAAGAACTTTTATTCGACTTGATTATTCACGCGATGGTTTTTTAAGAAAGGGGCAGCCTTATGATAAGCATTAGTCAGCATCTTAATCTGTGGTTGGCGACCATATATTCTCACAATACCGTCCAGAGTTATTTGATTTCTTTGGTGGTTTTCTTGGCATTTTTGGTGGGGTGTTCAGTGGTTAAAAGGTTTGTGATTAAGCATCTGGGAAAATTAGCCGCTAAGACAGCCAATGATTTTGATGATTTTATTGTGAACCTGATTTCGCAAGTGAATTGGCCGGTTTTTATTGTTGTGGCTTTGTATGTGTCAACATCATCCTTGGTCTTGTCCGATGCATTGCGCTCAGCTGTCCGTTATGCGTTGATTTTTGTGGTCACGATTCGCATTATATTATTGTTGCAGGAAATCATTGAATATAGCGTTAACAAAGTTTTATCCGCGCGTTTGGGTTCGGATAATCCTTCCTCTAAAGCGATGATCAAAAGTGTGGTGTGGATCATCAAATGGGCGATGTGGGCTTTGGGTGTGGTTTTTATTTTGGATAATTTAGGTGTTAATATTTCTTCGTTGGTTGCGGGCATTGGCATCGGCGGTATCGCGGTGGCGATGGCTTCGCAGGCGGTTTTGGGAGATGCCTTCAGCGCTTTATCGATTTACCTGGATAAACCTTTTGAGATCGGGGATTTTATTATTATCGGCGATTTCATGGGAACCATTGAACATATTGGGCTTAAAACAACGCGTATTCGCAGTCTCTCGGGAGAACAGTTGGTTTTTTCGAATTCAGATTTGACGTCCAGCCGGGTGAGAAATTATAAGCGTATGCAAACGCGGCGTATTGTTTTTAAAGTCGGGGTAACGTATCAAACATCTTTTGAGAAAGCACAAAAGATTCCGCAAATGATTCGCGCTATTTTAGACAAATCTGAAGTTAAAGCCGATCGGGTTCATTTTCAAAGTTTTGGCGATTCGGCTTTGATTTATGAAACTGTTTATTATGTTTTGAGCGCGGATTACAATGTTTACATGGATAAACAGCAGATGATCAATTTTGCCATTATGCAAGAATTCGCAAAAGAAGGCATTGACTTCGCTTATCCGACGCAAACACTTTATGTGAAGAGTGAAAAATGACAATGTTGAGCCTTTGGATCAGGGAAGAAGATGATGATATATCATACGAATAAGGAGTGGGAGATGAAGTGTTGGATGGGGATGGTGTTGTTTTTGTGTTGCGCTACTGCGGTATACGCGCAAGGGTCTTTTTCTGCCGCTCAGATTCAGCGGATCAAAGCTTTTAAACAACGCTTGGGTGTTGTCGATAAGAAAAGTTTGGAGAAAACAATTAGCGAGTTACAAAAAGCGCGAGATTCGGAAGTGGCTTTACAAATTCAAGAAACCATTGCTCAGGTTTATGGAGATATTGTGGCCGAACAAGATATTCGTGATCAGGCAACGCAAGAATGGCTGTATGGCATGGTGGCTTTGAATATGGCTAATTTGCAGTTTGGCGGGCGTTCTCGGGATTCGGTGAGCCAGATGATTGCGCAAAAATTGAAAAAAGCCTTGCCGGCGGCGATTTTGAATGCTCCTGACTTTCATGTTTCAGTGGAATAGGAGATTCTCAATTAGTGTGATACAAATCTTGCCAATTTTTTATTGATAAGGTAAACTACGGCTTATGAGAAAGATCATTTTGGCGTTTGTTTTTATGGGATTGTGCGTCAATGGGTTTGCGCAGGATGCTGACGCGTTTGCAAAACGGGAAACTTTGAAAGAAAAGTTGATTGGTTCTTTGGTCAAAACTTTTGCCAAGACGTATGTTGCGACCAACAATCTTAAAAGATTCAAAGAGAAAAATATTAAGAAAATCATGAAGATGGACGAGGCCAAGTTTCAACGTGTTTATGGCAAAATTTATCGGGAAATGATTGTTGATTTGCCGGAATCATTAAAAGAAAGTTATGGGATCAGCGAGCAAATGACCCGGGCCAAGGCGGTTGCTCAAATCAATTCGTTCAAAACAAAGAAGCGAATTTATCAGATGATCAATGCTATCCCCAATAAGATGATTGCTCAGCATTTGCGCAATCATAAAGATGAATTTGACAAAACCATGAAAGGTCACAAAGTCGATGGCCTTTTGGACCAATTGTTGGAAGACCCTGCCGCGTCTAATACATAATTCCCCGCTGTTTTAAAAATTTTTTTAATTTGCCTGCAGGTGGATTTTTTTACTCGCATAGGATATACTCACAAACGGCACAGATCAGTTGGAACATTCAGCGGTGAAAAAGAGTTTCATCCCGAATTTTGCTTGGCCTCGCAGAGGCGAGGCTAATGCAAAATCCGGGTTCATTGTTCTTTATTAGAGTATTGCTATGACGACGAAAAAAATAAAGAATTGGGCCTGTCTCTTTTAAAGGGATGGGTTTTTTTATTGCTTAAAAAAGGGGATGATTTATGAATGGGAGAGTTTTGATCGTTGATGATGAGCCGGATATTGTTTCAACATTAAAAGCGCGGTTTGAGGCTTCTGATTATGAAGTGATTACGGCGGCAAACGGGGCGGAAGGTGTGGAGAAAACATTGCAATATCATCCCCAGATGATCATTATGGACGTGATTATGCCGATTATGTCCGGTGGAGACGCGGTGCGGCGTATCAAAGCTTTAAAGGGTATGCAGAATATTCCGATTTTGTTTTTGACGGCTTTGGCAGATTATTTGAATGATCAACATCATGAACGATGTGTGAAAATTGATGGGCAGTTTTTTCCGGCTTTGGCTAAGCCATTTGATTCCAAAGCATTGGTTTTGACTGTAGCAAAGTTAATGGCTGGTTCAAAGTCTGTCGATTCGTAAAGTTGAGTTTGCGATTTTTTGTTAAACATATTGTCCGGCGGCAAAACCTGAAGCCCATGCCCACTGGAAATTAAACCCACCCAGCCAGCCGGTGACATCCACCACTTCTCCAATAAAATATAATCCTGAAACTTTTTTAGCTGCCATTGTCTTAGACGACAATTCATTGGGGTCAATTCCACCGACAGTGACTTCTGCTTTGGCATAACCTTCGGTGCCTTGCGGAATTATTGGCCAGTTGTGCAAGAGGGTCGCTGAATTTTGTAATTCTTCCAGCGAAGTTTGCGTCAGAGGTTTGTCTTTCAGGTAATGGTCAACAAAAACGTCCGCCAATCGTGCCGGTAAATAATCTTTGAGAAAGTTTTTAAGCGTGAGCTTGGAATGATGGTGATTTTTGAAAACATCAAACATGGGAAACTTTGGCACAAGATTGATGAGGATGGGTTGCCCGGCTTGCCAATAGGAGGAAATCTGCAGAATAGCCGGTCCGCTTAACCCTTTGTGGGTAAAAAGCATTTTTTCGCGAAAATGGGCATTTTGGAAACTGACGATCACATCCAGCGAAAGACCTGAGAGATTTTTAAAAATGTTTAACTCTTTAGCTTTAAATGTTAAAGGCACCAAGCCCGGACGGCAGGGATTGACTTGAATATCAAATTGTTTAGCCAGCGTGTATCCGATATCACTGGTACCCAGAGATGGGATGGACAGCCCGCCGCTGGCGACAACCAAACTTTGGCATTGAAACTCGCCTTGATTGGTATTTAAAATAAAAACGTCCTTTTTGCTGACTTGGTTAATATGTGTGTTGGTGAGGATTTGAACATTAGCCGCCGCGCATTCTTTTTTGAGCATAGCAATGATATTTTGTGAACTGGTGTCGCAAAAAAGTTGACCCAGTGCTTTTTCATGAAAAGCAATGTTGTGTTTCTTTACCAGAGTGACGAAGTCTTGAGGCGTAAAACGAGAGAAGGCGGATTTGGCAAAATGCGGATTGTTAGAAAGAAAGTGATCCGCGCTGGCATGAATATTGGTAAAATTGCAGCGGCCACCGCCGGAAATTCGAATTTTTTTGCCGACTTGATCATTGTGTTCCAAGACAATAACAGAGCGTCCGCGTTTGCCGGCTTCTATAGCGCACATTAATCCGGATGCGCCCGCGCCAATAATCAGTACATCTGTTGAGATGATGTCCATTTTAATCTTTCTTTGTGGTGGAGTTTCCCTGTTTTTTCACGTGTCATTGCGGGCTGCTTTTTAGCCGAAGCAATCTTTGAGAAACTCATCGATATAAAAAATCTTTGGGGGAAATTCCTGTTCTTTGTTGCCTTACAGTATTTGTTCTAATGTCTGCGGATGAAAACGCAAACGACGCAATTGGGGTGCCGCGTAAGCGGTGGCCGCGACGATGATCAAGGTTAAGACGCCGCCTAAAGCCGCGCAAGGAACAACGCCGATCATTGCCGCGATCATGCCGCTTTCAAAAGCTCCCAATTCATTGGACGAGCAAACAAAAATCCAATTGACGGCGGCAATGCGTCCGCGCATATGATCGGGAGATAAAAGCCGGATCATGGAGCGGCGAATCACCATACTAATACCATCGAACAGTCCGCTGAACATCAGCGCGGCTAACGATAAAATAAAATTCTTAGAAAAAGCAAAGATCAAAATGCTAACACCGAATCCGGCGACCGTCCATAAAAGATTTCGGCCGGCATGTTCGATGGGCGGATGAGCAGTGGCAATCAGCATAATCAATAAGGCTCCAACCGATGGCGCGGCGTTAAGAAAACCCAGACCGATCGGCCCGATGTGTAAAATGTCTTGCGCGTAAATCGGCAAGAGAGCAATGATGCCGCCAAAAAGAACAGCAAATAAATCCAATGCCATGGCGCCCCATAGCGGTTGGTTTTTTAAAACAAAATCCCAGCCGACGCGCATGCTTTTAAGAAAAGGTTCTTTGTGAATTTGTTGGACAATGGGTTTGGGCTGGATTGCGGCTGTTGCCCAGCAGGAACACAAGAACCAAATTCCAATGACTGTATAGGAACCGACTGCTCCCCATGCCGCAAAAATAAAACCGATCAGCGCCGGTCCAGCGATCGAAGCAAAAATCCAAACACTGCCAATCCACGAGGAAGCGTTGACGGTTAATTCTTGGGGCACCACTTGTGCTTCAAAAGCAGAGTTGGCGGGATCCGCGAATCCGCGAGCAATGCCGGCTAAAAAAATAACAGCATATAAACCGATCAGAGAAAAGGTATGGATTTTGACGGATAAAAGGATTAGCAGAATTGCGCAGATTAAACTGGACAAGCGGGTTAAGATCAAAATTTTTCTGCGGTCGTAATGGTCAGCAATGTATCCGCCGAATAAGATAAGAGACAGCGCAGGGATGGCTTCGACCAAACCCAGAATGCCCAAAGCCAAAGCGCTGTGAGTCAATTGATAAATTTGAAAACCAATGACCACCGCCAGCGCGCGGCTTGCTAAAGAAAAGAAGCCGATGGCTAAAATAAAGAAGCGGATATCCGGGATTTTGAGAGCAGCCAATGTTTGACGCGGGGCAAGGGGTGTTGGAATGGGTTGGGACATGATTTTAGAATTTTAATTAGCAGGTGAATTTTTGGCAAGCCAGTCGCTGATTTTATTATGGAGAATCGCGGCCAGCCACTTTCTTTGAGCTGTTTCACTAGAGAAGGCCGCTTGCGAGGCCAGCGCGGTGCGAAAAGTTTCCTGTACCAAATGTTCAATGGTTTTGGGATCGGAGATTTTTTCCCCAGCCAATGTGCTTAGGTGATCTTGGTGATTTTTGATCCATTGTTCGACTGGAATATTAAACATAGAAAAAATACTTTATCAGATTATAATGTTTGTGGTTAAAAATTTTTTTGTGGGGCGCGCTGTTTAAGTGGAGGGTAGCCTATGAAACATATGCTGGTTTTATTGTTATGCGCTATTTTAATATTAGGAGGAAATGCGATGGCCGAAAACACTCCGGATGTGATACGGGTTTTTGATGTGGACAGTCAAACTTATAAAGTTGTGGAAAAAGTTGTGAAATCTCCCGCTCAATGGAAAGAGCAATTAACGCCGGCACAGTTTGATGTTGTCCGTGAGGCTGGGACAGAAAAACCATTTAGCGGAGAGTATGTTGAGAATCATAGTCAGGGAATATACAAGTGTATTGCTTGCGGCTTGGATGTGTTTAGTTCTGAACATAAATTTGAATCCGGCACGGGCTGGCCAAGTTTTTGGCGGCCGGTGGATGCCGCGAATGTCGGGTTGACCACCGACAAAAGTTTTTTTATGACGCGGGTGGAAGTGCATTGTCCGCGCTGCGGCGCGCATTTGGGACATGTTTTTAATGACGGGCCCAAACCAACGGGGCAAAGATTCTGTATTAACTCTGTTGCTTTAAAATTTGTTGAGAAAAAGTGAGGCATGGCCGATGCGTGTTTTGAGTTTATGTTTAATGGTTTTTTTGTTGAGTTTGGGTCAAGCTCAGGCTAAGGAGATGATGATGAATGATCAGCATTTGGAAAAAGCGACGTTTGCCGGCGGCTGTTTTTGGTGCATGGAGCCGTTTTTAGAAAAGATCAAGGGGGTCAAAAGTGTCACGGCCGGATATACCGGCGGGCATACGAAAAATCCTACCTATGAAGAAGTTTGCAGCGGCACCACCGGACACGCGGAGGCGGTGGAAGTTGTTTTTGACCCTGCTGTGGTGTCGTATTCGAAAATTTTGCAAATTGTTTGGTACAACATTGATCCGACAGCGGTCAATAGCCAGTTTGCTGATCATGGAACGCAATACCGCAGTGCGATTTTTTATCATAATGAAGAACAAAAGCGGCTGGCTGAAGAATCCAAAAAAGCTTTGGCGGCTTCGGGTAAGTTTGACCAGCCGATTGTTACCGAAATTGTGCCGGCGACGGTTTTTTATCCGGCTGAAGAATATCATCAGGATTATTACAAGAAAAATTCGCTGCGTTACAATGCTTATCATCAAGCTTCTGGACGTGAACGAACTTTGGACAAGATTTGGGGCCAAGAGCGCAAACAAAAGTTGCAATAAATTGCTGTTGTGAATAAGGAAAGGTTGTTTTATACTTTGGGTATGTTTACGTCTATTAAATCTCGTCTTGGACAGGCCAGCCTTGAATATGTCGCGGTAGCAGTTTTCGTTATGGCCGCTATTTTGATTGGCGGTCCTTATGTGGTTCGCTCAATCAATTCTAATTTTAAAGTTTTGGAAGAAGGGGTGATTGATTCAGAACGGGAAAAGATCACTGAAGGCCACGCGAATATTAATTTGCCGGTGTGTGATTGTACAGATTTAGTTGATGTGGGTTGTGGGGATGGGGTTACCGCGGTCAATGGAACTGTTTGTATGCCCAATCAAAAAGTTTTTCGGCGCACGTGTGGACCGCAGGGCTGTGAAGCGCAGATGCTGCAGATGCATGTTTTTGATCGTATGGAAGAATGCCGCAATGATCCGACCAATACGTGTTGTTATCCGGCCACGGATGGTTTTTGTGGCAATAATCCTGCCGCTAGCGGCACTTGTCGAAGTTCGGACGGGAGTTTACGAGACAGGTTGTCTGTATGTGGTTCACCTAGTCCTATAACCAGAGTAACGGCATGTCAAAGTGATCCTGCCAACTGTTTGTCTGCCTGTCAAGCTAAAAGTCCCAATGCGACGTGGTGTCCTTTTGCGCAGACGACATTTCTTCCCGGCCCGAGCTGGCCGGTTACGTATCGTGATACTGGCGGCTGCTCCAGCAGTGCTAATTATTGCGAGGCACAGTGTAACTCGGGGTATACTGCGATAGCAGGAGGATGTTTGGATCATTGTGGGGATAGTATTTGTCAATACAATCTTGGGGAGTACCCTTGCGATGCCTGCGGGGATTGTGGAGATTTGCCGGTTATATCTGGACTTGGTTGTGGAGTGCTTGGTGAAAGATGGTCTCTCGGTCCGTCGACTAATCCATCAGGTGAAATTACAAATTGCAGCAACTGCCCGACAGGCACGTGTTGGCTGAGTCCTAATCTTGGACAAGGGGATTGGGTTGCTTATTGTATTATTCCTCCGGGTTATTCTGGCCCAAATTCTTGTTCATGGAGCAGTAAAGGGATTGCGTATGGCACGGCATATTGTTTTGGGTCACATGTTTTTGCGACTTATTTTGCTATAAAGAGTGCATGTGCTACCACTTGCCCGTAGATTTCCTTAGGTTACGGAGTTTTTTTTAACAAGTTGAATGAAAAACCGTCTTCTCTGTCATACCGAATCAGCTTTATTCCGCGTTTTCGTTTATTTCTGCCGAAAATAAAAAATCTTGAGGAAAAATTTCTAATTTGAGTTAGAATGGAAAAGATTTTTTGCAATAGCCATTTTGTTGGTTTATTAATTTCATTTTGCTAAAGGATGAAGGTATGCGTAAAAAAGTTACGATTGAAGGCAATGAAGCCGCCGCGTATGTGGCGTATCGGCTTAATGAAGTGATTGTGATTTATCCGATTACCCCGTCGTCAACCATGGGCGAGTTGGCTGATGAATGGGCGACCCGCGGCATTAAAAATATTTGGGGAACAGTGCCGTTTGTTCAGGAAATGCAAAGTGAAGGCGGGGCTGCCGGCGCGGTGCACGGGGCTTTGCAGACTGGCGCTTTGTCCACCACGTTTACTGCTTCTCAGGGTTTGCTTTTGATGATTCCTAATATGTACAAAATCGCTGGTGAGTTAACGCCGGTGGTTTTTCATGTGGCAGCTCGTTCGATAGCCACACATGCTTTGTCGATTTTTGGTGATCATTCGGATGTGATGGCTGCCCGAGCAACCGGTTTTGGCTTTTTGTGTTCATCTTCGGTTCAGGAAGTTATGGATTTTGCTTGTATCTCGCACGCGATTGCTTTTGAGTCGCGTGTTCCTTTTGTACATTTCTTTGATGGTTTTAGAACGTCGCATGAAGTCAATAAAATTGAGCTTTTAACCGATGAAGATATTCGCGCGATGGTCAATGAGCAGCGCATTATTGATCATCGTAATCGCCGCTTGACGCCTGAAAATCCGGTGATTCGCGGGACGGCACAGAATCCGGATGTTTTCTTCCAATCTCGTGAGGCCAGTAATCCTTTTTATAATGCGTGCCCGGCCATTGCGCAACAAGCCATGGATGATTTTGCGAAATTGACGGGCCGGAAGTATAAACTGTTTGATTATTATGGCGCGCCTGACGCAGAGCGAGTGATAGTGATGATGGGTTCTGGCGCGGATGCGGCTCGTGAAACCGTAGATTATTTGGTCAATCAAGGCGAAAAAGTTGGGTTATTGATTGTACGGCTGTATCGGCCGTTTGCCAATGAGCATTTTGTCGCGGCCCTGCCCAAGACACTCAAGAGTTTGGCGGTTTTGGATCGGACCAAAGAACCGGGCAGCGGCGGTGAACCTTTGTATTTGGACGTGGTCAATGCGGTTTTTGAAGCGGCGCAGAATAAGAAATTGGGCGCTGTTCCGGCGATTATTGGCGGCCGTTATGGTTTGTCGTCCAAAGAATTTACGCCGGCGATGGTCAAGGCGATTTATGATGAATTGAAGAAAGAGACGCCCAAAAATCATTTTACCGTTGGCATTGAAGATGATTTGGGTCACACGTCTTTGGATTATGATGAGGATTTTTCGACAGAGAATACACAGGGTGTGCGCGCGGTCTTTTATGGCTTGGGTTCCGATGGAACGGTCAGTGCCAATAAGAATTCGATCAAAATCATTGGTGAAAATACGCCCAACTTCGCGCAAGGGTATTTTGTGTATGATTCTAAGAAGTCCGGTTCGTTGACCATATCTCATTTACGCTTTGGCCCGCAGCCGATTCGCTCGTCGTATTTGATTACCAAAGCCAGTTTTGTCGCTTGCCATCAGTTTAATTTCCTTTTCCAATATGATGTTTTGAAATACGCGCAGCCTAAGGCGGTGTTTTTGCTCAATACGCATTATGGCCCCAAAGAAGTTTGGGCACAACTGCCAGAGACGGTGCAAAAAGCAATGATTGCCAAGCAGTTGCGTTTCTTTGTGATTGACGGATATAAAGTCGCGCAAGAAGCGGGCATGGGCGGGTTGATCAATACGATTATGCAAACGTGTTTCTTCGCGATTTCGGATATTTTGCCCAAAGAAGAGGCGATAGCCGCGATCAAGACGTACATTAAGAAAACTTATCAGAAAAAAGGCGATGAAGTTGTGCAGATGAATTTTGCCGCGGTGGACAGTACACTTTTGCAATTGCATCCGGTGGATGTTCCAGCCGTGGTCAGCAGCAAGATTGCTTTGCAACCAGCCATTGCCACCGGCGCACCGGAGTTTGTGAACCGTGTGACCAGCCGTATTGTCAGTCATTGCGGTAATAGCATCGCGGTTAGCCAGTTTCCAGTGGACGGAACATTCCCAGTGGGAACGTCCAAATGGGAAAAGCGCAATATTGCCACCGAGATTCCCGTTTGGGAAAAAGATTTATGTATTCAATGCGGCAAATGCGTGGCGGTGTGTCCGCACGCGGTTATTCGCGCGAAAATGTTTGAACCTTCCGCGGTTGCCACATTACCGACGACGTTTAAACATGTTGCGGCCAAAGATTTGCCGGGTTCTCAATTTGTTTTGCAGGTTTCTCCGGCGGATTGTACCGGTTGCGGCTTGTGCGTGGATGTTTGTCCAGCCAAGAGCAAAACAGAAGTTAAGGTTAAGGCTTTAAATATGCACGCGATTACGCCGCTGTTGGAAACGGAAAGTGCCAATTGGGATTTCTTTGAAAAATTGCCGGAAGTCGATCGCAGCAAAATTAAAAAAGCCAGCATTCGCGGCGCGCAATATTTGCAGCCTTTGTTTGAATTTTCTGGCGCATGTTCGGGTTGTGGGGAAACGCCGTATATTAAGTTGGTCACCCAATTGTTTGGGGATCGCATGATGGTGGCCAATGCAACGGGTTGTTCTTCGATTTATGGCGGAAATTTACCGACGACGCCGTGGACGAAGAATGCGCAAGGTCGTGGTCCGGCGTGGGCCAATTCGCTGTTTGAAGATAATGCCGAATTTGGTTTGGGCTTTCGATTGACGGTGGATAAGCAAAAACAATTTGCCGGTGAGTTGTTAAAAGATTTGTCCTCAACGCTGGGAGATCAGTTTGTAGATCAGATTCTGAATGCTTCACAAGCCGATGAAGCGGAAATTTATGAACAGACCGCGCGGGTTGAAGAGTTGAAAAAGAAATTGGCATCGATTAAAACAGTGGCCGCTCAACATTTGTTGAGCATTGCCGATATGCTGATTAAAAAGAGCATTTGGATCATCGGCGGTGATGGTTGGGCGTATGACATTGGATTTGGCGGTTTGGATCATGTGATTTCGTCGGGCCGCAATGTGAATATTTTGGTTTTGGATACGGAAGTGTATTCCAACACCGGCGGGCAAATGTCCAAATCAACGCCGCGGGCGGCGGTGGCCAAGTTTGCCGCGGGTGGAAAAATGTATGGCAAAAAAGATTTGCCGCGGATGGCGATGACCTATGGCCATGTGTATGTGGCGACGGTGGCTTTGGGTGCCAAGGATGAACACACCATTAAAGTTTTGATGGAAGCCGAAAGTTATGACGGCCCGTCTTTGGTGATTGCTTACAGCCATTGCATCGCGCATGGCATCAATATGACCACTGGCTTGCAGGAGCACAAAGCGGCCGTGCAGTCGGGTCATTGGCCATTGTTCCGGTATAATCCAATGCTGGCGCAGGAAGGAAAAAATCCGCTGATTTTAGATTCCGCGGATCCGCAGATGAAATTTAAAGAGTATGCGTATCGTCAGAATCGTTTTAAGATTTTGACCAAGACTAATCCAGAAGAAGCTCAACGTTTGATGGCGCTGGCTCAAGGCGATGTGGATAAGCGCTGGGCGACCTATAAAGACATGGCTGCTGAGCCAGCGTCGCAACCGCAAAAGGATACCAAGGTATGAGCGAGAGAACAGCACTTGATTTAACGACAAAATATTTGGGTTTGACTTTAAAAAATCCGTTGATCGCTTCGGCTTCGCCTTTGTCGCACAAATTGGAAACAATTCAAAAGTTGGAAGAGGCTGGCGCGTCGGCCGTGGTGTTCTTCTCTTTGTTTGAAGAACAAATTGTGCGGGAATCGATGGAATTGCATCATCACGCGACGTTTGGAACAGAAAGTTATGCCGAGGCTTTAAGTTTCTTTCCGGAACCGTCGAATTATGTTTTGACACCCGATGAATATTTGGTTCATTTGGCCGAGGCCAAACGCAATGTTAAGATTCCGATTATCGGCAGTCTCAATGGGTTTACCAAAGGCGGCTGGATCAAATATGCCAAGCGGATTCAAGAGGCAGGAGCAGATGCTTTGGAATTGAATATTTATTATTTGCCGACGGATGCTTCGAAGACCGCGGCAGATGTGGAACAGCAATATTTGGATGTTTTTCAAACGGTTAAAGGCAGCGTGACCATACCGGTGGCGGTCAAACTTTCGCCGTATTTCAGTTCCATGGCGAATATGGCCAAAAAGTTTGATGACGCTGGCGCGGATGGTTTGGTTCTGTTTAATCGTTTTTATCAGCCGGATATTGATTTAGAGAACTTGGAAGTGGTGGCCAATGTTTTGTTATCGACACCGCAGGCGATGCGTTTGCCTTTGCGCTGGATAGCGATTTTGCACGGCCATCTTAAGTGTAGTCTGGCTGCCACCAGCGGAGTTCACGACGCGCAGGATGTTTTGAAAATGTTGATGGTCGGCGCTAATGCGACGATGTTGTGTTCGTCGCTGCTGAAGAATGGGCCGCAGTATGTACAGCAGATTTTGTCGGAAATGACGCAATGGATGCAAGAGCGGGAATACGAATCAGTTTCGCAAATGCAGGGCAGCATGAGTCAGAAATCTTGTCCCAATCCGCAAGCGTTTGAACGTGCTAATTACATCAAGGTTTTGGAAAGTTATACCTATAATCCTGTCAAGAGATCGTAAAGTCTTGTGGTGTTTTCTGCTGGAGGGGTTAGTCTAAGTTTATTTAACATGTGATGTGATGATACATAAATAATGAAGAGGAGAAGCATATGCATATTCCAACCAGCATGTTGGGTGGTCAAATTTGTCCGGTGACTTTGACCGTCGGTGCGGTATCAGTCGCGGCCGCGGCTGGCGTGTATTTTCAATCTGAAAACAAAGTTGCCGCGTCTCGTTGGGCCGGTGTGACAGCTTTGATTTTTGTTTTGCAGATGTTGAACTTTCCGATTGCCAGCGGGACTTCGGGGCATGTGATTGGCGGAGTTTTGGCGGCCAGTCTTTTGGGAATTCCGGCGGGGATTTTGTCGATGGCTTTAATTCTTGCGGTGCAGGCGGTCTTTTTTGCTGATGGCGGTATCAATGCTTTGGGCGCGAATGTGATCACAATGGCCGTGATTGGAGTTGGGGTCGGCGGACTTTTGTTGAATGCTTTAAAAGCCAAACACATTTCGCAAACGACGGCTTTGGCTGTGGCGGCTTTTGGCTCGGTGATACTGGCGGCTTTGATTTGCACAGCGCAAGTTGCTGTGTCGGGCACGGTTGCTTTTGGCGCGATGGCCAAAGCAATGTTGCCGGTGCACGCTGTGATTGGGGTTGGTGAGGGAATATTGACGGTGGTTTTGGGGCGGGTTTTATCAGTAGTCTTGGCCACAACAGATGATCGCAAAGCCGGTTTGCGGTTGGCGGTTTTATGCGCGGGGGCTTTGGCTTTGACGCCTTTGGCCAGTGTCGCGCCCGACGGTTTAGAATCAGTCGCGCGAAATTTGGGTTTGGCTTATTCTCAATCGGCTTTGTTGGGGTCGTTCACCGCTGATTATCAATTTGGTGCGAGGTTAGTTGGAGTTGCAGTCATTTGGTTGTTCACTTGGATTGTTGCCCGGCGTTTGGCCGTTGTTTAACAAAAGGACGAATATGCTTAAAACCAAAAAAAGTTTTCTCGACGTTGAATTGCCCAAGAGTGATCCGCGGGTTAAGCTGATTGCGGCAAAGATTAAGAAAGAAAATTATCGGCAGGACGCGCTGATCGAAATTTTGCATACCGCACAGAATGCGTACGGGTATTTGCCGATGAATGTTTTGGCGTTTATTACCCGCGAATTGAAAGTCCCGCCCAGTCGTGTTTATTCGACGGTGACGTTTTATCATTTCTTTTCTTTAAAATCTAAGGGCGATCACACGTGTTTGGTTTGCACCGGGACAGCGTGTTATGTCAAAGGAGCACAGGCGCTGCTGGATGAAATCGAGAATAAATTTCACATTAAGCCGGGTCAAGTGACGCCGGATAATCAGCTGGGTGTGCAAACAGCGCGCTGTATTGGCGCGTGCGGTTTGGCTCCGGCGGTGGTCGTTGATGATGAAGTCAAGGCCAAGGTTACGGCAGCACAGATCAATAATATTATTACGACCAAAACGGGAGTCGGGGCATGAATCGACACGATTTGAAAACGATTTCAGAACAAATGAAAACCAAACACGGACAGTTTAAACAAAAGGTTTGTGTGTGTTGTGGGGCGGGATGTTTGTCCTCGGGCAGTGAAGCGGTTTTAAAGAAATTGCAAGAAGAAGTCAAACTCAAAGGTAAAGAGAATGAAATTGAAGTGGTGCCTTCCGGGTGTATGGGGCCATGCAATAAGGGCCCGTTGGTCAAGGTCAATCCCGGCCAGACGATTTATCAACAGGTCGAGGGTGAAAAAGTTTCGGTGATTGTTGATGAGCATTTGATTGCTGACCGGCCAATTGAAAAAATGGTGCTTTTCTCGGATACGCGTGAAAAACCTTTCATCAATTCTCAGGAAGATCCTTTTTATAAAAAACAGCACAAGATTGTACTGGCTGATTGCGGGGACGTGAATCCCGAATCCTTGGAGGATTATGTTTTTTATGGCGGGTATCAAGCTTTGGATAAAGTGTTGTTTCAAATGTCCAGCGAGGATGTCATTGCCGAGATCAAACACAGCCGTTTGCGCGGCCGCGGCGGAGCTGGTTTTCCGACGGGCATCAAATGGGAAACGGTTTACAAATATGTCGCGGATCAAAAATACGTGATTTGCAATGGTGATGAGGGAGATCCCGGCGCTTTTATGGATCGCAGTGTTTTGGAAGGCAATCCGCATCGGGTCTTGGAAGGCATGGCCATTGCGGGTTATGCTGTCGGAGCTAGCAAGGGATATGTTTATATTCGCGGCGAATATCCGCTGGCGATCAAACGTTTTGAGTTAGCCATTAAGCAGGCCAAAAAGATTGGTTTGTTGGGTGCCAATATTCTGGGCAGTGCTTTTTCTTTTGATGTGGAAATTCGGATTGGCGCTGGCGCTTTTGTTTGCGGCGAAGAAACCGCTTTGATTGCGTCCATTGAAGGTCAGCGAGGAACACCTCGTCCGCGTCCGCCGTTTCCGGCTGAATCGGGTTTGTGGGGCAAGCCGACTTTGATCAATAATGTGGAAACATTTTCGAGCATTGTGCCGATTATTGCCTGCAGCGGCGAATGGTACAGCGAAATCGGAACCACCAAAAGTTCGGGCACCAAGGTTTTTGCCTTGGCCGGCAAGATTAATATTTCCGGTTTGATCGAAGTTCCGATGGGAACATCCTTGCGGGAGATTATTTTTGATATTGGCGGCGGCATTCCCGGGGATAAAGCGTTTAAAGCCGCGCAAACCGGCGGTCCGTCGGGCGGATGTATTCCGGCTGAGCATTTGGATACCAAGGTGGATTACGAATCTTTGGTGGCTTTGGGGTCGATTATGGGCTCAGGCGGGCTGATTGTTATGGACGAGACCTCAGACATGGTCGACGTGGCCCGTTTCTTTATGGAATTTTGTATGGACGAATCGTGCGGCAAATGTGTGCCATGCCGCGTGGGAACCAAAATGATGTTTGACCTTCTGACTAAGATTTGTCAGCGTAAAGCTTTGCCGATGGATTTAGAGCGGTTGGAGGAATTGGCTGTTTTTGTCAAGGAAACCAGTTTGTGCGGTTTGGGTATGTCCGCGCCCAATCCTTTGTTAAGCACCTTACGATATTTTCGCAATGAATATGAGGATTACGTCAATAAGTCGCAAGCTTTAGCAGGGACTCGTTAAGAGAGAGGAGCAGGTATGCCCAAGATTTCGGTTAAGATTGATGATAAAGATTTGGAAGTGGAAGTCGGCACCACGGTTTTGGATGTTTGCCGGGCCAACGACATTGATATCCCGACGATGTGCCACTTAAAAGGTTTGGTGGATGTCGGAGCTTGCCGGCTGTGTTTGGTTGAGGTGGAAGGCACGTCAAAATTATTGCCCTCGTGCACAACCAAGGTGCAGGCCAATCAGGTGATTCATACCCAGACCGACAAATTAAAAAAATACCGACGGATGATTACCGAGCTCTTTTTTGCTGAACGAAATCATGTCTGCTCGGTGTGTATTGCCAATGGCAATTGTGAACTGCAGGATTTGGGGTATAAGGTCGGGATGGAAAATGTTCGGTTTCCTTACCTTTTCCAAAATTGCGAGGTTGACTCTTCGCATTCAAAATTTGTGATGGATCATAATCGTTGCATTATGTGCACGCGCTGTGTGCGGGTTTGTTCGGATGTGGAAGGGGCGCACAATTGGGGCATTATGAACCGCGGGTATCAGGTCCGCATTATCGCGGACTTTAATGTGCCGTGGGGGGATTCGACAACGTGCACGTATTGCGGCAAGTGTGTGGATGTATGTCCGACGGGCGCATTGTGGAATAAAGACGCAACTCAGGGCTCGATGCAGAAGTATCCGCAGGCTGTATCTGACCTTGTTGAGAAAAGAGAGATGAAATCATGAGCAAAAAGAAATTAGCGACGGTGTGGTTAGGGGGATGTTCAGGATGTCATATGTCCTTATTGGATATTGATGAACGGATTTTAGATGTGGCGGCACTGGCGGATATTGTCAAATGTCCGTTGGTTGACGGGAAAGAATTCCCGCAGGTGGATATTGCTTTGGTGGAAGGTTCGGTGACCAGCGATGAGCATTGGCATGAGATTCAGGACATTCGCGCTAAAAGCAAGGTCTTAATCGCTTTTGGGGATTGCGCGGTGACCGCCAATGTGACAGGCATGCGCAATTATTTTTCTAAAGACGAAGTTTTTAATCGCTCGTATCGTGATGCCCAGAGCAATGACGGTCAAGGCCAGCCGCCGGATCATTTTACGCTTTTAAAATTGCATGACAAAGTTGTGCCTTTGCATGAAGTGGTCCCGATTGATTTTTATATTCCCGGATGTCCGCCGGAAGCTGACACGATTTTTTATGTTCTGGCAGAATTTCTTAATGGCCGTATTCCGAATTTAGAGCAGGAAAGGAAGTTGAAATATGGATAAACATTTGCCGCCCAATACGATTATGATTAGCCCGGTGACTCGTATCGAGGGTCATGCCAAAATTACGATTATGCTGGATGATGCTAGTCAGGTTAAAGACGCGCAATTTCATGTCAATGAATTTCGCGGGTTTGAAAAATTTTGTGAAGGTCGTTATTTTACTGAAATGCCAGCGATCACGCCGCGGATTTGCGGCATTTGTCCGGTCAGCCATTCGGTGGCCAGCGCTAAAGCATGTGAAATGATTATGGGGATTACCGTTCCGTATACGGGCAATCTTTTAAGACGGATGATTCATTTGGGGCAGCATATTTCTTCGCATGCCTTGAGTTTCTTTCATTTGTCTTCTCCGGATTTTATTTTGGGCTGGGACAGCGACCCGGTTAAACGCAATATTCTTGGCGTTGCGGAAAAATTTCCGGATCTTGCCCGCCGAGGAATTCGTTTGCGCAAGTTTGGGCAAGAGCTCAGCGAACGGGTGACAGGTAAAAAGATTCACATCATGGGTATTGTTCCCGGCGGGATGTCGTTTCCTTTAACGGCTGAAAATCGCCAAGCTTTGTTGGACTGGGTGCCGGAAGCTATTGAAACAACGCAAATGGGTATTGACTTGATCAAGAAATACCATCAGGAACATCACCAGGAAGTCAGCACGTTTGCGAATTTTCCGTCGATGTATTTGGGGACTGTTGGCCCGCAGGGTGAAATGGAATTGTACGACGGCAAGTTGCGTTTTATTGAAGCCGACGGCACCATTGCCGCTGATCAGGTGGATCCCAAATTTTATTTGGATTATATCGCTGAGCGGGTGATCCCATGGTCGTATTTGAAATATCCGTATTACAAGCCGCACGGGTATGAACGCGGGTTTTATCGGGTTGGGCCTTTGGCGCGTTTAAACGTGGCCAGCAAAATGAAAACACCCATTGCTCAAAAAGAGTTTGAGCAATTCAAAGCCATTGGCCAAGGCCAGCCGGTGCACGGGACGTTTTATTTCCATTACGCCCGTTTGATTGAATTGATGCAAGCTGTCGAAGAGTGCAAAACGATTCTCGAGGATTCGCAGGTCACCCAGAGCAAGACGCAGGTGACCGGTCGGCATAATTATTGGGAAGGCATTGGTTGTTCAGAAGCGCCGCGGGGGACTTTGTTTCATCATTACAAAACCGATGCAAGCGGGAAATTGGTGAACATCAATTTATTGATTGCCACTGGCCAAAATAATCCGGCGATGAATCGTTCAGTTCTAGAAGTTGCTAAACAATATATTAAGGGTAAAGATATCAAAGAAGGTGTTCTCAATCGCGTGGAAGCCGCTATTCGTTGTTATGATCCGTGTTTGTCCTGTTCGACGCACGCGATTGGGCAGATGCCGCTTTTGATCGAGGTTCGAGATCATCAGGGCGGATTATTAAATGCTATCCAAAGAGGATAAAAAAGTTTTTGTTGTCGGTGTTGGTAATCTTTTACGCAGTGATGATGGGGTCGGTCCGCTGATTGCTGAGAAGATCGCAAAGAAAAATATTGCTGGCATCAGCGTGATCACGTCCCAATTGCTTAATATTGAGTTGTTAGAAGACGCGATTGGCTATGAAAGAATTCTGATAATTGATGCGGGGGCGGTTGGATCTGGTGTGGTGCTAAAAAAGATTGAATGTCACGGTGTTGCTGCGCAGGCGTCATCGCATCATTTATCTCCCGAATTTCTTTTGGCTATGGCCCAAGAGTTGTATGAAATAAATTTGAATTTGTATGTTTGCTGTGTGCGCGGCCAGAACTTTGATGTTGGCAACATTTTGTCAGCGTCGGTAAAAGAATTGATTCCGCAGGCGATGGCTCGGGTTGAGGAGTTTTTAATGCACAGTCAATCAGCAACTACAAGGTGAGGGGATTATGCATGAAGGTCAATTTTCAGAAAAGATCGTAGATGCGATTATCAGCGAGTTGAAGAAATTTCCCGGTAAAAAGCCCAAGTCGGTTTTGGTCAAGGTGGGGGAAGTTTTTCATTTAGTGCCGGATGCGGTGAAAATGCATTTTTCAGTTTTGACCAAGGGCACGACTTTGGAAGGTGTTCATTTGGATTTGAAAGAAGAATCTATGGAAGTGTATTGCCCGCATTGTCAGCAAGCGACCTTTGTTGAAGATCATCACTTGGTGGCTTGTCCTTTATGTTATGCCGTCGATGTTAAGCCGATTCGGGGCAATCAGATTACGGTTGAGTCTATTGAGTTGTGCAATTCTTAAAGAGCGGGGTTTGGGGTGGGGCAACAAGCCATTGTCGCAGTGTGCATTGAAATCAAAGGCGCTGTGCAAGGCGTGGGGTTTCGTCCGTTTGTTTATCGTTTGAGCCAAAGGTTAGGTTTAAAAGGATTTGTTCGTAATACGTCTGCCGGAGTTGTTATTTCCGTCGAGGGTCTTCAAAATTCCATTGATCAGTTTTGTAATCAGTTAAAAGAGCAAGCTCCGAGGCAAGCGGTGGTTCAGACAATGACGTGTGTGTCGGTTGAGCCGCAGGGGTTTGTGGAATTTATTATTTCCAAGAGTCAGCCAGGATCGATACCTACAGCAATTGCTTTGCCGGATTTGGCGACGTGTGCACAATGCCGCGCGGAAATTTTTGATCCGTCCAATCGTCGTTTCAGGTATCCTTTTACCAATTGCACGCAATGCGGACCGCGCTATTCTATTATTAAACGTCTGCCCTATGATCGGGTCAATACGTCGATGAAACATTTCGTGATGTGCGCAGATTGTCAATGTGAGTTTGATGACCCTAAAAATCGCCGATTTCACGCGCAACCTAATGCGTGCCCGCAATGTGGTCCGCATTTAGAATTATGGACGACAGAGGGTCGTGTTTTAGGAAAAACACAAAAGGCTTTAGAGCGTGCTGTTGATATTTTGCGGCAAGGAAAAATCTTGGCGCTCAAAGGATTGGGGGGTTTTCAACTATTAGTCGACGCGGGTAATGATTCGGCGGTGCGGCGGTTGCGTCAACGCAAGCACCGTGAGCAAAAACCTTTGGCTGTGCTTTTCCCGTCGATTGAAATGATTGCGTCGCATTGTGTCGTTTCTCAAATGGAAGAAGATTTATTGCGTTCTGCGCAAGCTCCGATTGTTTTGCTTGCCAAACGTTGTGCTAGCCAGAATTCTCCGGCTCTTGCGCTGTCAATAGCACCCAGCAATCCGTACTTGGGCGCAATGTTGCCGTATACGCCATTGCATTATTTATTGCTGGCCGCTTTGGGTTTACCGGTGGTCGCGACCAGTGGCAATATTTCTGATGAACCATTGTGCACTGATGAACATGAAGCTGTTAAACGATTGTCAGCGATCGCGGATTTCTTTCTGGTGCACAATCGCCCGATTGTGCGGCCGTTGGATGATTCGGTTGCGCGTTTGATCAAAGGACAGGTGTCTGTTTCTCGACGGGCTCGCGGTTACGCGCCCTTGCCGATAGCGATTGCGGATCAAGAGACATCTATTCTGGGTGTGGGCGGGCATTATAAAAGTGCGATTGCGCTCAAAGTCAAAGGCAATGTGTTTGTTGGTCAACATATTGGTGATTTACAAACCAGTGAGTCGGTTCGGGTTTTTGAAAAAGCAGTGAATGATTTGACTGATTTTTATGCGCCGCCGGTTGTCAGTTACGCCGGGGATTTGCACCCGGATTATTTCTCGACTCGTTTTGCGCAAAATAGCTGTCAAGAATATCTTGCCGTGCAACATCATCACGCGCATATTGCCGCAGTTATGGCTGAGCATGATTTGGATGAAGAAGTTTTGGGATTGGCTTGGGATGGAACGGGTTTGGGTGATGATCGCACCATTTGGGGCGGAGAATTTTTGTTGTGCACTCGACGGGATTATCGGCGTTATGGGCATGTGCGTACGTTTCGATTGCCCGGCGGGGACGCGGCTGTACGGCAATGCTGCAAAACAGCCTTGGGTTTGATTTTTGAATTGTCAGCCGGCCAATGGGAGGCGTATTGTGATTTGCCTTGCTTTGCGCAATTTTCATCGCAAGAAATAAAAGTATTGGCGCAAATGTTAAACAGCGGCATTAATTCGCCGCTGACCAGCAGTATGGGGCGTTTGTTTGACGCAGTCAGTGCTTTGACGGGAATTTGTCTGCAATCGTCTTTTGAAGGACAGGCCGCGATGATGTTGGAGTTTGCTTTATCAGCAGAATTGGGGGAAGAGTATTATCCTTATGTTCTTACAGAGCAAAAGACTAGCGACGGGATTGTCTGGATTTTTGATTGGGAGAATATGATGCGGGCAATTATTGATGATGTGCGTGCGCGCGTGCGGCCGGGTTTGATATCTTTAAAATTTCATAATACGCTCGTTGAGCTGAGCGTTGCAATGGCTCTGCGGGTTCGATGTCCGACGGTGGTTTTGGGCGGCGGCTGTTTTCAAAATAAATATTTGTTGGAACAAATCATCGAGCGCTTGCAAAAAAAGGGATTTGCGGTGTATTGGCCGCAGCGGATTCCTGTTAATGACGGCGGGTTGGCTTTGGGGCAGGTGGTGGTCGCGTCGGCGCGTTTGCAGGAAAGGGCTTGGGATCAGACAGGATTAGGGTATAATAAGCCCTCTTAAGGAGAATAAAAATATGTGTTTAGCCATTCCTGGAAAAATAGAAAAGATTGTTAACGCTGACGCGGACCCTTTGCTGGTTAAGGGCAAGGTCAATTTTGGCGGTATTCTCAAAGAGGTGTCGCTGGCGTATGTGCCCGAGGCTAAGCTGGGGGATTATGTGGTTGTGCACGTCGGGTTTGCCATTGCGGTTGTGCAGGAAGAGGAAGCCCAAAAAGTTTTTTCGTATTTAGAAAAAATGGGTGAATTGGAAGAACTTCATGGATAAATGAAAATTAATGTCTACCGTTTTTGGAACCGTTAGTGAAGTTAATTTGTTTTTGTTACAGATTGCTTCGGCCTGACGGCCTCGCAATGACAAGATAAAGGACATAGGGAAAATAGACAGGTAGGGACATCACATGAAATATTTAGATGAATATCGTAATCCGCAATTGGCTCAAAAGTTGTCGAAAGAAATTCATAAAATCACCACGCGCCCGTGGGTTTTGATGGAAATCTGCGGCGGTCAAACGCATGCGATTGTGAAATTTGGCATTGATGAACTTTTGCCAAAAAATATTGAATTGGTGCATGGTCCGGGATGTCCGGTGTGTGTGACGCCGTTGGAGTTGATTGATCAAGCGCTTGCGGTGGCGGCTAGGCCGGATGTGATCTTTTGTTCATTTGGGGATATGCTGCGTGTGCCGGGTTCAAAGAATGATTTGTTCAGCGTCAAGGCGCAGGGCGCTGATGTGCGCATTATTT
This sequence comes from Candidatus Omnitrophota bacterium, assembly GCA_020632555.1. Lineage (GTDB taxonomy): Bacteria > Omnitrophota > Gorgyraeia > Zapsychrales > JANLHA01 > JADLGJ01. The sequence continues at coordinate 96,884 of JACKFI010000001.1, read as the reverse complement.
ATTCGCCGTTGGACGCTTTGGCTTTGGCCAAGAAAAATCCAGATAAACAAGTGGTTTTCTTTGCCGTCGGGTTTGAGACCACCGCCCCGGCCAATGCCATGGCGGTTTATCAAGCTAAACAAGACGGAGTGAAAAACTTTTCGATTTTGGTGTCGCATGTTTTGGTTCCGCCGGCCATGGAAGCGATTTTATCATCGTCGAGCAATCGGGTGCAAGGTTTTTTGGCTGCTGGGCATGTGTGCGCGATTATGGGATATCGGGAGTACGAGCCATTGGCGCCCAAGTACAAAGTGCCGATTGTTGTGACGGGCTTTGAACCATTGGATATTTTGGAAGGGATTTATTTGTGCGTCAAACAATTGGAAGAGGGCCGGGCGCAGGTGGAAAATCAATATGTTCGTACGGTTTTGCCCGACGGGAATAAGCACGCGCGTAAAATCATTGAACAGGTTTTTTGTATTGTGCCGCGCAAATGGCGGGGTTTAGGAGAGATTCAACACAGTGGTTTGGGTTTACAAAAAGAATATCAGGCATTTGATGCGCAAACGCGTTTTGATTTGAGTGGATACAAGGTTGAGGAAAGCGGCGAATGTATCAGCGGCGAAATTTTAGTGGGTTTGAAAAAACCGCATCAATGCCCGGCTTTTGGTGTGCGTTGCACGCCGGAAAAACCATTGGGCGCGCCGATGGTGTCTTCCGAGGGAGCGTGCGCGGCATATTATCGGTATCGTCGGTCTACCAGCCAGGCGGGTTTTTAAAATGACCATATCACAAAAAGAATTTGCTTTGTCTTGTCCGTTACCGATACGCAATTATCCGACGGTCACATTGGCTCATGGCGGCGGGGGAACCTTGATGCATGAGTTGATTGAGAAAATGTTTCGCGCCGCTTTTGGCTCTAGCGATTTGGATTGTGCCCATGATTCGACGGTTTTTTTACCGCCGGCTGATGCTCGTTTGGCATTCACCACCGATTCCTACGTGGTCAGTCCTGTGGTTTTTTCCGGCGGAGATATTGGGTCTTTGGCGGTCAATGGCACGGTCAATGATCTGGCGATGGCGGGCGCTAAACCTTTGTATTTGAGCGCGGGCTTTATTCTTGAGGAAGGTTTGCCGATGGATTTATTGTGGCGCATTGTTTTGTCGATGAAAGCTGCAGCCGATCAAGCGGGCGTCAAAATTATTACCGGGGACACCAAGGTTGTCGACAAGGGGAAAGCGGATCAAATTTTTATTAATACGGCTGGCGTTGGAACTTTGCTGCATCAGCAGAATATTTCGCCGTCTTCGGTTGCTGTTGGTGATCAGATTATTGTCAGCGGTGATATTGGCCGTCACGGGATGGCGATTATGGCGCAGCGCGAAAATTTGGAATTTGAAAGCAATATCGAAAGCGATTGCGCGCCGGTGGCGGATTTGGTTGGCCAACTGCTCGACGCTGGCTTGATGCTTCACTGTTTGCGAGATTTAACGCGCGGGGGCATGGCCAGCACGTTGAATGAAATTGCGATGGCGGCAAAAAAAGGAATACAACTGGTTGAGCGTTTGATACCGGTGCGAGAAGATGTCAAAGGCGCTTGCGAACTGTTGGGTTTTGATCCTTTGTACGTCGCTTGTGAAGGTCGGTTTGTTGCTTTTGTCCCGAAAGAATGCGCGCAAGATGCTCTGCGAGTTATGCGCCAGCATGTTTTGGGAGCCAGCGCGGCGGTGATTGGTGAAGTTGTCAGCCCGCCGACACCTTGCGTAACCATGGAAAGCCTCATCGGTGTTAAGCGCATTGTCGATATGATCAGCGGCGAGCAATTGCCGCGTATTTGTTAATTTGTATTTTCCCCACTTTAAAATCCTACCCCTCAAAAACAAGGAGGACGCATGTCCACAGTATTGGTTCCGACGGAAATCATTGAAAACAAAATCTTTTTGATCCGTGGTAAGAAGGTTATGTTCGATCGTGATTTGGCGATTCTTTACGATATCCCGACTAAACGGTTAAAAGAACAGGTTAATCGTAATAGGAAGCGGTTTCCCGACGACTTTATGTTTGAACTAACACTGGCTGAAGCTAAAGGTTTAAGGTCGCAATTTGCGACCTTAAAGAGAGGAGAACATATGAAGTATCGCCCGTATGTTTTTACTGAACAAGGTGTTGCGATGTTATCCAGCGTGATCAATAGTGAGCGTGCCATTGAAGTTAATATTCAGATTATGCGGGTTTTTGTGAAAATTAAAGAATTTGTGTTAACGCATCATGATTTAGCTCAGAAGATTGATGCTCTTGAAAGAAAGTTTGAAGAACATGATAAAAAGTTTGTCGTTGTCTTTGAAGCTATTCGCCGTCTGATGGCACCAGAGCCAGAACCGCAAAAACGCAAGATTGGCTTTCATTCAAAATAAATATTATTTGGTTTTCCATAAATAAATTTTACCCCTCAAAAACAAGGAGGACGCATGTCCACAGTATTGGTTCCGACGGAAATGATTGAGAACAAAATTCTTTTGATTCGTGGGCATAAAGTTATGCTGGATAAATATCTGGCTGACTTGTATCAAGTTAAACCCATACGGTTAAGAGAGCAGGTGAAACGCAATCGAGATAGATTCCCGGCTGATTTTATGTTTCAGCTTACAAAAGCTGAGGTGCAGGTCTTGGTATCGCAAAATGCGATACCAAGCATGAGTCATGTTGGCGGATCTTGGCCTTATGCTTTTACTGAGCAGGGGATTGCCATGCTTTCGAGTGTTTTAAGAAGCAAGCGGGCTGTTGCCGTAAACATTGAAATCATGCGCGCCTTTGTGCGTTTAAGACAAATTTTGGCTTCGCATATAGAGCTTGCGCGTAAGCTTGAGCAATTAGAAAATAAATATGATGTCCAGTTTAAAGCTGTCTTTGACGCTATTCGCCGGCTGATGACCCCAGAACCAGAACCGCAAAAACGTAAGATTGGATTTCATTCAAAATAAATATTGTTTGGTCTTCACCAAATAAATCCTACCCTTTAAAGAGAGGAGAACATATGAAGTATCGCCCGTATGTTTTTACCGAACAGGGTGTTGCGATGTTATCCGGAGTTTTGCAATTCCAAAATAAAGTTTTGTGGAATGATGCCCCGTGTTTTGATAGGATTAGCACATGTCGGTGCCGCAATCACATTCTAATTCATATATAGTTCTGCTTAAAAAGGTTCGCGGGATTTTATTGGACGGGCAGAAACAAATCACGCAAATTAAGATTCGTATTTATTGGGAAACCGGTAAAGTGATTTTACGAGATATTCTTGAAAATAAAGCGCGGGCACAGTATGGGTCAGAGGTTATTGCTAAGCTTTCTGGTGATTTGGGATTGAGCCAAACATTGTTAACCCGCTGCGTGAAATTCGCAAAAACCTACCCTAAATTGCAAATTTCGGCGATATCGCCGAAATTGAAGTGGTCGCATTTTTGCGAATTGCTCAAAATTTCAGACGAGGACCAGCGGGCAGGCTTGGAGGCAAACATTCAGAGCAAGGGCTTAAGCATTCAAGAGCTGAGTGCTCTGGTCAAACAAGAGAAGCCTTCCCAGACCATTGATTTGCCTGCAAAAAAGTTTTCGCCAGAGAGTTTATTAAAACCTTTACGGGGGCTCTTGTATCATTACAAAGTCATTCGCCGCCCTGATGTTGCGCAAGCTGGCGAAAGTGATTTGCTGCTGGATTTGGGATTTCGCAATTTTGAGAAGATCAAAATTCGTGCCGCGGCGCAATTGACGCAAGGGGACATTGTGTGTTCGTCGTTTAAAGAGGGGCAATATCGTTTTGCCAAAGTTGCTGACGCGACAGACAGCTGGTTGTATACGTATGAGGCGAAGGTCGAGCGCGTTATCGACGGGGATACTTTGAAAGTTCGTTTTGATCAAGGCTTTGATTTTCAGCGAACCGAAACGTTGCGCTTACGCGGTATTGATTGCCCGGAGCTTAAAACCAAGGAAGGTCAGGCAGCCAAAGATTTTGTTCAATCTTTGATCAAGCAATCGCAGACAATTACTGTGCGCAGCAGCCGACCGGGCAAGTACGACCGTTATTTGGCGGATGTCTTTATCGCTGCGGCCGACGGCGATATTTTTTTAAACAATCTTTTGTTGGAAACCGCTCACGCGGTGAGGTGGGTTTAAAACTTTTATCAGGAGTAGCGTTTTATGTATGAGTGTGTGTGTCCGCATTGCAAAAATACAATTTACGACGAGGACGCTTTATTGTGCCATTTTTGCGGCGAAAGTCTGGGACGTCATTCCGGCGGCGGTATTGGGATGATGCGCTCGATGCCGTGGACATGGGTTTTTGTGATCGTCGCGGTTACGATTATTTTAAGTTTTCTTTTATCGTTAGGTTAAGAATGAATTCCAAAACTTCAGTTTCACAGCCCATTCGTTGGGACGCCAAAGGCGTACCTCATTCCATTGAATTTCGTGACAAATATTTTTGTACCCAAAACGGTTACGAAGAATATCGTCATATTTTAATCTACGGCAGTACTTTGCCACAGCGCTTTGCGCAATTGGACCCGACGCAAAAGGGCACCTTTCGAATTATCGAAACCGGTTTTGGAACGGGCATGAGTTTTTGTTGTCTGTGGCAATTATGGGAACAGTATGCTCCCGCCTCGTGGACGTTGCATTTTATTTCGATTGAACTGTACCCTTTGTCACAGATGGATTTGGATCGGGCCTTGAGCGTGTGGTTACCACTGGCCAAATATCGGCAGCTCTTAGTTAGTCAATATCAACCCTGTAGCCAGGGCATTGGTGACTTTGATTTTCCAGAGCATCGAGCGCATTTAACCATTGTTTTTGCCGACGTAGTAGATGCCTTGGCGATAATACTTAAGCAAAAGATTGCCTTGCCGAAAGTTGACGGTTGGTTGTTAAACGGATTTTCGCCGTTTGCTAATCCGCGGATGTGGGTCCCGGATGTCTTTGCCGGGATGGCGCGGTTAAGCCAGAGGGGCACAACGTTTTCGACTTTTACCGTCGCTGGGGCGGTACGCCGCGGCCTAGAAACCGCCGGGTTTACTGTTGAGAAATTTGCTGGCTACGGAACGAAAAAAGAGATGTTGCGCGGGACATTTCAGCCGCCGTCGATATCAACGGGCCCAAAAATCTGTAGGGGCCCAAAAATCTGTCTGTGTAACCCCAAAATGATAATGTCCTAATTGACCAAAATAAAAATGTCCTAATCTGATAACCTACCATAACGCAATAAAGGAGGCGTTATGGTTCACAGAGAGGACATGATGATGGTAAGGTCAAAGGAGATAAAGCGTTATCAAATTATTGGGAAGGTCTTTGACAAAAGTATTAACCAGCAGGAAGCGTCCGAGATCTTAGAATTAAGTGATCGACAGATTAGGCGGATTGTCCGACGGGTACGCAAGGAAGGAGAACGCGGAGTCATCCACCGATCGCGAGGATGCAAAGGACGGCGTAGTGTTGCCAAAGCGGTACGTGAAAGGATTTTGGGTTTGTACCGTGAGCGATACAAGGGATTTGGTCCACTTTTAGCCAGCGAGAAACTTTGGGAATTAGATCATATTAAGATTAGTGATGAGACATTGCGGCTGTGGCTGATAGCAGAAGGATTATGGCATGAGGGCAAGCGTCGAAAAGTTAAAGAGCGCAGTTGGCGAGCCCGTAAGGAACGGTTTGGGCAAATGGTGCAGATGGACGGGAGTCATCATCTTTGGCTGGAAGACCGAGGACCGAAGTTGGTCTTGATGGGATTTATCGACGACGCAACGAGTAATTTTGATGGGTTGTTCTTTGAGTATGAGGGGACCAAACCGGCGATGGGCGGGTTAAAGTCTTACGCCCAGAAGTATGGATTGCCGGTGCAATTGTATCTTGATAAGCATGCGACGTATAAAAGCAATGCTAAGAAAAGATATCGCTATGCGAATTGGGATTTTGAGGACAAAGAAGAGCTGACGCAGTTTGAGCGAGCATGCAAGCAACTTGGGATCGAAGTTATTCATGCGCATAGTCCGCAGGCCAAGGGACGCATCGAGCGTGTTTTTAAGACATTGCAAGACCGGTTGGTTAAAGAGATGCGGTTGGCCGGGATTAAGAGTTGTGAAGAAGCCAACGCATTCTTAAAAACGTATTTGCCGAAGTTTAATAAGCGCTTTAGGGTAGTAGCGCGGTTGTTGGGTGATATGCATCGGCCGATTGATAAGAGCGTTAAACTCGACGAGATATTGTCCGTACAGACAGGGCATGTGTTACGCAATGACCGAACCGTGTTGCATGAACGCCGGTTGTATCAGGTGACAGATAAAACGCGGGCTCGGCAGGTGGTAGTTTTTGAGTATTTAAATGGCCGGCTGGCGATCAAGTATGGGAAGCAGCCATTAGCGTTTAAACCGATAGACCAACGGCCGCAGCCAGAGGTTAAGGTTGCCGTTGTCAAAAAGGTCAAAAGATTGCCGCGATATGTGCCGCCTAGGGGGTCATATTGGCGCAACGGGTTTAAGCTCAAAGGGAGCTTACGAAACTTCTAAAATTAGGACATTTTTAATTTGGTTAAACTAGGACATTTTTAATTTGGCTGGACACCAAAAATCTGTCTGCTTGTGTTTTCAAAGCACAAGTGCTAGACTATTGCGCTTTCTGCAGTCCACAGGGACACAGGGACAGCTCCCCGAAGAAAGCTCACATTTGCTCCGTGTTCCATTCGCAGTATTAATAATATAGAGAATGCGGGTCGAAAAATTTTTAGTGCTTGTGTTGGCTGATATTCGTTCAGTCAGTCAAAGCACATCGCCGTGTCCTTTTGGTCTTGTACCTTATAGGAAGCACGGTACAAGAGAAAGAAGGAAGCAGCAATGAATGATTCAACGTTAAACTTTTATGGTTTAGGCATCGCGCCGCAGGTTTTAGACAGCATCGCGAAGTTAGGTTTTAAAACTCCCACCCCGATTCAACACAAAGCGATTCCCATTGGTTTAGAGGGCAAAGATATGATCGGTATCGCCCAAACCGGAACAGGCAAGACCATGGCTTTCGCTATTCCAATGATTCAGCGCTTGGCCAGCGGGCTTAAAGGCCGCGGTTTGATTTTGGTCCCGACCAGAGAGCTAGCATTGCAAGTGGAGTCTAGTCTTTTAAAAATCGCTCAAGCGTTTGGCATTCGCACTGTGGTTCTGATCGGCGGAGATTCGATGGAGCGTCAAGTGCGCTCTTTGGCGAGAAATCCCCGCGTTTTGATTGCCACCCCCGGGCGGCTCAATGATTTGATGCAGCAGCGCAAAGTTAATTTGCACGATGTGCGCGTTTTGGTTTTGGATGAAGCGGATCGCATGTTAGATATGGGATTTGCGCCGCAAATTGACCAAATTTTGAAAACAATTCCCAAAGATCGTCAAACCATGTTTTTTTCGGCAACCATGGCTCCGGAAATTGTCAAAATGACGTCTAAGTATTTGAAACTGCCAACGCAGGTGGAGGTCGTTCCTCCCGGGACAGCCGCCGAGCGCGTTACTCACGAATTATTTATTGTCAGTCGTGATCGCAAAAAGGATCTTTTGCAAAAACTGCTCGCGCAATACCGCGGGTCGGTTTTATTATTTTGCCGAACCAAGATCGGTGCTTTTAAAGTCGCGCGCGCTTTGCGCGGCATGAATCATAATGCCGTTGACATTCATTCAGACAAAACATTGGCTCAACGTCGGAAAGCGTTAGACGGTTTCAAATCCGGCTTGTACCGCGTTCTGGTGGCCACTGATATCGCCGCTCGCGGCATTGATGTCGTCGGCATTGAGCTGGTCATCAATTATGATTTGCCAGATGAAGCCGAAAATTATGTGCATCGTATTGGTCGTACAGGCCGGGCGGGTTTGCCGGGGCATGCGATTTCTTTTGCCGCGCCGGATGAAAAGCATGATATCGCGAATATTGAAAAATTGATCAAAACAGCATTGCAAGTGTCACAGCATCCAGATATTCCAGCTGAGACATTTTCAAAGCCTTCGGTTGTTTTTAGTTCGCGTCGTTTTGGTGGTCGTCGTTCGGGCGGTAAGCGCCGGTATTCTTAAAAACAATGTTGGTTATTTAACCACAGGGAGGCCCAATGAACACGAATAAAGAATACTCAGAGTTAAGTTGGATTTCCATTATCTTGCGGGTGGCCATGTCGTCGTTATTTCTGGTGGCTGGGATTAATAAATTTGCGACGGGTTTGGGTTATTCGGCTGAGCAGATCATGTTGTCTTTTAGCAAAACTTGGCTGCCGGGTTTTTTGGTGGCACCGTATGCCTACGCTTTACCTTTTGTGGAAATTGTGCTGGCTTTATGGATTTTTTCCGGGCAATATATTAAAAAGGCATGGATCACGGCTGCTTTTGTTTTGACCACCTTGGCTTTTGGTATGGTCGTTGCTGGTCAGCATGCAATTGCCGCCAGTAATTATGTCTATGTGGTCATTGCCTGTTTGGGGCTGTATGTCAGCCGCTATGATTGCTGCGACACCAGCTGTAAAAAAATTAAATAATCGGGAGGGGATATGACAGAGCAGCGGTTTTCAAAAGGAGAAGCAATACGTTTTGGTTGGCAAACCATGAACGATAATCTTGGATTTTTTATCGTTTTGATGCTGATTATTTTTGCCATTACCGGGATTCCCAGCATTTTTGCCAGTGTCACTGAAAAATCAATGCCGCTGGTTTCTGGTTTGATGCAACTTATCTGCCAGTTTTTGAGTATTTTTATCACGCCGGGGATGCTGGCTATTTATTTGAAGTTTTGTGATGGACAGTCGGCTCGCTATGAAGATTTGTTTGCTTATCCACATTTATTTTTTCGGTATTTAGGGGCTTCTATCTTGGTTGGTTTGGCAGTAATCGTTCCTGCTCTTTGTGCTGGGATGTTAATTTCATTTGTGGTGCGTTTGGCTAGCAATCTTCAAATTCTCGTTTTATTGATGGTAATTATTTCGATTTTAATTGTTATTGCAGCAGTTATTTTTTCTGTTCGACTACAATTTTTTGGTTATTTTATTGTCGATCAAAACATGGGAGCAATACAGTCGATTAAAAAAAGCTATGCACTGACCAAGGGTTTGCTGGGTCAATTGGTTTTATTCGTTCTCTTGATTGTGTTGATTAATTTGGCTGGAATGTTGTGCTTATTTATTGGTTTGTTTGCAACAATTCCGGCAACGACTTTGGCTGTAACTTATGTGTACCGGAAATTAACCACTGAACCGCAAATTGTTGCCGCACCGGTTGCGCTTAGTGAATAAGAAAGGATGACCGTGAGTTCCTCTTTACGATGGCGTTATGCGACAAAAAAGTTTGATACTAAGAAAGAAATTGCTGCAGAAACTTTGCAAGAACTCTTAGAGGTTTTGCGTTTGGCTCCTTCATCTTTTGGCTTGCAACCCTGGAAATTTATTGTCGTCACCGACCCTGCTGTGCGTCAAGAGTTGCGCAAAAGTGCGTGGGGCCAGCCGCAGATCACGGAAGCTTCACATTTGATTGTATTGTGCGCTAAGACAGCAATGGACACATCGTATATTAAAGATTTTATTGCCCGTACCGCCCAGGCTAATGGTATTCCCGTCGAATCATTGAATGATTATCAGGGCATGATGTTGGGCTTTATTCAAAATCAGACGCCCGAACAAACGGCTGCTTGGATGAGCCGGCAGGTGTATATTCCTTTGGGTCTGCTTTTGGGAGAATGTGCTCAGCGCAAAATTGATGCGTGCCCGATGGAAGGGTTTGATCCGCAAAAGTTTGATGAAATTTTAAAACTTAAAGATCAAGGTTATCACGCGACTGTGCTTTGTGCCGTCGGGTATCGCGCGGCGGATGATGCGTATGCCCGTCACGCTAAGGTGCGTTTTTCCGAAAGGGAAGTGATTGCTTTTCAGTAAGGTCAAAAAGAATTTGTAACCCCAAAATGATAATGTCCTAATTGACCAAAATAAAAATGTCCTAATCTGATAACCTACCATAACGCAATAAAGGAGGCGTTATGGTTCACAGAGAGGACATGATGATGGTAAGGTCAAAGGAGATAAAGCGTTATCAAATTATTGGGAAGGTCTTTGACAAAAGTATTAACCAGCAGGAAGCGTCCGAGATCTTAGAATTAAGTGATCGACAGATTAGGCGGATTGTCCGACGGGTACGCAAGGAAGGAGAACGCGGAGTCATCCACCGATCGCGAGGATGCAAAGGACGGCGTAGTGTTGCCAAAGCGGTACGTGAAAGGATTTTGGGTTTGTACCGTGAGCGATACAAGGGATTTGGTCCACTTTTAGCCAGCGAGAAACTTTGGGAATTAGATCATATTAAGATTAGTGATGAGACATTGCGGCTGTGGCTGATAGCAGAAGGATTATGGCATGAGGGCAAGCGTCGAAAAGTTAAAGAGCGCAGTTGGCGAGCCCGTAAGGAACGGTTTGGGCAAATGGTGCAGATGGACGGGAGTCATCATCTTTGGCTGGAAGACCGAGGACCGAAGTTGGTCTTGATGGGATTTATCGACGACGCAACGAGTAATTTTGATGGGTTGTTCTTTGAGTATGAGGGGACCAAACCGGCGATGGGCGGGTTAAAGTCTTACGCCCAGAAGTATGGATTGCCGGTGCAATTGTATCTTGATAAGCATGCGACGTATAAAAGCAATGCTAAGAAAAGATATCGCTATGCGAATTGGGATTTTGAGGACAAAGAAGAGCTGACGCAGTTTGAGCGAGCATGCAAGCAACTTGGGATCGAAGTTATTCATGCGCATAGTCCGCAGGCCAAGGGACGCATCGAGCGTGTTTTTAAGACATTGCAAGACCGGTTGGTTAAAGAGATGCGGTTGGCCGGGATTAAGAGTTGTGAAGAAGCCAACGCATTCTTAAAAACGTATTTGCCGAAGTTTAATAAGCGCTTTAGGGTAGTAGCGCGGTTGTTGGGTGATATGCATCGGCCGATTGATAAGAGCGTTAAACTCGACGAGATATTGTCCGTACAGACAGGGCATGTGTTACGCAATGACCGAACCGTGTTGCATGAACGCCGGTTGTATCAGGTGACAGATAAAACGCGGGCTCGGCAGGTGGTAGTTTTTGAGTATTTAAATGGCCGGCTGGCGATCAAGTATGGGAAGCAGCCATTAGCGTTTAAACCGATAGACCAACGGCCGCAGCCAGAGGTTAAGGTTGCCGTTGTCAAAAAGGTCAAAAGATTGCCGCGATATGTGCCGCCTAGGGGGTCATATTGGCGCAACGGGTTTAAGCTCAAAGGGAGCTTACGAAACTTCTAAAATTAGGACATTTTTAATTTGGTTAAACTAGGACATTTTTAATTTGGCTGGACAAAGGTCAAAAAGAATTCTTGACAAAAAAAAGTTGTCTGCGTATACTTCGTGTATTGGTTCTGTTTTAAGTTATTAAAGAATTCGGATTGGCAGTGAAGCCAATCCTTTATCATTGGACGTTGCAGCCCAAAATCCCTTTAAGGGGTTTTGGGCTTTTTCTTTTGGATTCGAACAAAACAAAAACGTATTTACATGACAACAAACTAAAAGGGTTTAAATAAATGCATTGGTTACAAAAGAAAAAATGGGGATTGCTTTTTAGAACGGTGATTTGGACTGTTTTGATTGCATTTTCCGTCGATACATTTGGTTATCAGTCAATAGCTTACGCGCAGAGTTATCTGCAGAGTTTGCCTATGCCCGGAACCGCTGTGAGCTTGAGTTCTGCCTATGCGCCAGTTCTCATCAAGGGCATTAAAACTTATCCTGACAATCCTTTTCGTTTTGACTTCTTAATCGATCCAGGCCAAGAGCAGCTTAATGCGCAAGAGGTTAGCTTAGAATCTCAGAAATTGATTAAATATTTTTTAGCGTCTTTGACTGTGCCGGAAGATGACCTTTGGGTCAATTTGTCGCCTTATGAAAAAGACCGCATTATGCCCACCGGTTTTGGCGTGACCGAAATGGGCCGTGATTTATTGGCGCAGGATTACTTTTTAAAACAAATCTCAGCTTCCCTATTGGATCCGACAACAGCGCGGGGTGAAGAGTTTTGGAAAAAGATTTACAATAAAGCCGCGCAGTCAGGCGGTCAAATCTCGAATATCAATACGTTTAATAAAGTTTGGATTATCCCGGATTCTGCCGAAGTTTATACCAAGGACGGCAATGCTTTTGTTGTGGACAGCCATTTGAAGGTGATGCTGGCAGAGGATTTTACCGCGATGCAAAAGACGTTGGACGCTGGAAGCTGGACGTTATCGGAGAACAACTCCCCCAGCGACCAGCCCCTAACCCCTAATCCCCAACCCCTAACCCCTGACAGTCCTTCCCAAACCATTCGTGAAGTGATCATTCCTGCCATTGAAAAAGAAGTCAACGAAGGCGAAAATTTTGCGATGTTGCGCCAGATTTATCACGCGATGATTTTGGCGACTTGGTTTAAACGGCATTTGCGCAATAATCTTTTTAGCAAAGTGTATGTCGGCCAAAATAAAGTCGCTGGTGTGGATGTGGATGATAAGGAAATCAAAGAGAAAATTTATCAGCAGTATTTAGCCGCGTTTAAAAAAGGAGCTTTTAATTTCATTCGTGAAGATTATGACCCGGTCACGGAAGAAATGATTCCGCGCAAATATTTTGCTGGTGGAGTTTCCTTTACGGGTTTCGCTTCACTTAAGGCGGGAGAACCTTCTGCCTATCGGGAAACATCTAATCCTGCGGCCTTGCTCCGATTGCAAGTGCATTCGGTCGGTTATCAGGGTGGGATTGGTTATCGTGTTTCTTCGGTTGTGGTAAATCCGCAGGGAGTCAATTGGTACAACCAAATGCAATTAATTGCTCCCAAGGCGGTGGCCGCTTCAGCGCTAATAGATCCTGCAAAAATAGTTACCGGCTCGGCTTTCGGTTTATCTGTTGGTAAATTATTTAGAAAAACCAGTTCTCTGCGCAAAGCGATTGGCATTGCTCTTTCGACCATACTTTTATTTTCAACATTGGGTTTCGTGACACAAACGCAGGCGGCGCAATTTGATTTTCAAAAAGATCGCGGCATGATCATTCACGTTGAGAAGAATGATACATTGGGCGATATTGTGCAGACATTAAAAGCGCAAAAAGTTAAAGGCAGTTCAGATTTATTAGACGGTCATCTGTGGGGTAAAAGTGGTGCGGTTGAAAAAGTCGCGCAAGCGATGCAAATCAGTGATCAGGACAAAATCACCGCCGGCAAAACATATGTGATTCCAGCTAGTTTTCTTAATGCCACCGATGTTAGCAAAGTTGCGTCGCTACCCCCAGCCGCTAGGGCTTCGGCAGAAAAGCCCAGTGCCCAGCCCGTCGTTGTCGAACCATCCAGTATTTCCACATCAGATATCGTTGCTACAACAAAAATTGAATCCATTCCGTCAGTTGTTTCGTGGACTATTTTAGGTTTAATGTTGGCGAGTTTTGGTTTACTGAGCGCGGCAGGACAAAAGTTTGCGGGACAAGATAAAAAATCAAATCGATTGTCCGCCGATCCTGCCCAACCTTTGGTTAATTGGGCGATAGTCAATGAGCGCGTTGTCAATGTGGTACGGGCCGTGACCTTCGAACCCAGAGCCTATGGCGCAGTGCGAGCCAATGCCCTATCAACATCAGAGGCAAAGAAAGTTGAACCGGTGCAACAATACGTTGAGGAAGTTGCCCAGGAGACGTTGATACAAAAGCCCACAATTAAAAATGATTTTATTGTTTCAAGTCGTCAGGCTCAAGTCCCGATGGATGAAGAACTTGCTTTTGCTCAGAAGGCCCATCAAGAGTCTGTTGGTTTTACGGTTCCATCAGGGATTGCTACAGTTCCTGATCAAGATGAGGCTTTGCGAGCAGAAGAGATTTTAGCGCAAAGAAAATCAGCGACCGCCATTTCCCAGTCTCAAGCGGCTGGGGGGCAGAAAAATTTACCCGGCGCGATGGGTGTGTTTAAGGATAAAGGGCAATCTGGCTCTGGTCGAAGTTGGCGCAATTCCCTCGCGGCAAGTATAGCTTGGGCCTCTTTGGCGGCAGGGCTCGCGGCTTATTTTTCTTTTGTTGATCACGCGACTGGTTCGCTGATGCAATGGTTTATTATCGCTTGCGGTAATTTTGGTATTTATTGGGTTGACGATGAGAATGAAAAACCAGCTAATCCACAAGAGCGTATTTATCCTCGCTGGGTGTCAGTTTTATTGGGCAGGCATTTAGAATTATTAACTTTGCGCGGCGGCGAGTCATCGGGGATGATGACTTTTGCGTGGAATCAAGCCCAGCAAAAAACAGTCGCATTGGTGGCCAAAGTGTTAAAAGCCAAACGCGGAGGGGATTTGTTCAAATCTTTGGATCGCAAGTTTCGCAAAACCGTTAAAAAAGCTGTCGGCAAAAAGATTGTTGCTCATTCTAAAAGTCGTGTTCATGGTGTTACCGGACATGTTCGTTTGCCGACCGGCGGGGCCAGCTTGCTGGCAGCAGCGCATCCTTTCACGACGACGGATAATCAATTGGCCGCTGGATTATTTGGTTTGTGGAGAAAAGGAGAAGGTGATTTTGCCATTCAGGACAATTGGGTCATACAAGACGGACGTTTTGCAAGTCAGCCCGATCAAGTGATTGTTTCCATTGCCGCCAATGGAGATAATTTGCGTGCTATTGCTAAGTTTAGATTTTCGCAAGCGGATCCCAAGGGAAATGGAATTTTGGATGCATTGATTGCGCAAGGTAAATTAGAAGAAGTCGCGCAGGATACCGTACGTTTGGTTCGTAACGAAGATGGCTCAGCGTCTCGTCCGCCAGAAATCAAAGAGGCTCAATATGATGATATTTGGGAGGATTTGCAAAAATCAGATTTGCAAGTGACGATGTTCGGGCAGGAAATGGATACTGCCCAATTGCGGGATTATTATGCCGAGATTTATCAATATGAATTGGGAGATGCGTATCAGTGGGTTACCGAACGTGATGAACATGGGAATTTGCCAGCCAAGCATCGCATTGTTAATGGGGATTCGCCGCCGATTGCTTTGCAAATATTGTTTGGATTAACGCAGGGCAATTGGAAATCATCTTTACGCTACGCCTATACCAATGCGGTGCATCACAATCGGCAAGAAGTTGTTGATCACGTGATGACTGCAGAACAAATGAATTTGATCACACAGTTTATTCAAGGCGTGTTTGTTGAGCAGTCTGATCAGTTAGTGCGACTGGGTTTGTCCAAAGAGAATAAAGGTTATGTTGATCTTTGGGCCACTCCAGACATGGTCAACGCTGATGCTCGCTGGGCGCCTCAATTTCAAGCTTTGGAACATTTTCGCGCGACACTGCTGCAAAGATTGATGGACGTGCGTGACGAAATTGAAGACGGGAAACAAGCGACGGCCCAAGGGATTTTGATTCGGCAGTGGCGCCGCCATAATGATCAGACGCTCAAAGCGTTTGTCGATCTTTTGGTTGAACGATTCTTCGTTGGTGATCGCGCAACGTCAGTGCGTGAATTTGCACAAGTGGCCAAAGGCACGTTCGGGGTTCAGGCCAAGGATTCTTTACACCCCAATAGTTTTACGCTGTATGCCAATGAACAGGGTTTAGCGATTGGTTATAGCACTGTTGGCCGCTACGTCGAGTTTAGTTCGGAACATTCGGCGATGATGTACGATCATGGCCAAAGAGGGCCCTTGGAAAATATTATTATTTTGGATTCGCAGGAGCCGGGACAAATGGCGGATGTTACGGTTTTTGATAATAAAAATGGTCCTTTATTTAGTTTGGACGTTTATTCATTCGCAGAAAATCGTTCTTTAACGCATGATGAAATCCTCGGTAATTCTTATCCACAAGCAGAAGATAGTCCGTATTTTCGCAAGCCCTTGGTTTATAAAGATTCAAGCAATAAAACCAAAGAGGATTTGGAAAAGATTCCTGCTATCGCCGCAGAATTGCGCGGCGATTGGGACAATGAACATTCCCATGCTCGTCAGACAGCGGCAGCTATGTTGAATCAATTTGTCGCGCGAGATTTAGAAACATATTTGAAAACCAATAGTTTGGTTTACGGACGCAGACAAGGCGAGATAACTAATAATTTGGGCGTGATCATTGATAATGTGATGGATACAACAACGCCGCAAGGCCGTGAAACTAAAGCTCGCATTTTGCATGAAGTACAGAATGACAGCATTATTCCTTATTTTACCGATTATCTTGATCGCATCATTGAACAGAAGGCAGATCAATTAGCACATCAGATGATTGCCGAAGAAATAACAGAAGATGACTTGCCGGAGATTCAGGATGAGTTTGAGCGGTCCTTACAACTGCAATTTTATCGTGAATTAAAAAGGATTGGCCAGCGAATTGCTAATAATGATTTTAAATTTTTTCAACAATGGCTTGACGATGCTATTGCGCAGGGAGGTCAGGATGTTCCTATTGGTGCCGGCGAAATTGATGCTGTGAGCACAGGTTATGAAAATTCTGAACATTTGGGAGAGGCGTTAGATGATTTGTATCATGTCGTTTTTCCTAAAATGCGAAGATTAAATCTGTCGTCGAATAAGGCTTTGAGTTTAAGTGGTCATGATGGCGTTGGCCGGCGGACGGTTGCCATGGTCACGTCCAAGTCGGGCGGGACAGCACCCAGCAAAGGGGTTGTTGCGCGTTTAATGCGCATGATGCCGGGTCGAGTTTTTGCCAGCACTTCACGAGCAGACACCTTGGTTGGCTTTGCGCTGGGACAAAAATATTTAAAGGATTCCCCGTTTTGTCAGCGCATTTTTTATACGGGAGATTATTATCCATCAGAAGCAATCAGTGCCGGTGAAATCGCATTGTTTATTAATAATATTGAATTGGTGATTTATTTGGCCCAGCATTTTCGTCAATTGTATCCGCATCGTCAGCCCTTTGGTATGACCATGAACAACAATGAGATTGCTGAGTTGGAACGTTTGCGGGATGACATTTTAGTTGAGGAAGCGGCGCGTTTGGTGGGTGTTAATGTCCAAGGAGAGCCTCAGACAACAGAAGTTCATGAGATGTTGAACAAAAAAGGGGAACATGTTGGTAAAACGATATTGGAGGGACCGTTTACGAATTTGTACTTTCGATTATTTGTCATTGGTGTTTTTCTGCTTGCGGCTCCGGTACAAAGTTTGTTTGAGTCTTTGAGCGGTGCGCCGTTGCCGGCTGGTTTCAACGCAATAGCCATCGCTGTGCATATGGCTGACGCGACCATTGCTTTGCTGTTTCAATGGCAGTTTACGGTGTGGATTTATCGCTGGTTTAGCCAGCGGCCACGCTGGGCGAGGTTATCGGGAACAACCTTGGCTGTCAATGATCCGTCCTTATTGGTAAGAGAATCAGGGGAAATGTATGCTGTGAAGCTTGGTTCGCAAGCACCAGCGTCGATGCACATGCATGTTTTGAGCACGGACCCGACCGACTCATTGGCTGCTAAGCTTTTGCCGCGTATTGCTCGCGGCACTTTGGCGCTTTTTGGTATGCCGTATGAATCGACAGCACAAGATCAAGTTGCTTTAAGCATACAGCAAGTGGCCGCGGTCAAAAATGGAATTCTTGGGCAGTTCATGAAAGCCGGCGCCGAAATTTTTGTCATCTTCCGCGGCAAAGACGCCAAAAATGTTCCGGCGGGAGCACAACATAAAATGAATATTGGCGCTCCAGATATTCATCTTCCCACGCCGCGGGTTTTGGATTTTTATCATCACAGTTTCGATCTTTATGGACGGCTCATTGGCGAAAAAGTTTTTATTGAATCAGCCTATCGATATGCAACGACCTTTAAATTCGGCAAATGGATGGTGCAAATTTGGGATCGCTCCAAGACATTCTTCCGCACCGGTGTTTTATCAACCGCTATTCCGCGAATGAAAAGTGAAAAACCGGTTGAGTTTAGAGGGGCTGATCCATTAGCAAATTTTCCACCAAAGAAAAAAGAAACAGCTGTTGAACAAACTACTTTACCTCAACAGAATGCGGCTGCTGTTGATGAATCAGCTCAAGAGTTTAACAAGCAAACTGTAACACAGTCGAATGAAGAAACAGTTCTCCCGCAGGTATCCAGCTCGGCCTTAACCGCGAGCGCTAATGCGACTGCGCCCGGTGGTATTGATTTGAATCCACGTCTGTTAAAAATGAATGTCACTGGGGATTCTGCCTCCTTGGCTGTTTTCCCAGCGCCAGAATTCTTGTTGGATCCCAGTATGCTCAATGCCATGCCCTCCGACCGTTTTGTACCGCTGATCATTGAAGTGGTGCCGGTCGCGACCATCGATATGTTTTTAGGAATGTCCAGCGTTGATTCCGACAATCAGCTAGCCTCCGCCATTAAAAAGTAGGGACAACTCCTACTTTTTTGTATGCTTCATTGCAGAAATAATTCTTCCTCAAAGATAAGATATCGTTTATTATTGTGCAGGCTTATGCACTTGATTTGGAAAATCTTTTTTAAGGCGAATTGCGCCATAGAGGCACCAAACACTTGAGCCTAAAAAGGATTATCCAAATCAGCAAGTTGAACAATATTAATAATCGCAAATTGCCACAGCTATGACCATTTTAAGAAAACTATTTGAAAAAATTCGTGAAACCCCGCTGGTACGCAATATTGTATTTTTTGCCGCGATTTTGGGCCCCGGGGTCATTACCGGCAGCGTCGACAATGATGCCGGCGGGATTACTACATATTCCGTCGCTGGCGCGATGTATGGGTATGATTTGATTTGGACGCTGATTCCATGCTTTGTGGCTTTGATTGTTGTTCAAGAAATGAATTTGCGCATGGGCATTTATACCGGCAAGGGTTTGGCAGATTTGATTCGCGAAAATTTCGGTGTGAAGTTTTCGTTTTTTTTATTTTTAGGATTGTTTCTCGCCGACATTGGCAATACCGCCACCGAGTTTGCCGGGGTGGCTGGCAGTTTGCAAATTTTTGGTATCAGCAAATATATTTCTGTTCCCGTCACTGCGCTGGGGGTGTGGTTTTTGGTGACCAAGGGCAATTATAAAGTCACAGAGCGGATTTTTTTATTATTCAGTTTTTGTTTACTGTCGTATATTGTTTCGGCGGTTTTGGCACAACCTCATTGGGGGGAGATTGGTATCGCGGTGATCAAGCCCCATATTCGTTTTGAAAAAGAATATTTGATTTTGGTGCTGGGTATGATTGGAACGACCATTGCGCCGTGGATGCAGTTTTATATGCAGAGTGCTGTCATAGAACGGGGGACGAAACCCGAAGAATACAAATGGGCTTTGATTGATGTGGTAGTCGGATGCGCGGTGACCGTGGTGGTGGCTTTCTTTATCATTGTGTCCTGCGCGGCGACTTTGCATCACAACGGTATTGTGATCAATGAGGCCAAGGATGCGGCAATGGCATTGAAACCTTTTGCGGGAGCTTTCGCGTCGGAAGTTTTTGCTTTCGGTTTATTTATCGCATCGGTCTTTTCCGCGACCATTTTGCCATTAGCGACATCGTTTTATATTTGTCAGGCCTTTGGTTTTGAGGCGGGTATTGACAAAAGGGTGGAAGAGGCGCCGCAATTTTATACTTTGTTCGCGTCGATTATGACTTTTGGGGTGGCGATCATTTTGATTCCCAACGCGCCTTTGATTCACATTACAATTTGGACACAAATTTTTAATGCGATTCTTTTGCCGCTGGTTTTGATTTCCATGGTGATTATGGTCAATAATAAAGATATCATGGGAGCGCACGTCAATAATCCATTCCAGAATGTCACTGCTTGGACTACGACGGGTGTTTTGGTTGTTTTGTCGGCGGGGTTGTTTGTTTTCCCGCTGATTTCACGGATGTTGGGATTTTAACGCAGGTTAATAGTTTCTACCAAAGGAGTTGTTATGAATCAAGCTGCCCAAAAACAAGAACCCGAAAAGAAAAAAGGTTTTTTTGCCAAATTGTTTGAACGTTTGGATAAAAAGTTAGAAGAAAAAGCCAAAGACACAGGTTGTTGCTCGTCGAATAAACCTAAGGGCGGATCATGCTGCTAGAATTTGCCGATTGGCTGGTGTATCAAATTTTTCATATGGACCCGGCGACGCGCTTAGGGGCGGCGGTTAATTTTTTTGTGTATGATTCGATTAAGATTTTATTGCTCTTATTCGGGATGATTTTTGTCATTGGCGTTTTACGCACATTTCTTCCGCAAGAAAAAGTCAAAGCGTGGATGGAGACTAAGGGCATTGGCGGGTATTGTGTTGCGGCGTTCTTTGGTGCTGTGACACCGTTTTGTTCTTGCTCGTCGATTCCTTTGTTTTTGAGTTTTGTCAAAGCCGGTATTCCTCTCGGGGCGTGTTTCGCTTTTATTGTCACTTCACCTTTGATCAATGAATATCTGGTTGTTTTATTATTGGGATTCTTCGGCTGGAAGATTACCGTGGTTTATGTTGTAAGTGGTTTTATCGTCGGCATTGCTTCTGGGATGGTGCTGGATAAGCTGAAGATGGAAAAATATCTGGTTGAAGATATGGTTCCTCAGTCCCAAAGTGAGGCGACAACTGTCAGCGGCAGTTTTAAATCTCGTGTCGTTTTTGGCTTTCAGGAAGCTGTAGATATTGTTCAAAAAATTTGGCTGTGGGTTTTGGTCGGGGTCGGCATTGGCGCGGCGATTCACAATTATGTTGCGCAAGAAACCATCCAGGCTTTGATTAGCAAAACTGGAATTTTTTCGGTGCCGATTGCGACGGTGATTGGGGTTCCGATGTACGGCAGTTGCGCGGCTATTGTGCCCATTGCGGTTGTGCTTTTCCAAAAAGGAATACCGCTGGGAACGTCGCTGGCGTTTATGATGGCTGTTGCCGCTTTAAGTTTACCGGAAGCTATCATGTTGCGGCGGGCGATGAAGTTGCGTCTGATTCTCATTTTTTTTGGCATCACCACCGTTGCTATTATTTTGATTGGGTATCTTTTAAACTATTTGCAAAACATTTTAATCAGTTGAGGTTGTCGTCATGAGTAAAAAAACAGTTCTTTTCGTTTGTATTCACAATTCCGCGCGCAGCCAGATGGCAGAAGAACTCTTGCGCAAACAAGCTGGTGATCGTTTTGCTGTTGAAAGCGCAGGCATCGAACCCGGAGAATTGAATCCGATTGTCGTCGAAGCATTACGAGAAGACGGCATCGATATCACCGGCAAAAAGACACAGGCGGTCGCTGATCTTTTACGGGCAAAAAAAGTCTATGATTATGTCATCACCGTCTGTGATGAGGCTAGCGCGCAGCGTTGTCCGGTTTTCCCCGGCGGCATCAAACTGCATTGGGGCTTTACCGATCCGTCAAAATTCACCGGCACGGCAGAAGAGAAATTACAAAAAGTCCGTGCGGTCAAACTAGAGATCAAAAATAAAGTTTTTAGCTGGCTTGCCAGTTTGGCTTAAGTGTGGCATTCTATGGCAGTGAAACGACTGTTTCTCATAGTAATGTTAGGAATGTTGGGGATTTGTTCAGCTTTAAATGCTGCACCAGATCAGCCCTTTTCTCTCATAACAGGTGAACAGTGGACCGGCCAAGAAGCCGTTTCACTCTCTTTTAATCCTCCACAAGAATTTGATTCGATGACCAAAGCGCAGGTTATGGCTTTGCGCAAACAAGCTGTTTTACAACATTCTGACTTGATTGAGGGTTCTTATGAATATTCGCCGGCGATTTTTGGCCAGATAGAAGACGGCTTGCCGTGGTGGGGTTTTAAGGGCCAGTTTTGTTTTGGTCCGGGGCCCAAGAGTATTGAAGGTGTGTCGGAAGAATCACGGTTTTTATTGAACCCGTATTTGTTGCTAATGCTGGACGCGACCAATGCTTTTATTAATCCAGACCCAATTTGTTTTGCCGCTCAACCCAGCCCGCCTCAATCAGCCGTATGGTATCCAGCAAAGAAAGAGTTGGTTTTGGTTTATAATGTGAGTCACTATTTCGCGCAATGTGTGGCTTTGCACGGGAAATTTTGTCGGGAACAATTGAGGGTTGATGCGCTCAACGCGCGGGATTTTGGGTTTTCCTACATTTATTTTGATGATCGCAATTCGTATGGTGTCTCGGCTTTGACGGCTGGTGCCAGCGCATTTGAGGATGTTTATCAGCTCAAAGATTATATCCACCGGGGACAAAGTTGCGGTTATTCTGGCGGTTGCAATAACGGTAGTCCAGAACAGCCGCATATGAAATTTCATGTCGATTATTTTCCGGGACAATTGGCGGCTGGGTTGTGGTATCACAAACCTCAGCAAAAATATCAAAATCCCGACGTGACGGTGCGGATGTTGTTGCAATAGTCAGGTCAAGGAAGAGTCTCGTATTTATGAATTCTTTTTTTAAAATAAAAAATTTTCTGTGTGCCCAAATTTTTCTGTGGGTCATTTTGGCTTTAGTTTGTTCCAGAGCGCAAGCTGGTTCATTGACTCCTGAAGCAGACCAAATGTATAAGAAATATCATGGCGCCATCCTTCAGGTGCGTGTCATTGCCCGCGGGTCAAAAGAAAAGTCTTCTCTGGGGTCGGGGTTCTTTTTTACTAAGGATGGTTTGGTCGCGACCAATTATCATGTCGTGGCTGACGCGGTCAATTTCCCAAAACTTTTTTATGTCGAGGCTATTTTCTCAGATGCCACGATTGAAGCAATGGAAATTCTCAATATTGATCCCGTTCATGATTTAGCGATTTTAAAAACCAAAGCGACAGTTGGGCAGGTTCTTGCCTTGGGAGATTCTCATTTGGAAAAGGGTAAAAAGATCTTTTCATTCGGTAATCCTTATGATTTAGGAATGATCATTGTCGAGGGCTTGTTCAATGGACTGCTGGAGCACAGTCGTTATCCAAAGATTTTATTTTCTGGTTCCTTGAACCCAGGTATGAGCGGCGGACCGGCACTGGGCAGTGATGGGCGGGTGTTGGGGGTTAATGTTTCTTCATCCGGGGATGAAATCAGTTTCTTTGTCCCCATAGATTATTTAAAAAAGATTTATGACGAGGTGCAATTTAATAACGGCCAGTCTCTGGGGCCCAATTGGAAAAATGTTATTCGCAAACATTTGGTTTTAGAAGGACATGAGTTAATCGGCGGGATGCTTGCAGTGCCTTGGGTTAAGACACAAATCGGGACAGTTCAAGTTCCCGGTCAAATTTCTGATGTATTTCGCTGTTGGGGAGAAAGCGGTGACAATACAAGATATTTTCTTATTGGAACATATATGACCTGTTCAACGGAGGATTCGATTTATTTGTCCAATACAATGAGAACAGGACAGATTGTATTTAATTACAATTGGTATGAAGCCCGGGGCAATGACCCAGTACGTTTTTATAATGTTTTTGAAGATTATTCTAAGTATCGTCAAGGCGATTTTGAAAATGGTGAAGAGCGCGATTTGAGCAACTTTGAGTGTGAACAGGAATTTGTTAATGTCGACGGACATTCTTGCAAGGTCGATTTTTGTGCTCGCCGCTACAAAATGTATGAAGGCCTCTATGATATGACGATGAAAGTTGTTTCTACTGATATGTGGATTACTGGTTTGGATATGAATGTTTTTGTCTCGGGAGTCAGCCAGTTAGAGGGCAAAAGCTTTTTATTAAAATTTTTGCGTGAGATCAAATGGGTAAAATAATTTTACAAATTGTCTCTTCTTCTGGGTCGGCACATGAGCCGCGCGTTTTTAATCAAAGCCGCGTGTCGATTGGCCGAGGTTTTGGCAATGATTTGATTTTGCAAGATTCCTATGTCAGTGCTCAGCATGCTGTCGTTTCGGTTTCATTTTTGGGGAAGATTGAAATTACCGATTGTCAGAGCGAAAACGGTACTTTTTTAATGCCTCGTCAATCTGACCGCGAGCCTGGCCATCTTCTTTCGGGGGAAATGTTTAGCGTCGGACATACTAAGATTCGTGTATTTTTGCCGAACCATCCTGTGACAGCGGCCAGAAAGATCATTGCCGAAAGACCTCCTTTGCCGGTTGCCAGTCTGACATTATGGTATGCCTTAGTTGGGTTCTTTGTTTTGTATTTCTTTCAACTCGCCGCAAGTTATCCCTACGAGCCGATGGCGGTTAGTCAGTATATTTTTTATGAATTTCTTGCCTTTTTAGCAGTTTGTTTGGTATCTGGAATTTGGGCCTTGGTTGGCCGCATGATCAATCAGCAGGCGCGTTTTGGAGAGCAGTTGACGTTGATGTGTTTTTTCATGATTGTCATGATTCCTATTGCAAATATTTGCATGTTTCTGGGTTATGCCTCTGCTTCAATGATAGTTGAAGGATTGCTCAGCGTCTTCTTAGGTGGCGCGGCCCTTTCTATTCTGATTTTTAAACAATTGAGCATTGCCACCGCTTTGGGGAGGCGTGCGAAGATTATTGCATCCTTGGTTTTGCCGGCTATTTTGATGATCCTTGGTGGTTTAGGGGCGATAGCTTTTCGCAATGAATTTTCTCCCAAACCGCGTTTTTATGATCGAAGCAAACCGCCCATTATCGCTCCGTTTAAAGTCTATCAGCCCCAACAGTTTATCTCACGTACGGACAGAGTGTTTGAAGAATTAAACACCAATGCTTCGAATCAAGATTAAATCTCGAGGTTTTTCCCGTTTTTCTCGGTTTCTATTGCGCATAGGAAGACATGTGTTACAATGAGCCCTGGTTATTTTTAGAAAGGGGGCAAGCATGAAATTTTCGGCAGTCGTATTTTTGTTTTTTGTTTTCTTTTTGGTTGTGAATTTGGTTCAATATGTTTTACAGCGGCCGGACCGGGTGCGTCGGGTTATGGATTTTTTAAACAGTCTATCTGGAGTGTCTAATCGCTCTAAAATGGGGGGTGACATGAGAATGAAGTTATTCAGTTTCTTGGCTTTTGTTGGTCTTTTGGTTTTTGGTATTGTTTCCTTTGGTTGGATTAATGTTCATCCCACCGAAGTGGCAGTTGAAATCAATAAAATTGCTGGAAAAATCAATGATAAGCCGCTGGGCGTTGGTTATCATTTTTATAATCGGTGGATCACTGACATGGTCATTTACAAAGTTGCGGCGCGCGCTTATCCGTCGGATACTTTGGCCAGTGAAGAAGCCAAAAAATACACCCTTGAATTGAAAACCAATGACGGTCAAAATGTCGAAGTGGATTTGACCATTATTTATGCTTTGGATTCGCAGACGGTACCGCTGTTGCATCAACAAATCGGCAGCAATTACGAAGATCAAATCCTTTTGCCACAAATTCGTTCCGAAGCTCGGTTGGCGATTGGTAGTTTTTCCGCCGAAGAAATTTATCAAGGCAAAGTTCGCGATACGATGCAGCAGGCGATTCGGCAAAAGTTGATTGATGCTCTGGCCAAATATTCCGCTATTCAAATTCATGACGCTTTGATTCGTTCGTTTCAATTTAGCCCAGACTTCCAAAGAGCTATTGAACAGAAGAAATTAGCTGGTCAGCAAGTTGAAATCAATCGTAACCGGGCGCTGGCGCAAGAAGAGGAAGCCAAGCGGCAAGAAGCTGAAGCGCGCGGCGGCAAGCTCAAAGCCATTCAAGAAGCCGAAGGCCGGGCGCAATCTGCTAAGATTGAAGCTGACGCGAATCGCTACAAGTTAGAGCAAGAAGCCGCCGGGGACTTGGCGCGTTTTAAAGCCAATGCCGAGGGACAAAAACTTTTGGCGGATGCCGTCGGTGGCGGTCAGAATGTCGTCGCGCTGAAGTTCGCGGAAAATATTTCTGACAAATTGCAGATTTATGGTTATCCCGTCGGGCAACAGACGACATCCATTATGGATGTGTCGGGTGTTTTTGGGCCAATGTTTAAGAATAAAGCGCAATAAAAGTTTGTCAAAATATTCTCTTGACAGCTTGATGTTGGCTGGTATACTTTCTAGCGTAGTAAACAAAAGATTAGCAATTCTTAGGCCGCAAGGACAGGATACGATCTTTGCGGTTTTTTCAATTGTTAGTTTTTTCCCCGTCATGTTGGTCTAGTGTTCAGGTGGTCTGAAACATAGCAGGACGTGGGGCCTGAGCGCTTTACTATAGTGCAGGGGAAAGGAGGCAACAAAAAAATGGCAAAAGGTAAAGTCAAATGGTTTAGCGACCAAAAAGGTTACGGCTTCATTACTCCAGAGTCAGGAAACGATGTTTTTGTTCACCACAGTTCTATTCAGGGTGAAGGTTACAAGACATTAGCTGAAGGTCAGGAAGTTGAATTCCAAATCGAAAAAGGTCCTAAGGGCGAGCAAGCTACCAACGTAGTGAAGCTATAAGCCTTCTAAATAGAGGCCCGGTTCTTGAAAGAGAGCCGGGCCTTTTTTTGCTTTTTTATCTGAATAATGGTATTATTTCAGAGTGTAAATCTCATCTTGCTTGTTTGTTCTTGATTCAATTTCCGTTCATAATCTATTTTATTGTTTTATTTGAAAAGTCCTATGTCCGATATTTTTTGTCGTAAGACGACGCTATCCTTTTTTACGCGCAAAGTGATCAGCCTCTGTTTGCTGCTGACCTTTAGTGTGTTTACGGTTGTTGGGCCATCTAGCGGACTTGCCGCCCAAGGGCTCGGTCTTTCCTCGTCAGCACTGATGAATCTTCCCGCTGCCGGCCAGTCCATTTGGCTGACGGCACCATTTGCGCCGCCGATTTTAAAAGGCATGAGTGTTCATCCCGAGAATCCACTTTTGTTCGATTTTATCGTCGACCGCGGACAGGACAAGATCAATAATGATTTACTGAAAGTTGAAAGCACCAAATTGATCAAATATTTCCTCGCGTCAATGACCATTCCAGATCAGGATGCGTGGGTCAATCTTTCTCCTTATGAAAAAGATCGCATCATCCCGGATGCTTTGGGTCAAACTGAAATGGGACGGCAAATGCTCGAGCAGGATTATATGCTCAAGCAATTAGCCTCGTCGCTAACCAATCCTGATACCCCGCTGGGCAAGCAGTATTGGGATGAAGTCCGTCGGTTAGAGACGCTAACCTCTAGCTCCCAATCCCTAACCCCTAATCAATTGAATAAGGTCTGGATCATCCCCGACAGCGCGACGGTGGTTGAAAAAGACGGATTCGCCTACATTACCGACAGCAAATTAAATGTGATGTTGGATGAAGAATACCTTGTCATTACAAGCCCCGCAGGGGCGCGGCAATCTTCAGATTTGTCATCCCCGAAGGCATTTATCGGGGATCCACAGTCCCCAAATAGACTCCCGTTAAAAGCACGCGGGAATGACAGTAAGGACAAGATTGCCGCGTCGCCTGCGGCTCCTCGCAATGACACTGCCAACGTCCAATATCCAACCACCAACGACCAACGTCTAACCCCTAGTATCCCATCCCAAGTTTTCCGCAAGCTGATTTTGCCCAAACTTATCGAAGAAGTCAACACCGGCAAAAGTTTTGCCCCAACCCGTCAAGTGTATCAAAGCGTTATTTTAGCCGCATGGTATAAGAAGGCTTTGAAAGATTCCCTGTTGGGTCGGATTTACGCCGACAAAAGTAAAATTGCTGGTGTTGAAACCGACGTTAAAGATATCAAACAAAAAGTGTATGAACAGTATTTGGAAGCATTTAAAAAAGGCGCGTACAACGTCATCAAGGAAGAGCTCGATAGTGAAGGCGACTTGATTCCCCGCAAGTATTTCTCCGGAGGACTTAAATTGGGGATGAACTTGAATCCCAACCAATTAATAGTTGACCGAAGTTCTTCTGCGGTTAATCGTGTTACTAATGAAATTAAGCATTCTCCAGAAGATCAACTCGCCTTTGTCGCCGCCAGCGGTGTCGAAACTCCCGGCGAAGCCGTTGCCATCACCGCCTCCAGCGGGTTGGATTATGGGCAGCTACCGTCAGACTTGCGAGCGACGACATGGACGATGGATTTGAGAGATTTCGCGAGATTTAGTCGAGCTGAGAAGGGTTATGGATATTATGGGTTTGGTTCTGGTTTGTTAGAAGGTTTTCTTTGGCTGGTTGAAGACTCCTTTCCTTCTGGGCAATCGGCCGGCGCAGTTAATACACAAGCTAGCATTTTGCGGATTTTAAATTTTGAATCAGATATCCAAGGGCTTGTCCCAGAAATTGTGGAGCAAGGAAATATCAAAAGACCATTGCGTGTGAGAATGGATTTGGAAGATTTTGGGTTTGATGTGATAAATTTTCTTAAGAATGACTATGCGACGACAAAACAGCATATTGTTAGTCTAGGAAAGTGGATGGTGGGCATTCCTCAGAGAGTTAAATCATTTTGGGGAGAATTCACTTTGGATACGATGAGCCGTTTTTATCATTCGGAGTATTGGTACCAACAGTTAGTTCAAGCGTCCGAGCCTATGCCTTTATTGGGAGGATTAGCAAATACAATTAGCATTAAGGATAGTTTGAAGAAATTAAAAGATGGGGATGTGTTCCCCTATGCCAAAATGAAAGTTTTGTCCAATGCGCAAGTGATGTCCAATTCTCGTTTATGGGATTCGTTGGATGTTGATGAACAGTTTGATGTTTTGATTGAACTCGCAGAAACATTCTCCAAGATTCATCAGGCAGGGGTTGTTGTGAAGGGCATTCAGCCTCAGTTTGTTGTTGTTAGTCGGAAGAATGGTCAGGTTGAGGCTATGCCGATTGATTTCTCCCAGAGCTATTTGTACGGGAATGAGACAACCTTTAATCCTTGGCTTGTGGATGCACCATTTAAGCAAGACATTATAGATTTTGCCAGTCTTGTTAATAGGATGTTTATTAATGCCCATCAGCTAACAGATTGGCAAAACAATTTGCCAGCAAAGGACCAGATGGAGGTGTTTGTTGATGATATCATTACGGCGCGCCGAATTCCTAAGGACATGCATGAGTTTGCTCGGCAGATGCGTGAAATCAAACAAACTTCTCTGCGGATTCGTGAAGAATATAAGACTTTAGAAGAACAGGTATCCAAAGGTCCTGACGCCGCGTCCTCCAGCGGGGTGGCATCTTCGGCGATAGCTAAAAGAATTGTTGTGGCTTTGGTTGCCGCCGGTATTTTGTCGACGGTAAATATTGACACTTATGCTCAACAGATAGCACCAGATGTCTCGCGACAAGACGTAATCGAACTTTCTGCTCAACGTGGTCCATTGCTTGCGGCATTAAAAATTTTAAATTATCCCAGTGCTTCGGAGGAATTTAAACAAGAGATTAAGGATAACATTCATGTTTTGTTAAAGAAACAGGGCCATGGTTTGGTGCCTATCTATAAGGAATTTGACTCTACAAAGCCGACAGTTCTTTTTATTCACGGGGCGACTAAAGAAGGCGGGGCGATTACCTTTGTCGATGCTTTCAAAGAGTATTATCAGGACGCGAATTTGATTGCGTTTCAATTTGATGATTCCCGTACTTTAGAAGAGATTGCTCAAGATTTGAAGACGCGTTGGCAGGATTTTCAACGACGGCATAATGTTGATAATGTTATTGTCGTCGCGCATTCGTATGGCAATATTGTTTTGCGGCAGGCGGTTGTTGATGACCAGACTTTGTTTGCGCAGGCGGCTGTTATTGAAGTGGCGCCGACTCACGGCGGCTCTGCGCGCGCGATGGATTATGGTGGGGTATTTTCAAAGGCGGTTACGACTCTGTTGGGTTTTGAAAATATCAGTAAAGCCCAAGATCCCAAAGGTTTGATTCAAGCCAGCTTGTATACTGAGGGGCAGGCTTTGCCGTTTTCCAGTCGGATGACTTTTTTGGTTGAAGGTGATGAAAATAATCCGCCAGCAAAACTAGAGAGTGAATTATCTCCTGACGAGAAAACTTTTAATAATAATTTTAAGAGTGGCTTGAAGAATAGTGATGTTAGGTATTTGAAAGGCAGAGATATTACTCACGGTAATTCTCCCTTTGCGGCAGAAGTGTTGGATGCGATAGGGACATTGATTAAGGCTTCCGCTTCCAGCGGGGTGGAGTCTCGGCGTAATTTCTTGAAATCTATTGGTGCATTGGGCTTATTCCCGTTTTTACTGCATGGCAATGCCGATGCCGCGGATTTCTCTTTAACAGAAGGCGCGGATGTTATTGTGATTAGTCAGGGACAAGATACGTTTGAAAGCATTGCTCAACAGCTGATATCCAAGGAAATCTTAGATCAACTTAATCCTGTTATGAAGAAAGAGATTTTAGAAATAGCGTTTAATAAATTTAAACAAGAGAATCCTCAGATTAAATTTGAAGGCATTGACCAACCTTTTATTCCTGAAACAAAGTTTTTATCAAGAGATACGCATAATTATTTGGCTTTTGTAGTTTATATGGCTTTGTCTGATGTTGTTGCACAGCACACTGTTGAGTTGATGGGTAAAAATATTCCAATTTATTATCTTAAGCCAAGAAGTAATATTCCTTATGGCACGGTGGCTCTTGCTTTTGGAAAATATGGAATCATTGTCGATGTAGATCAGGTTAAGGGGGACGTCCCTGTGGTAGAGGAATTCTTTTTGAACAGCCAGGGTAATGGTATCAATCGTGATCAGCATCTAAGTAAATTTGATGAGGTAAAAAGCGACAGGGAGATATTGGAATTATTTTTTAGTAATATTCTGACCCATGAATTAGGGCATATTGCCATGTGGGATTATTCGGATTTGCCGATACAGTCCCCAGAGCCGTGGGTTAAGAATCTTATAGTAAAACCGACAGGCCCAATGGCCCGGCAGGAAGTTTGGGCTTATTTGATTGAAATTGCCAACAGTAAGATTCCGCGGCAGAGAATAAAGACTCTGATGAATTTTGCAAAGTATGATAGCAACGGCGATAAAGTAATTCCCGCAAGCCGTATTGTTGCTTGGTCGATACTAGATAAACTCAAATTTGGAGATTATCTGGGTGAGGAAGATATTAAATATGAGCAGTCTTTGGGTAGAGGTCTTTCATTTTTTCAGAAAGTGTTTTATTCTTCCAGGGCAAAAGAAGATTGGGATAGAAGAAAAGATGACCTAAGTCTTATCTCTTTTATGGAAAGGGCGGATGAATTCTTAGCGACCCAAACAACAGAGCAGATCAATAGGGCGGCTGGTGATGTTTTTTATGAGTTGAGCGGCGGCAAAGGTATTCCTCAAATTCCAGCAGACTTAAAGCCACCGGAAAAAGTCTTTGAGGTCTTACTCGCATCCGCGTCCTCCAACGCGGTTGTGGAAGGGTCAACCGTCGATAATATCAGTGTTTCTTCTCCTGCAGCTAGCAACTTCACCAAGGGGGGTATTGATTTTGACCCGTCCAAACTCAATTTGCAAATCAAGCGCGACGGCCGTGGTGTTCCTTTGCCTTTACTGCAACAGGACATAGAAAACATCCATATCAATGGTTTGTATCCTGTTATTCTCAACATTCTGCCCGTCAATGCCCAAACCTTGCCAATTCTCGGACAGTTGAATGTCCAGCCAGAAGCCGTGTTGTCAAAAGGGTAAAATATATGGAAAATTTTGTATTTATGGATAGAATTAAGAAATGAAAATTCCTCGAGTTTATATTGATACGTCCGTAATTGGTGGGTGCTTTGACATTGAGTTTGAACATTGGTCAAAAAGGCTTTTCCAAGAATTTCATGAGTATAAGAAAGTAGCGGTTATCTCAGACCTGACTTTAGAAGAGCTTGAGCTTGCTCCAGAGTCTGTACGAGCATTGGTAGGTAAAATACCGCAATCGTCTTGTGAAAAGGTGAGTTTCTCTGATGATGCGGAAGCTCTGGCAAAAGAATATATTCGTCATAAAGTTGTAACAAATAAACATTTAGCAGATGCTCAACATATTGCAATAGCAACTTTAGAACGCGTCGATGTTTTGGTGAGTTGGAATTTTAAGCAGATCGTAAATTTGAACAGAATCCATTTATTTAATTCAGTAAATTTAAAGTTTGGATTTTCTGTATTAGAGATTCGCAGTCCTAGGGAGGTGCTCAATGAAAAAGAAATTTGATGCCGTAGTCTTGCAGCGTAAAGCCCGTCAAAAATTAAGTCGTGAGTTTTTGAAAGATCGCAAGACTTTTTTAAAGAAATTGCGAGATAAGTACCCTGCTAGACAAACAGTTGTTTCGCGTGGATAAAATTGCAAATCAAGCGCGACGGCCGTGGTGTTCCTTTGCCTTTACTGCAACAGGACATAGAAAACATCCATATCAATGGTTTGTATCCTGTTATTCTTAACATTCTACCCGTCAATGCCCAAACCTTGCCAATTCTCGGACAGTTGAATGTCCAGCCCGAGGCTGTTCTTTCCAAAAGATAATAAATTTGACTATTAAGTGTGACCATGTTATTCTTTGGGTAATGAGGAGGGGAGAGCTATGTTAATTGCCGCAGGAAAATTTAAAGCACAGTGTTTAAAGATCATGGATGATGTGCACAAACATCATCGTGAGGTCATTGTTACCAAATATGGCAAACCCATCGTTAAGATGGTTGGCGTTAGCAACAAAACCAAGGAATCTTTATTTGGATTGCTAAAAGGTTCGGTTGTGGTCAAGGGCGATATTGTTTCTTCGTTAGAGGAGTCGTGGGATGCCCAAAACACAGACAGCTAGAACAAAATATTTGCTTTTGGATACCCATGTGTGGATATGGCTGATTAATGGCAATGAGGAACTTAATCATAAAGATCATTTGCGCTGGATTGAGCAATATGCTCGTCGTGATGCTTTACGGATTTCTGCAATTTCCATATGGGAATTAGGGATGCTGGTTGCCAAGAAGCGGATTACTTTGTCCAAAGATGTTGCTTTGTGGGTGAAAGAATCATTGAAAGGTCATGGGCTAGATGTTGAACCATTATCAGTGGATATTTTGTTGGAGAGTACACAAATGGGTGATGATGTTCATGGGGATCCCGCAGACCGATTGATTTTGATGACAGCCAAAAATATTCATGCCGCGATTATGACAGCCGACGTCAAAATGATTTCTTACTGCAAAAGCCACGGCATACCAGTTAAACCTCTTGGATTATGAGTGATGTTGTAATCGATAAGGTAGAAAAACCTCTCGAATCTTGTCTTGCCGGTGATTTTCTTTTGCGGTAATATAATCCGTGCAAAAAAGTCAGATTAAAAAGTGCAGTGTCCAGCCTCTTAATGCCAAGTTGATCACGCCGTTTCGCACCGCCTTAGGTCAGCATGACAGTTTAGAAAATTTAAGTTTTTCAATCGAGCTGTCCGACGGCACCAAAGGTTCTGGCGAGGCAGCAGTTGCCAGCCATATCACCGGTGAAACAATACCACTGACGCAGAGCCATTTACAGGATATTAGTGAAGATTTTGTTGGCCAAGATGTTTTTGATTATCAGACTTTGTCTTCATATCTGCTGCAAATGTTCTCGCGTAATAAAAGCGTCGTGGCGGCGGTTGAGATGGCCCTTTTAGATGCTTTGACACAGCAGTTGAATATTCCTTTGTGGAAATTTTTTGGCGCAAAACCGGGGAAATTGCGCAGCGATATCACCATTGTCATCAATAGCGTGGAAGAAACAACACTGGCCGCCAAGAATTTTTATCGTCAGGGTTTTCGCAGCTTCAAAGTTAAAATTGGCCGCGATATGGAACTTGATTTAAAACGAGTGGCCGCGGTCAAAAAAGCCACAGGCAATTCGGACATTATTCTCGACGCTAATCAAGGATACACTGCTGATCAAACTTTGAACTTTCTTAAAGAGTTGAAATTGCTGGGCGTGCGTCCACAGTTGATTGAACAGCCGGTCCCCAAAGAAGATTGGGAAGGTTTAAAGAGGGTCAGCGCTCTTGGTGATGTTTTGGTGTGTGCCGATGAGAGTGCCGCCAGTCTGCAGGATGTTGCGCGAATTATTCGTGAAAAAGCAGCGGCGGTGATTAATATCAAATTGATGAAGTTTGGTTTGGTGCAGGCACGGGAAGCGGCCAATTTGGCGCGAGCCGCTGGATTGGAGCTTATGATCGGCGGGATGATGGAAAGTCCGTTGGCGATGACAGCCGCCGCGCATCTGGCCGCGGGAATGAATTGTTTTAAATATGTGGATTTGGATACACCATTTTTTATAACTCCCGCGGTTCGCATCGGCGGACTTCGTCAAATTACGTATTTGACGTCTAAAGGAATTTATGATGTCTCCAATGTGAAGTCTGGCATTGGGCTTTCGGCGGCTTCTTTATGATTCGTTCACCTTATTTATTAATTAGTTTCTTGTTAGTAACTGAAATTGCAGTTCTTTATGTTTCATCTCACCGGAGTTTTAAAAAATATTTCTCATTTTTGCCGGCGGTATTTTGGATTTATTTCTTGCCGATGTTGTGCTCGATTTTAGGATGGATTGATTCCAAATCGCCAGTGTATCAAATGATTAGCAATTGGTTT
Organism: Candidatus Omnitrophota bacterium; assembly: GCA_020632555.1. Lineage (GTDB taxonomy): Bacteria > Omnitrophota > Gorgyraeia > Zapsychrales > JANLHA01 > JADLGJ01. The sequence goes on along the minus strand of JACKFI010000001.1, from coordinate 62,522 downwards.
TTACCGGCGAGCTTAATTTTATTGCTGCTTTCAGCGGATATCAAATCGATTTTGCGATTAGGACGACCGGCGCTGATTATGATGTTGGCGGGAAGCCTGGGGATTATGCTGGGAATGCCTTTGGTGTTTTGGTTGGTCAAGCCTTGGGTCGGCAGCGCGATGTGGTCGGGCTTTGGCGCGTTATCGGGGTCTTGGATTGGCGGCAGCGCTAACATGATTGCCGTCAAACAAGCGATTGGAACGTCGGAAGCGGTTTTTACGCCGATGGTGATTGTCGATACCATTGTCCCTTATGTGTGGTTGGGATTTTTATTAATAGCGTCGGGATTTCAATGGCAATTTGACCGTATCAACCGTAGCAATCGAACGATTTTAGATGATTTGAGTGTGCGAGCGGCCGGTTTTGTTCAGCAGGGACAAGTCCAAAGATCTTGGAATAGAATTGCGGTGATTTGTTTTTTGGCCATAGTTGGCGCGCTTTTGGCACGGTTTATCGGAATGTCTTTGCCGATTATAAAGAATGTTTTGTCAGCCTATGCGTGGACGATTATTGTGGCATCCAGTATCGGCATTGGGCTTTCTTTTACGCCGGCTCGTCAGCTGGAGAAAAACGGCGCGTCTAAAATTGGATATTTCTTTTTATACTTTGTGTTGACGACTATTGGCGCCAAAGCAGGGATGGTCAATGCCTCGGCGGTATTGATTTTGATCGGGGCTGGGTTTTTGGTGGTTTTGTTTCACGCGGGCGTGATTGTGTTGGCGGCTCGCATCATTCGCGCGCCAATGTTTTTAGCGGCGGTGGCCAGTCAGGCGAATATTGGGGGAGTTGCCTCTGCTCCAATAGTCGCTGAAATGTATCAGCCGGGTTTAGCGTGCGTGGGTTTGTTGCTGGCGATTCTTGGAAATATTATGGGCATGTATTTAGGAATTATTACGGCACAACTGTGCAGAATGGCGGCAGGATGAAAAAGATTTGGGTTTTATCATTAGTGATAGCCAGTTTAACTTTTGCTGCCGCACCCGTCGGAGAAAAATTGAATTTCGCCGCGCCAGCCAGCATTCCTCAGACAACACGTCAGATGCAACGGCCCGGATTTTGGATTAGCCTTAACCCATTGGCGGATCGCGTGGTTTTAAACGCGGCGGATGTGCAGCATTTTAATCAAACACTAATTGCCAATGGGTTGGTTAAAGATGTGTTGAGCATGAGTTCCTTGGATGTGCAAGTGAGTTCGGCGCAAATTCAAAAAGAAATCAAAAAGTTTTCGCGAGGTGATTATTTTGACCATGAGGGCAAGTTGGCACCGCGTGACTTTTTTAGTCGAATTGAGGACAATATCGTTTTGGATAATATGGAAGATCAACGTCCACGGCATGCCTTTGTTATTCAGCAATGTGATCAACGGTTGCTGCCAACCACAGACATTTTAACAGCTGAACCCTTTGATTTTGAGTTTGATGAAATCCAGAACAGCTCTTTGGATGCGGGGACGGCCGTGGTGGTTTTTCAGGAAACTCTGGATGAACAATGGGTTTATACACAAACTGCGGCCAGTGCTGGCTGGGTTAAAAAAGAAAATTTAGAATTTGTTTCATCAGATGAGTTTTTAAATCAGTTGACTGCCAAGAAGTTTGCCGTGGTGATTTCAGCTAAAGCGGATCTTTACCGGGATCGAGAGCGAACACAATTTTACGATAATGTTCGCATGGGAATGCGTTTGGCGGTTAATGGTGTCCATGCGGATAGCGTAGAGGTTGCCATAGCGCCGCGACAGAGTTTATTTATTCATCGTCGGGATATTAATATGGGGTATTTGACATATACGCCGCGCGTGATTATTGAGCAGGCCTTTAAAATGCTCAACGCCCCTTACGGCTGGGGTGGGCTTAATGGACAGCAGGATTGTTCAGCATTCTTAAAACAAGTTTTTTCGACGGTGGGTATCGAATTGCCGCGCAATTCTTCTGAGCAGGGGCAGGTTGGTGAGCTTTTGGGATCCAAAGGACAAATTGAAACTTTTAAAAAAGCCACTGCCGGCATTACGATTGCGCAGCTAAAAGGGCACATTGTTTTATATTTAGGGATGGTGGATCAGCAGCCTTATGCGATTCATGCTGCGTTTGCGTATCGAGAAACGGCGGGAGCAACGGATCAAACGCGGGTGGTTAACCGGGTGATTGTTTCTGATTTGTCTTTGGGAGCGGGAACTAAAAAGGGCTCCCTGTTAGATCGTATCGTCGCTATTCGCGCGATCAAGTAAATTGGATATCAACACGTTTTAAGCTGATTCAGCAAGTCCTTTTAAGGCGAATTGCGCCATAGAGGCGCCAAACAATTGAGCCGAAAAAGGGCTTGCTGGATCAGCTGGTGTTAAAAACTTGTTTGTGGCTAAAATAAGGAAGGATTTTTATGAAAAAGAAGTTTTACGAATCATTTTATTTCACAAAGGGTAAAGACTTTCGTTTATCAAAAATTTCTCCCGGGGATACCAGTTTGGTCAACTTTGATAAACAAGATGCTCAAGGGCTTTTGCATAATCTAAATCTTAAGATTGATGCTTTGCAGGAGTTGCTTTACGCCGAAAGCAAAAATAAAGTCTTGATCATTTTGCAGGGTATGGATACCTCCGGCAAGGATGGCACGATTCGCGATGTTCTTCAGGGAGTTAATCCGCAGGGGGTTAAGGTTAAAAGTTTCAAGGCTCCGTCAGCGGAGGAGTTGTCGCATGATTATTTGTGGCGGGTGCATCAAGCGATGCCGGCGGCCGGGGAAATGGTCATTTTTAATCGCAGTCATTATGAAGATGTTTTGGCCGTGCGGGTACACAATTATGTGTCTCAAAAAGTTTGGCGCAAGCGTTATGCGCATATCAATGATTTTGAGCTGATGCTGGCGGATGAAGGGGTGACGATTTTAAAATTCTTTTTACATATTAGCAAAGATGAGCAGAAAAAGCGTTTGCAAGAACGTTTGGATGATTCACGCAAGCATTGGAAGTTTCGAATTACGGATTTGAAAGAACGTAAGCTTTGGGATGAATATCAAAAAGTTTATGAAGAGATGATTCAAAAAACCAGCACCAAACATGCCCCGTGGGTTGTTGTCCCGTCGGATCACAAATGGTTTCGCAATATTGTTATTGCTTCAGCCATTGTCGATGCTTTGGAGAATTTAAAGATGCATTACCCAGAGTCTCCAGCGGATTTAAAAGGCATTAAAATTGTTTAATCGAGCAAGGGGTGTTTTATGCATTTTAAAAAGTTATTTTTGTCGGGGTTAATGATTGTACTGTGTGTACGGCCGGTGTTTGCGGCATTGAATGTGGATAAACTTTCAGAACAAGATATTAAAAAAGTTAAAGGTTTAATCAAAAAACTCGAGCCGTTTATTCTTGCGCGAGACAAAACCAAAGATTTGGCCAAGCTGACGTTTGATGAATTGTATTCCCCTTTAAATAAAGAAGAACAGACATTTTTAAAAAGTTTTCAACAACTGGATGCTAAACAGTTGGGAGTTAAAATTCCTTTTCGCGGGATAGCGACTGGTAAAGAGGATTTGGTTTTAATCGTCGGGCAAAAAGTCAAAGTGCGGGACCATAAAAAAGAAGGTACTCAGCGCGATCGTCGGGAATTGGCGCCGCAGTTTTTGCCGCGGGATGTTTATGCCAAGTATCAAGCCATGATGATTGCGATGCAAAAAGATTTGGGTAAAAAACTTTTGATCGAATCCGGTTATCGCTCCAGCGCGTATCAATTGTATTTGTTTGTTTTTTATTTGCAGAATCATAAATATTCGATACGCGAAACAGTCAAATTTGTGGCTTTGCCCGGTTATAGCGAACACGGCGCGCCGGCTTTTCAAGCGATTGATTTTATTAATGAAGACGGCATTAACGGCGAAGAGAATATGTCGGAGTTTGATGCCTTGCCGGAATTCTTGTGGATGAAAAAGCATGCCAAACGTTTTGGTTTTGTTTTATCGTATCCCAAAGACGCGCCGGTAGGCATAACTTATGAACCTTGGCACTGGCGTTGTGAGAATAAGTAGATATGTTGATAGTGCTAAATGTTTTATAAAGAATGAGTTTAAAAATAGTGATATATGAGAATTTTTCTCCTCTCGTTGAGGGAGAAATCATTAATATTTTCCCTTCCCTTTTGGGCGAGGAGCAACTTCTTATTTAGTGTGTCATTGCGAGGAGGCAATCAATAGTACCGGCCGACGCGGCAATCTTATTGATATGAGATTGCTTCACTTCGACCGAAAAACTCCTGTTTTCGGCACTCCGCTGGGCCTTGATGGCCTTCGCTTCGTTCGTCCCGGAGGAGGGACTCACTGCGTTCGCAATGACAAAAAATTGTCATCCTCGAAGGCTTTTATCGGGGATCAATAACGTATGGTTAACATAAGGGGAGTTGATGCAGAGTAATAAGTTCTTAAAAAATTACGGTTTCTCGCTGATCTTATTCGTTTCAATTCTTTTTGGTTCTTTTTCAGGAATGCTTTTTAAGCAGGACGCGGTGATGTTTAAACCGTTGGGTGACATTTTTCTCAATTTGCTTTTTACCGCAGTTGTTCCCTTGGTATTCTTTTCAATATCCTCTGCCATTGCTGGGATGCAGGACGCCAAGCGTTTAGCAAAAATCCTCGGGACGATGATGCTGATTTTTGTTTTGACAGGCATGATCGCGGCCGTGGTGATGATTGTCGCAGTTAAAATATTTCCTTTGGCACAAGGGATCAATATTGCTTTGCCCGCACCGCTGACAGTTGAGTCTTATAGTTTGGCTCAGCAAATTGTTAAGGCGGTGACGGTGACAGATTTTGTCGAAATCTTTTCAAAGAAGAACATGCTGGCGTTGATTCTTTTTTCTGCGTTGATGGGATTGGCCACTTTGTTTGCTGGTGAAGGCGGCCGGCCTTTTGCGAAGTTCTTGGTGTCGGGCAATGTGGTGATGACCAAGGTGATCAAATTGATTATGTTTTACGCGCCCGTCGGGCTTGGCGCGTATTTCGCGTATTTGGTTGGCGTCTTTGGTCCGCAACTAATGGGATCATATCTTCGGGTAGCACTGCTGTACTATCCGGTAGCGTTTTTGTATTTTATTTTCGCGTTTAGCTTTTACGTTTTCTTTGCCGGCGGGTTAAAAGCTGTTAAAACTTTTTGGCAAAATATGATTTCAACGTCTTTGACCGCGTGGGCGACGGGTAGTAGTGTCGCGACCATTCCGGTGAATTTGGAGGCGGCCAATAAAAACGGTGTCCCGCAAGACATTAGTGAAGTGGTGATTCCGCTGGGGGCCACGATTCATATGGAAGGATCATGTTTGGCAGCGATTGTTAAAATCAGCCTTTTGTTTGGGATTTTTCATATGGATTTTTCTTCGCCGGGTGTTATTTTAACCGCGATGGGCATCGCGCTTTTAAGCGGGACGGTGATGAGCGGCATTCCCGGCGGCGGTTTTATTGGGGAATTATTGATTGTGACTTTGTATGGCTTTCCCATTGAGGCTTTGCCGGTGTTGGCGATGGTCGGCACCATTGTTGACCCTCCAGCAACGATGGTCAATGCGGTCGGGGACAATGTCGCCAGCATGTTGGTTGCCCGTGTTCTGGGCGGAAAACAATGGCGGAAAAATATAACTGGAAATGGAATTGACGCAGGTTAGCATATATGCTAACTTTGAAGTGAGCTAATATGATGCATTTAAAGCCATCAGAGTATATTTTTTATAAGGGACAGAAGTATCAGGTTGAATTTTATTTTAATGAAAAAGGGGAGCTGCCCGCTAAAGAGTATTTTGACGCTGTGGACCGTCAGGTCAAAATCAAATTGTTGGCTTTGGTTAAGTATATTGCTGAAGAAGGACGATTATTTGACGAAGGTAAGTTTCGCATTGTTGATAAGAATGAAAAGATTTATGAGTTTAAGCCGATGGCACACCGGTTTTTTAATTTCTTCTATGAAGGGAAGAAAATTGTTTTAACAAATGCTTATCGAAAGAAAAGTCAGAAGGTCAATCCTAAAGAATTAGTTAGAGCGGTCACTCTAAAAAAAGATTATGAATCTCGTGTCAAAGGAGGCCGATACTATGCGTAAGAAGACTTATGCGGATAAATTGCTTGCGGATAAGAATTTCAAAGAAGATTTTGAACAAGAGTATAAGAATCTTATTATTTCTGAGAAGATTGCACAGTTGCGCCATAAAGCACACTTAACACAAGCGGAATTAGCAAAAAGGATTCACACGACAAAATCGGCCGTATCTCGATATGAAAGCAATAATTATCAGGGATACAGTTTGACTTTGTTGCGAAAAATTGCTGTTGCTTGCGGTGCAGATTTGCAGGTGGGTTTTGTTTATAAAAATAATAGGAAAAAAACTTTATCACTCAATTAGTCTTTAATAAACATTGGCGGAAGAATATTTGAGTTGTGAAAAGTATTTTTTTAGGTAAAATGGTTCACGACTTCCCACACGCTTTTTAATTTACCCCCACGAAAAGATTACCCTTTGTCTAATAATCCAATCCGTCTTTGGCCGCTGGCTGACCGACCACGCGAGAAGCTTTTGCGTTGTGGGGAACAACAGCTTTCTAATTCAGAACTTTTAGCCATTTTATTGAGTACCGGTACGCGCGGGCAAAGTGCTTTGGATCTGGCTCGCAATGTGATGGATAAGTTTAAAACTTTTCGTAACATGAGTTATGCCGCGAGTTCAGATTGGAAAACCTTACGAGGTTTGGGTCCGGCTAAGATTGCGCAGATTCGTGCCGCGCTCGAGATTGGGCGTCGATTTCGGGAAGATGAAATGCGCGCTGTTGTGACGCAAATCAAGTCCTCTAGGGAAATTGCCGAAATGCTATTGCCGCAGATGCGGGATTTAAAAATTGAAATCTTTAAAGCAGTGTTTCTTGATTCGCAGAATCGGATTATCGAAATCACTGATATTGCCCAAGGGACGGTCAATTGCGCCAGTCCGTTTATTCGCGAAATTTGTCACAAAGCCTTGGCGCTTTTTGCGGTTTCGCTGATTTGCGTGCACAATCATCCTTCCGGGGAAGTGAGCCCCAGCCCGCAAGATCGACAGTTTACCAAAGATTTAGCGCAAGCCAGCAAAGTTTTAGGAATCAAATTTCTGGATCATTTGATTATTGGAGATAATCGCTATTATAGCTTCGCTGATCAAGACCAACCGCCGGTAAATTCTGCTTGAAAGATTTTCGCGTATCGTTATAATAAAGCACTTCGTTGGTCAAGGTGATGTTGACAGTTTAAGTTTTTGAGTCTCAAAGAGTTTCGTTTTAAGAAAAGGAGTGCCATATGTCTGTTGTTACTGTGAATGATCAGAATTTTGAAGAAGAAGTTTTAAAAGCAACGGTACCAGTTTTAGTGGATTTTTGGGCAGAGTGGTGCGGTCCTTGCAAGCAATTGAGTCCGATAGTAGATGAATTAGCTGCGGATTTAAACGGCAAACTCAAAGTTGTCAAAGTCAATGTCGACGAGGCCAGTGAATTAGCCGCAACACATAATATTATGTCAATTCCAACCTTAATGGTTTTTAAAAACGGCGAAGCTGTTGACCAGTTTGTTGGTGCAATGGGCAAAGCTCAACTTTTGGCAAAAATACAGCCGAGTTTAGGGTAAATTCAGGAAGAACCATGTTAATCACTTTTTGTAAATCAAAAATCGCGCACGCCATCATCACTCAGTCCGAATTGTATTATGAAGGCAGCATCACCATTGATGAGACGCTCTTGCAGGCGGTAGATTTGATTCCCGGCGAAAAAGTTGAAGTGCTCAACGTGAACAATGGCAGTCGCTTAGAAACCTATGTGATTGCCGGCCAAGCAGGTTCCGGACAGGTGTGTTTAAACGGCCCCGCGGCGCGGATGGGATTTGTGGGAGATAAGCTGATTATTTTAAGTTATGCTTTGTTGGATCAACAAGAAGCTAAACAGGCTAAAACAAAAGTTGTTTATTTGGATGAAAAGAATCATGTCCGCCGGTGATTTTATCAGCGCGTATCTTTTTGATTGAGTTCTTCGGTTTTTCATCCTATCGACATTATGATTCCCCAATTAACTATTCGATTATATGGTGATCCGGTTTTAAGAAAAAAAGCCGCGTCTGTTGCCAGTGTTGGTCCGGGTGAGCGCATTTTGATTAAATCGCTTTTGGCGACGATGTATGAGCATAAAGGGGTTGGTTTAGCAGCTCCGCAGGTGGGCATTAGTCAACAGATTTTTGTGGCGGATAGCGGGGATGGCCCATTGGCGATCATCAATCCAAAAATTTTAAAGAAAAGCGGTAGCGGCAAGATGGAAGAAGGTTGTTTGAGTATTCCTGGGGTTCATGTGAATGTGCGCCGTCCTAAAGATATTATTGTTCAATATATTGATGAAAACAATCGAAGGGTTGAACGTTCCATGACGGAATTATTAGCGCGGGTTTTTTTGCATGAGTATGATCATTTGCACGGTAAATTAATTGTCGATTATGCGACTTTGGCAGAAAAAGCTTTATTGCGAAAAAAATTGAGCGAAATTAAGAAATTGAGTAAATAAAAGATGACTGTTCCTCTCCAAAACCCATTACCTGTTCTTGTCAAAGTTTCTCGTTTGCCTTCGTGGTTAAGGCAAGATATTCCCGATGCGCATCGTATTCAAGCGATGAAGCAACTTTTTCGCGGCAGCCGTTTGCATACGGTTTGTGAAAGCGCGCATTGTCCCAATACCGGAAAATGTTGGGGACAAGGAGTGGCGACGTTTATGATTTTGGGTGACATTTGTACGCGGGCGTGTCGCTTTTGCGCGATTGATGCGGGGCGTCCGACACAGTTGGACGTCGCCGAACCTCAAAATGTGGCGCAAGCTGTCAAAGAATTGGCTTTGCGTTATGTGGTGGTGACCTCGGTGGCGCGGGATGATTTGAAAGACCAGGGGGCAGGACAGTTTGCGGATACAATCCGTGCGATTGGTCAATGGATGCCGCAAACCAAGGTGGAAGTTCTCGTGCCAGACTTTTCGAATCGACGGGAACTTTTACAAATTGTTGTTGATGCCAAACCGCAAGTGATCAGCCATAATATTGAAACCGTGCGGCGTTTGTCGCCGGTGATTCGTTCACGTGCGGAATATGATCGCTCTTTGGCGGTTTTGAAAAATTTCAAAGATTTGGACGCAAGCATTTTCACCAAATCCAGCTTGATGGTTGGCTTGGGTGAAACAATGGATGAAATGAAAACAGCCATGATGGATTTGCGGGCGGTGGATTGTGATATTTTAACCATTGGCCAGTATTTGGCGCCGACGCAATTAAAACGCCATTTGCCGGTTTTGGAATTTGTTACGCCGGAAAGATTCAAGGAATATGAAGACTTGGGATATTCTTTAGGGTTTAAACATGTGATGTCTGGGCCTTTGGTGCGCAGTTCTTTTATTGCCGAAGAAGGTTATCAGGGTTGCATGCAAGCTTTGACACAAAAATCAGCATAGGCGAACCGATCTTTTATGAAAAATATTTTAAATAATCTTGTCCGGGTTGGTTTAAGCGCGGTATTGCTTTGGTGGCTGTCGACGAAAATCGATTTTGTTAAAACAGCTAATGTTGTTAAGTCGGCGGATTTGGTCTATATTTTCTATGCTTTGGTTTTGTTTATGGTCATTAATTTTGTTTTGATTAGCCGGTGGTTTGTTTTTATCAAAGCGTTGGATTTGAAAGTTGGGTTTGGAACAGCGGCAAGGTATTATCTGATCGGGCTTTTTGGAAATTTGTTTATGCCCAGTGCTATTGGCGGCGACGTGATTAAGATTGTCGGGCTTTGTCATGGTTCGCAGGATAAACCCAAGGTTGTGGCTTCGGTTTTGGTTGATCGTTTGAGTGGTTTTGCCGGAATGGTGGTGGTGGCGACAGTTTCTTTTATTTTTGGTTTTCGTTTGATCGCGGATGCTTCTATCGCACTGGCGATTGTCGCGATGGCGGTTGTGTCGACGGGCATTGGCATGGTGCTTTTTAATCAAACCGCGTATTCTTTTTGTTGCCAGATTTTTGGTCGTTTCCCAAAATTCAAAGACAGTTTGATGCGCATGCATTATGATATCGCTTTATTAAAGGGTCGAAAAAGCGCGATTTATCAAGCCATTGGTTTGTCGATTTTGTCGCAAGTTCTTTTAGCGGTAACATTTTTTCTGGTGAGTTGCTCGTTTCATCAAAGTGTATCTCTGATTTACTTCATCATTTTTATCCCACTGATTTGTGTTTTATCTACAGTTCCTTCTATTGGCGGCTTGGGTGTGCGGGAAGCAGGCGCAGCTTATTTCTTGGGAAAAGTTGGCGTAGCCTCCGGCGTGGCTGTCAGCATCAGTTTAATCAATTTTTTGTTTATGGTTTTGATTGGCCTTTTAGGCGGCATCTATTTTCTCTTAACACAACCCAAAAAAGATATTTCATAGAGACCAAACCGCTACGCTCATAACCTTTTAGAGAATTCAGCTAATGTCATTGCATTTTGTCTTGGACGGTTATAATCTGGTAAAGCAAGACGCGCATTTGGCTGTTTTGAAGCTTGAAGCTGGTCGATTGGCCTTGCTCAGGTTGATTGTGACCCGTCAATTGCAGGGCAGTTGCAGCAATCGGGTGACAGTTGTTTTTGATGGCCAAATGGGTGAAACTCGAGAGCATTATTCTGCGGGCATTGATATTGTTTACACCAGTTTTGAAACCGCCGATGATTGGATCAAGCGTTGTGTCGAAGATTCTGCGACACCCAAAAGTATTGTTGTGGTCACAGATGATAAAGAAATTCGTTGTTTTGTGCGTGCCTTAGGCGCGGTGATTATGGGGACACGCGAGTTTTTGGAAGGGCGTGGTTCTCGTCGTCGGCAGGCGGATTTAGCCCGAAAACTCAAAAGAGTTCAAACAGAAAAGAAAGAAATCTCCAGTGTTGTGGAACAGAAGATCACTTCAGAATTGAGTGAATTCTGGCTTAAAGGTCATAAAAAAAGAGTCCAATGAACTTTCTTTTTAATTATGTAATAGGACTGGTGGCATCGGCAGGAGAAGCCTTATTCTTTTTATTGGATGCTGTCGGAGTTGTGCTCAGAGGCAAAATTCGTTGGAGTGAAGTCTTTAAACAGGTTTATATTCAAGGTGTTCAATCGATTGTGATTATTGCTTTAACTTCGATGGCCACCGGCGCGGTGCTAGCGTTACAAAGTTATGTGATGCTCAGTCGTTTTGGGGCCAAAGAAGCGGTGGCGCAATTGGTGGTTTTGTCTTTGGTTCGGGAATTGAGTCCGGTTTTCAGTTCGTTTATTTTTTCTGGGAAAGTTGGCGCCCGCATTGCTGCGGAATTGGGTACGATGAAAGTCAATGACCAAATCACGGCCACACGGGCCATGGGCGTGGACCCGATGGAATTTCTGGTTGTGCCTCGTATTCTGGCATCTTTATTGGTTTTGCCGGGGTTGGTGGTTTTTTCAGAAATTCTCGGGGTGTGGGGCGGCTATTTGATTGGTGTGTACAACGCGGGTATTCCCAGTTCGACGTATGTTCATCAAACGATTTATGCGGTTGGGTTTGTGGATTTCTTTAGCGGTTTTGCGAAAACATTCTTTTTTGCTTTATTGATCGCGTGGATTGCGTGTTATCAGGGATTTAAAACCAGCGGCGGTTCGCTGGGAGTTGGTCAATACACCACCAAGGCGGTGGCATTGTCGTATATTTTGGTGGTTGTTACTAACGTGGTTTTAACAAAAATCATTTTAGCGTTGTGGGGATAAAATTCTTGAAGGAGGGTCAGTGGTGAAAAATTTCTTATGGGCAATGGCAATGATGATGGTTTTGGTTTCTTTAAATAGTGGATGCTTTTCTTTATCTGGTCAAAATAAAAGCACGATGCTTTATGGCATTGTCAGTCCAGAGCCGGAATGGATTCGCAATGGCGAGCCCATTGAGTTTGAGGGGGAGCTGTGGTATCCGCGAGATACTGTTGATATTTTGACGGATCCGGAAGTTTTGCCTTTGGGCAAATATCGCGGCATTGCTTTTTATTTACAGACGGTGGATGTGCGTCCGTACGAACGGATTTATACTAAGTTCGGCAAAAATAAATTTCGTGTTTTTGAAACCAAGTCCTCAGATGATAAAAGTAAAAAAGCTTTTTAAAACATTTGGTAGTCAGACGGTTTTGCATGGCGTTGATTTTGAGATCAAGCCCGGCGAAATTTTGGTAATTGTCGGTGAGAGTGGTTCAGGCAAAAGCGTTTTATTGCAACATATGATTGGACTTTTAAGACCCGATAGCGGCAGTGTGGTGATCGCGGACCAGGATATTAGCCGATTGTCAGAGCAGAAACTCTTAAAAGTTCGTAAAGATATGGGATATCTTTTTCAAGGCGGCGCCTTGTATGATTTTATGACCGTTTTTGAAAATGTGGCTTTTCCTTTACGGGAACATACGCGTATGAAACGTAATGCGGTGATGACGAAAGTTCAGGATATCTTGAAGTTGGTTGGTTTAGATGCAGCGGAAGGCAAGTTCCCTTCACAATTAAGCGGGGGGATGCAAAAACGGGCGGCTTTGGCGCGAGCGGTGATCATGGATTCGCGGATTTTGTTTTGTGACGAACCGACTTCAGGTCTTGATCCGATCAAAAGTCGTAGTATTATGGATTTGATTCATACGATTGCCCGCAAGTTAAAGTGTACGACCGTTATTGCGTCGCATGATATTGTTAATTCATTGCGTATTGCGGATCGGATTGTGTTGATTCGTCAAGGGACAATTGTCGCGCAAGGAACGCCGGATCAGTTGCGTTCGTCGCAGGATGCCTATTTACAAGAGTTCTTTAATTAACGTGCGAGGGGTTTTTTATGGAACAAAATGATTTTGTGAAGAAATTTCTAGCGGGTTTGTTTTTGATTCTTTGTTTGGGTGGCATTGGAGTAGTTATTTTTATTATTGGTATTGAGAAAGGGTTAACTCAACCGAAGTTTCAGATGACGGTTGTATTTAGCAAGGTGGGGGGATTGACCATAGGCGCGCCGGTGCGATTGTCGGGAGTCACGGTAGGAACAGTCAAGGACATCGGGTTTTTAGATCAAGAAATTGCCGGCCGTGATGTGGAAGTTGTTTTGAATTTGTACTCAAAATATCAAAAGCAACTGTTTAAGAGTGTTAAATTTGCCATTATCACCGAGGGGGTTTTGGGGGAGAAGGTTTTGGAAATCACAACGTCGCCGGGATTTCGACGGACAGATTTGTCGCGTCCGGTCATTGGGATTGATCCTTTGGATGTTCAAAATTTAACCGAGACTTTTGGGGATGCGGCGGGGTCTTTATTGCAAACGTCAAAAGCTATTGATGATATGATTCGCGAGATTAAGGATATTTCTGGTTCGACCAAACGTTTATTGAACCGTGTTGAACAGCGGGTTATTGACGGTAATTTGTTTAAAATTTTTTAAGGAGAGTTCAGTAAGAACGATTGAAGGGGGGTTGTGTAATATGTTTGTTTTGGGTAATTTGGTAATCACGATTGCGCAGTTGGTCAGTATTATTTTGACGGCTTTATATTGGCTGATTTTGGTGCGCGCGCTGATCAGTTGGGTTAGTCCGGATCCGTATAATCCGATTGTCCGGTTTTTGTATCAAGTCACTGAGCCGATTTTAGAGCCGATTCGTCGTTTTCTTCCAGTATCGGGCATTGATTTTTCTCCTTTGGTGGCTTTTTTAGCAATATTTGTCCTGCGTTCATTTTTAGTGCAGACATTATTTGATATCGGCTCACGCTTAAAATACTGATTTTTTTAATCTTGCAAAAGGTGAATTTATTGTGTATAAGATTTAAATATATTTTTTCATTTCAAGGAGGAGATTTTAAATGTTTGATAAAATGAAACAGTTGATGGATATGCAAAAACAGGCCGGACAGCTCAAAAAAGAGTTGGATGCGGTGACTTTAGAGGTTACGGACGTCAAAGGTATCAAGGTTACGATTACTGGTTCGCAAGAAATCCGTGCGATTGATATTGATGAAACTTTTTTAGTGCCGACGAACAAAAAGCGTTTGGAAACGGATTTGATGCGCAGTCTCAATGCCGCAACAAAGAAAGTCCAGCAAGTCGCCGCGCAAAAAATGATGGCCGCGATGCCGGGATTAAAGTAAATAAGAGCACTTCATAATGCCCTGCGGTTTGCTGCGGGGGTTATATTAATTAAACTACCCCGTCATTATAAGGAGGATTCATATGCCATACGATGCAACGCTCGACAAAGAAATTTTTAAAGTGACCAAAGAATTTGGTGAAAGCCGTGTGACGGTGGGGGTTTTTTCGTATAACAATGGTGAAAAAAAATTACAGCTTTCTCGGGAAAATCGTGATCAAAATAATGATTGGCGTTTTGCCAAACTTGGCCGTATGACCAAGGCTGAAGCACAAGAAGTCGCTCCTTTGATTATGAAAGCAATTGAGAGTATGTGAACTCGCAGGTCTTGATTTTGCTTCCTTACCTGCGAGTGAATACTGTGGCGGCGCAGCCACCACAGTATAAGTTCCACTAGTTTTGCTTCTTTACGCGAGGCGAAATACTGTGGTGCTGCAAGCGCCACAGTATGAATTCCCTATTGGTTTTTGGCGTAGCCACCACAGTATAAGTTCCACGCGCGAGGCGAAATACTGTGGTGCTGCAAGCGCCACAGTATCAATTCCCCTCCCTTGATGGGAGGGGTTAGGGGAGGGTGAAATTTAACTGCCCCACCCTAACTCTCCCCGCGCGGGGGATGAAAATGTTTGAATATACATAATTTGTAAGGAGTTGTTATGGGACAAGAAGTTTATCTGACGCGTGCTGGTTTTGAAAAATTACGTTTAGATTTAGAGCAGTTAAAAACCACTGAGCGTTATCGTATTTCGAAAGCGATTGGCGAGGCTCGGCTGATGGGTGATATTTCGGAGAATGCTGAATATGATGCGGCTAAAGACGCGCAAGCGCATTGTGAACAACGGATTGCGGAACTGGAAGGAAAACTAGCCAATGTTCGCATTATTGAAGATCAAAATATTGCGTCCGATAAAGTTTTGATTGGCGCTTTGGTTTCTTTGAAAGACGTTAAGTCTGGCGAACAAATGAAATATTTAATGGTTTCTCCCGAAGAAGCTAGTTATGAAGAGAATAAGGTATCTATTTTCTCTCCAATCGGCAAGGGTTTATTGGGCCATAAAGTTGGCGAAGCTGTTGAAATCAAGGTTCCTGCCGGAATTCTTCATTATAAAATCCTTAAGATTGAACGCCCGTTGTAGAAATTTGTAGAAAAGAAAGTTTGCTTTTTAAGAGGTTTTCTTGTATATTCTGGTTGTGTATCTTATCTGTATTTCCCGCGTGTTTTTATTTTAATTTGACAAAACTTATTGTGTTTAACATGTAAGGGGGAGAAAAAACCTTATGAAGGGTCTTTTTTGTCGTTGGTCTTTAAGATTTTATAAAAAATTGACGTGCAGTGTGATTTTGGTGAGTTTTATTTCTTCCTTGATTGTTGCTCCAGCCGGTGCGCAGATCTTACCAGTTCTCAACAGTCCGGTGACCTTGACGACGGGGTTCCAACCGCCTATTTTGCTGGGGCTTAAAGTTCATCCTGAAAACCCGCTTTTATTTGATTTTATTGTTGATCAAGGTCAATCCAAACTTTCAGGTGAAGAACTCAAAAGTGAAACCGAAAAGTTAGTCAAATATTTCCTAGCCGCTTTAACCATTCCCGATAAAGAAGTTTGGGTGAATCTTTCCCCATATGAAAAAGATCGCATTATTCCCGACGTCTTAGGCCAAACGACCATGGGCAAGACCATGTTGGAGCAGGATTATGTGCTGAAACAAATGGCAGCTTCCTTAACCAATCCCGAAACAGATTTGGGAAAAAAATATTGGGATCAGGTCAATGCTGCGCAGACAGTGGACGCTAGACGCTCTCTAACCCCTAACCCCCAGCCTCTAGTCCCTAACCAGTTGAACAAAGTTTGGATCATGCCTGTCAAAGCCGAAGTGTTAGAAAGCAATGGCATTGTTTTGGTTGGCGAAAAACGGTTGCAGGTTATGCTCGCAGAGGACTATGAAACAGTCACAAAAAGCACTGTCATTGCGAGAAGCCCGCAGGGCGACGCGGCAATCTCGAAAGCAGAGATTGCTTCGCTTCCTTTGGTCGCTCGCAATGACACATCCACCGGTCAGTCTCTAACCCCCAACTCCCAACCCCTAGTCCCTAATAATTCAACTAATATCTTCCGCCAAACCATTTTGCCTGCCATCGACAAAGCCGTCAACGAAAGCAAAGATTTCGCCGATGTGCGTCAGATTTATAATTCCGTCATTTTAGCCGCATGGTACAAAAAAGCTTTGAAAGAAAGTTTGCTGGGCAAAGTGTATGCTGATCAAGGTAAAGTCGCTGGTGTTGAAACCGACGATAAAGAGATGAAGCAGCACATTTATGAACAGTACTTAGCCGCCTTTAAGAAAGGTGCTTACAATTTGATTAAAGAAGAAGTTGACGCAGCTGGTGACCTGATTCCGCGCAAGTATTTCTCAGGCGGGATTGAAATGTTAGGTCAGACTGCAGGAGTATTAAGAATTATCGCTGGGTCTCCACTACAAACAGAAAGAACATTATCCGCCAGCTCTGGAATTCACGCTGCCACAATTCAGTTGGGGGAACCCAATGCTGAAGCAGATCAACTTGCTGCCGTCTCTTCCAGCACGGTTAAAAACTTTGAAAAAAATGTTGAGGATTTTGAGAATGCCGTTGATCGTTTGCAAGAATCCCGGATTGAAAAGGTTTATCAACGATTTGAGGCGTATTGGTACAATTTGAGGGATGGTTTGTCAGATATTAGTGTTGAATATATGAAGATGAAAGTCGAGCAATCATTATTGTACAAGCATAGTAGTGCTCAGGAGCAGAAGAGCATAATGGAGTATTTTGATACATTGGCAAATTATGTTAATAAAACCAATGAGGCTGGCATAGAGCACATAAAGCAAATGTTAACTGATGGATACGATAAATTCGCGCAATATTATGATGTCTTGGCAGTTGAACCAGAAGCTTCTCGTATTAAAAATCCAGAACAATGGAATGCTAAAGCTCCATTGGAAGTTGTTCAAGCAGCCCAACGCGTATTGACTTTAGAGCAACAGGCAGAATTTATAAATCAGCACCGTAATCTTTTAGATAAATATAGACCGGATATAAGCAATTTAACCTTGCTGGCAGAGTGGACACCCCAAATGTATTTAGAATTTGGTGCCGGAGAGATTTGGGATGCGCTGAGTAAGTTTACTCAAGAGATTGTTGAAGATCAAATTTCACAAATGGCTGCGCACAATAATGATTTACGAGAAACAATTTCGTCACAGTTTAAAACAGAAACATCCAGTGCGAGGGATAATGTTATTGACCAAGCGGATGCATTGTTTGCAGAATTAGCAAAAACAAAACCGGATTTAAACAGTCTCAGTGGTCAAGATAGATCTTATGCTCAGAGTGTTTTGCAGCAGGCCCTCTATGAAATGTATTTGCAAGTGTGGGCACAACCAGGTGGGTCCATTGAGGATATTATGCAAGATACATTGGATCAAAGTACCATTGATGCTATAAAGCCTAACTTTAGAGTTACGAAAGAGGAAATGTCTGGCATTTTAGCTTCACTGGATCTTACGAATGGAATCCCCGGAGAAATCATAAAGCCATTGTTAGAGAAGACTTTAAAGCAATTCGCCGCTTCCAGCGCTTTAGATGCGCTCAATCGAGCCATTGCAGAAAAGAATTTGTTTCGTGTTAATGGGAGCAATAATATTAAATCTGGCGACATTGATGATAAAAATCAATATGAGGCAAGATTATATCGTGATAGCAGCAAAAATGATTTTACGGTAGTTAAGCTGTTTAGCCATGAAAGCACACTAATCGGTTTTGCAATTTTAGAAGGGAATTTTGTTACAGCTTCTCCAGAAGAGTTAATGGCTAAATATCAGCAATCTCAAGCTGTCGCCTCCAGCACCATTGATAACTTGATCGAACAAATGCGTTTACAAGCGGCAGAAGAATTACGGGCAGTAAATGGCTTGCCTGCAGACGCATCGCAAGTGGCTGTTGTTCAAGCAGTTCTCGGAAAAGACGCGGCTGGCCAGAATATTGAACTTGTTGAAATGTATTATGAGGGATTAGTTGATAAGGCTGTAGAGCCGTTACAGAAAAAGCAAATAGTTCAATCGCGGCATGGACTTGATCAAGCTGTTGACCAGTTAATGGCTCTAGGAGAAACAGATCGTAAGAGTGCGATGCAAACAGCAAGACAGCAATTGCCAATCGACGCCCAGTGGATTGATCTTGCAGAAGATGGTATTCAGCGAATGGCGGCTTATTATCAGGAGTTTGAGGAATTAGACCGTAAAGATGCTTTACAAAAAGCACGGAATGGAGGGGCTAATAATACTGCTCGTAATCAAGCAGGGAGTGTTTATCGGGGAGACGAGTTGAACCGATTGCTCACTGAGTATAATCAGTTTGGAAAAGAAGCCGAGCAATGGGGGCAAGCCCAGGTGCAATTTTATCTTAATAAAAATGCCAATGGTGAATTGCTGGCTGTTGTATCTCAAGATGAGAAGCGTGTGGGTATTCATTTGGGTCTTGATGGAGGGCTAGCAAATACTAATACTGTTGTGCAAGAATTTATAAATCGGGGCAGGGATTATTTTGTGGATCATCAGCCGTTAGATAATACGTTGGATGCTGTTGTGGGATCAATTCAAGATTTAGCTTTGTGGAGGATGTTAGGAACTTTTGGTGATCAAAGCGCCTCCAGCGCTTTGGGGCAGAAATTAGCCGAGGATTTAAACCCAGTAGAGTTGGAGGCGGCATGGACAGCTTATATCGTTAAGCAAACAGAGACATTTCCGGGTATTAATGAGCCAGGTGGGCTTGAGCTTTATCAGCCGTTATTAAACTTGTTTACTGCTCAAGTTAAATATGCCTTATTAAACGATCGTTCTTTACGGCCAGTATTTATGCAACGTTTGCCAGGCAGCAGTGTCGGACAGTTGCAAGTTTTAGAGTCAAATAAGGATTTGGTTCAGCAAAAAATTGGTAATATGACGATTCTGGAATTAATGCAAAAATATCTTAGTTTTCGTGTTGGGTCCACTAAAACAGCGCTTGAGGTGGTCGCTCATTCAGAGTTAAAAGAAGAAATAGTTATAGCTGTGACAGATCGCTATTATGAGAAAGCAAAGTTTAAGGTTGCCAATGGGCGGCGAGTATATTTTCCTTTAGAAGATGGGACTTTTTTAACAACTTTGGGGTCAGGACAAAATATTGGCGGAACATTTCAAGAGATTCCGTATTATTTTCGCGATGAACCCGGCGAACCTCAATTATGGGTAGGATTATTGTCAGAGCTAGAAGCTCAAGCCGCTGAATCGTCTGCAGAGGCTTTGCGTAATAGTGAACAATTATTTAATCAGTTTTTGGGATATGTAAGAGTTTTTGAAGTTCCTGATGGAGAGGGGAATTTTGTTTCCACAAAGGATATGAAACATCCAGATGGGCAGCTGTTTAATCCTGTGATTAGTTTTGAACGTGTTTTATCTGCTCAGCGATGGGCTAAGGTTGATCAAATATGGGCTAATGATCCTCGTTTTGAGGTATCACGCCGTAGTTTATCCCGTGTGTTAAGCAATTTAGGAATGGTACAGCCAGGAACGGTTTTATCAGTAAAAGAGTTGATGTTAATGGCAATGAGAACCAGAGGTCAGGCTGAAGCTGTAAAGCTTAATAAACGATTGTTTAAAGCAACAATTAATATTCAGGATTTAACTTTGCTGACTGGCCAGGAGTCGGACAATCAGGAAATTCGTAATTTAAATGATTATCTTGATTTGTTGGCAACGGAGAAGACAACTGAAAAAGATATAGATCTTGTACGTCAATATGGGATTAGTACGGCAGGTCTTTATGTGTCGCTGGGCTTATTGCGCCATTTTGTTAATTTGCCTAATTATGTTAAATACGGAGAGCTATACCCGACGGCAGAAGATGCCCTTAGAGAATTATTCAGAAGTTATTTTGGGGCGATAGAATCACCAAAAGATTTGCAAGTGTGGGCAACATCCGTCAAGGTCAAGGGGAGTGATAGGCCATTGCCATTGAGAAATAATGATCAATTAGAGGGTTTTCATTATTCTCGTATTTTGAAATGGGCGCGAGAGGCTTTGGATGAGCGATTCCCAGAGTTTGCAGCTGCGGATGTTGCGGCTAATGAAACGGTTGCTTCCGCACCTGTCGGGGGTATTGACTTTGACCCGACCAATATGAATTTGCAAATCAAACGTGACGGCAAAGGTGTTCCGCTGCCTTTACCGCAACAGAATTTAGAACAAATTAATATTCAAGGTTTGTTTCCGATTATTATTAATATCGTTCCTATTAACGCGCAGACTTTGCCAATCTTTTTAGGCCAAGCCCCTAAGGAACCTGCCAAAGAAGCCGAGTTGGCAGCCAATCTCGCAAGTTAATCAAAAACCCCCAAGCCCCCTTTATTAAAGGGGGCAGCGAAGCGGGGGATTTTAAAATTGAGCTAACGGTTCATTCATTATGAAAAAACTTAATACAAAAAATAAATCTGCCGTTCGTCGTTCTATGGCGAGCGGCATTCTTTTGGCTTTTATCGTTAACATGATCTTGGCGCCGGTGAGCCCTGCTTTGGCGCAAAGCGCTGCTTTGCCCTTGCCGGGGGAGATGGTTTATCAAAGTCCTTCGTATTCGCCAGCGGTTTTGCGTGGCTTGCAATATTTTCCGGATGATCCGTTGAAGTTTAATTTTATTATTGATCCTGGCGATGAGATTTTATCAGAGGCGTCGTTAAAAACTCAATCAGAACAACTTATTAAATATTTCTTAGCGTCTTTGACTGTGCCGGATCAAAATATGTGGGTTAATCTTTCGCCGGATGAGAAGACTCGGATTATTCCAGACGGATTTGGTTCGACGCAAATGGGCATGACGCTTTTGGCGCAAGATTATCTTTTGAAGCAATTGAGCAGTTCTTTGATTAATCCTGGCGATAAGGTCGGAAAAAGATTCTGGGCGAATATTCATCAAGAACTTGTTGAGAAATACGGGACCATTGATATTGCTGTTAACACGTTTAATCGTGTTTGGATTGTCCCGGATGTTGCGAGAATTTATCGCCAAGACGATAAGGTTTTTGTGGGGCAGACACATTTGAAAGTTATGTTGGATAAAGATTACCGTCGTTATCAGAACCAGAGTAAAGATGCGCAGAGTTTTGTGGCAGAGGATAGTCCCGAGAATATTATTGCGCGCAATGCTACTGAGGAAATTTTGATTCCTGCTTTGGAGCGAGAAGTTAACGAGGGAAAAAATTTTGCACAATTGCGCCAAGTGTATCATTCTTTAATTCTCGCGGTATGGTTTAAGAAAAACTTGCGCGAAAGTTTTTTGGGTAAGAATTATGCTCAACAGGATAAGGTGACAGGTGTCGAGGTCGATGATTTGTCTTTGAAGGAAAGAATTTATGATGATTATGTCCAATCTTTCGAGAAGGGAATTTACAATATTATTAAAGAAGATATTGATCCGTTGACGCAGGAGATGATTCCAAAGAAGTATTTCTCCGGCGGGATTACAGTGACAAATTTGCAAACCCAACTTACCGTCGCCGGCAGTGCCGTAGAAGTTGAAAGTGTACAAAAGGGTAAGGCCTATCAAGTGCTGACATATCTGGGGTTAAATCGTGGGGGTAAAAATCGTGGGTTTGTTGCCGCTTTAAGCACGTCTCTATTATTTCATTTATCCGTGATGGCTTGGTGGGGGCCACAGGGAAGTGAAACTCGGCCGATTGAAGCAGCACCAAGATTAGAGGCGGTTTTGGTAGGTTTTCCAGATCTAAAGAAATCTGTTGAGCAACAAGCAAAAAACTCTGAAGAACAACAAGAAGTAAAACCGTTAATAATGCGCATCGATGGAAAACCTTTAGGGGAAGGGTTTTTAGATCCAAATGATTCTTTGTCTTCGAATCTGACTACGGAGTTTATCAATCCTCAAGAAGGCGGTGATCCTAGAAATCCTTTTGGTCTATCGAAAGAACAATTAAAAGCCGCGAATCATTATTTGTTAGGCGCAAATGGTGAGGTTGTCGAGGTTCTTCCTGGCCAGCTGCTTTCGAGAGCAATGCAAGAGGTTGAGGAAGAGAGGGCTACGTTTAGAACAATGACAATTGAAGAACCGCCCCCAGTAACGTATAGTTTTGCGCAAGATAGTTTTGCGCCTTCGATTGCCGCGCAGCCTCAAGTTGAGATTGCTTTTGGTCAGGATTTTGGTATGCAGGCTGTTAAAGGCTTACCGGGGACATGGGAAGTCGCTATTGCGAATATCAGTAAAATGGGAGAGATGTTAAATCGTTTTGGAGTTTGGAAAGAACATCCGGGTTATCAAGGTCAGGTTGTCAGCTCTCAGAAAGTCGACGAGCTTTTGACATCGACGGGGGATATAGACTCTGATCGTTTTGGGAAAAAGAAAGATTCGTTGTTTACAGCTTATAATGCGACGGCTAATGAGTTGGCAAGGTTTTTTAATCAGGCTGGCAATCGATTGACGCCACAAGAAAAGAAATTTAAAGATTTTTTAGAAAAAAAGCAAGTGATAAAAAATCAAGGCGGTAAATTTGTCGGGGACAAAGATGTTAATATTTTGGTCCATTCTAATGATTTAGAACAAGCGGATGAGCACACGGTTCGGGAGCATGAAAAAGGTCATGCTTTGTATGAGCATGACAAACAGTATCAACAAGAAGTGTTAAAGGTTAAGAAAAAACTTACAGAGGAAGAACAGCAATTTCTAAAAAAGCTTTTAACGCATATGGGATATCACGAGGTCTCGCATGATCGTGAGTTTGCCGAATATTTTACGGATAGAGATTTGCTTCTCCATCATTTGCGAAGAATTTTTTCAGATCGATATGATCGTAACCAGTTGCCTGAGGTTCGCACCCGGGCCAGAGAATTATCCACTGATATTTTTCGAGAGGGTCCGTCGGGACAGTTTTTTACTGATTTTATGAAGAAATTTCTCAAGAGTACAATGCCGGATTTGGTCAAAGTTAAAAGTGATGCGCAAAAAAGGGCGAGTATAGCAGACGCAGAGGTGAAGTCGGCGGATATGTCTTGGTTAAATAGTAATATTGTTCCTAATAAAGAGACGGGTGGTCCGGCGATAGGGATGTCGGTCACAGAGGCTCCTTCTTTTACGGGTAGTCAAAAAGAAATTATGGCGGGATTAAAAGATCCCAGTAAGAATATTAGTGCTGATGATCAGAAAAAGGCGGCAGATGTTTTGTCTGGTTTTATTGGGAAGAAATATAACCCGAATGATGTTTTTGTTTTGTCTTATGAAGATTTTGATAAATCATGGGATGTTGATTTGGTGCGCAAAGAGGGAGAGACCCCTTTGCAAGAGGTGGTTGACCGTCGGTTAGCTCAAGTGCCAACATCTGAAAAAAATAATGCACAAAGTATTTTAAAAGCCGTCGGCGAAGTTTTAGCACAAAAGTCTTACGCTCTTGGGGAGAGTCTGGCCGTTCAAGTTCCGGTTAATGTTCAAGGTGAGGCGTTTGATATGGTTATTCAGGCATTTGGCGGGCACGATAGAGCCTGGTCGGGTAGGGAAAAAATAAAAGACGAAGCTCATAAAACAGTTGTTTTCCGTATTGATAAAAACGGCCGACCCAATGGGTGGAGGGGAAATCTTTATGCTCGGCAAAGTGGGACAGATTTTTCAAAAGTATTTGACGAGGCGTTAATTGAACTTAACAAAAATGCGCGTAGTCAGGGTTTCGGGGGCATTGTTCCGTTGGGAGAGTCAACGAAGGTTCTTACTTTAGATGAGATTCAAACGAAGCGGTTAAATTTGATTGAACCGGCGTATGAGAATCAAAGAATTAATTTTTTAATACAAATTAATATTTCCGGAAAATTATTTGATTTGCATGTCACGCAAAGTCAAGAACGAGGCAGATATGAAACGCGTTTAGCTGTTGAAATTCCGGGCAAAGAATTTGAGTATGCGCAAACGGTTGGGAATTTAGGCGTGCGTCATGAGGAAGCAGAAACGTCAAGAAAGGGTTTTGAGGAAGCGATGAAATTGTTGAAACCCAAAGTTGAAGATTGGCTCAAAGATCAAAAGCAAAATTCTCAACTCCCAAAAGCTGCTAGTTCTTCTCTCGATGTCGAGCCGCCCGGGGGTATTGATTTAAATCCGCAGAATTGGCAACTTGAAGAACAAACAGATCGTCCTGCTTCTTCAGTAATTCTTTTTGACCCGGAAACGTCTACGGTTATTCCGTTTAGCGGCATTACGCCAATTATTATTCAAACAACTCCCGTGAGTCTTCCGCTGTTATTAGGTTTATCTGTAAAACAAAGTCAAAATTTTGCTTTAGCTGAAGTTTACTAGAAAATTACCACTTGCGTCATTTTTATCCCAAATTTTGCATTACAGCACAGAGCGCGATGATACGTTGCTCACAAAAAAGTGAAATGCAAAATCCGGGTTTATTAAAAATCCGCGGCATTTTTTGACTAATTTACACCATGGTGTAAAAAAGACCTGACTAAATTACACCATCAGGTGATTTTGCTGCAGTCAAGAATCAAATCCCCACAGAGTGATTGTTTGTGTTTGCTGATTAAGAGCGATTGTTTTTATTGAGCAGGCTTCCAAAAACCCAGAACAGAAACAGCGGTAAGAGTGAGAATAGAATGCGGTGAAGGGATACCGAGAGCCACCATTTGATTTCAAAGTAAGTATTGATGTGATAGTAAGCGAGGATGACGCTCAGATAGAGCAGTAGAAAGCCAGCTGTAATGATTGTGTTTTTGTCCCAGAGTTTTTTCCCGCCAATAATAAATCCCAACAAGAGCAAGAACCATAAGCCATGCCACTTCCCATTTTTTAATTCTGCCAGTAGAAAGATCATGGCCAATTGAAAGCGTTCCCACGTTGCGGGTTTAAGCGTTGAGGTTAAGCCATTGACAAAGGTTTGATTGCCGGGTGAATAAATCACGTTAAACGCTAGTGTTGGCAAAGAGGCAATGGTCAAACCTAAAAGAAAAAGTTGTGCATGAGCTAAGGAAAAATCTTTGAGTTGGCGCAATTTTCCCCATAAAGGTAAGCTGACAACTAAAAAACTAATAATCAACGTGGCGATAAGACCTTCGGGTTTGGTAAAGCTTAAAAATCCGCTTAAGAGTCCAGCCGAGAGTGCCCAGGGACTGTGTTGCTGTTTTTGCGTTTGGCACAGTGCGATGATTGACGCTAAAAGATAAAACGACAGCACGATATCGCAATATTGTGTGGTGGCCAGCAAGTTAATAAATGGCACAGTTAAGAAAAGCAAACCGGGCAACAGTGAAAAGATATTTTTGCTTTGCTCCCAGAGAGCACTGCTTAATAATCCTCCAGTGAGAACAGCAAAAAGGATAGAGGTTGTTAGCGGGGTGATGTTTGTTGCTTTGGGTGTCCACAGCCAGCCCCATACATTGATCAGCGGCAAAAGCAATGGATAATGGGGACTGCTGCGCCAGAGCTGGGGAGAAAATAAATTTTGCCATTGTTCGCCAGCCAATAAGAGAAATTTGGCTTTGAAATTCCAAACCTGCCAGGCATCCCAGCCGCCGTCGGGATAAAACAATCCTTGTTTGATAAGAAAAATCAAAACGATAAGAATCAATAGAATGCTGCTGCTATTCTTCCAACTGAATTTGGGTAAAGAAAAAGTAAATGGTGTTGTGCGAGAGATGAACCATTGCTGGATCAGTAAAACGCTGAGAATAATCCCATGCGCGGCCATGATGGCGTTGGGGATTAAACGATTAAAAAATAAAAAGCTATAAAAAGTCAGCTGACTGCTGATGCCCAATCCTAAGCCAATTCCCAAGATTGTTTTTAAATACACATTGGGTGATTTTTCATTTTTGAACAAAAGGTTGATTAAAAGAATGCCGATTGTGCTGGATATGAGAAAGGGGGCGACGATCATGGGATTTGTTGGTGTTGGCTTGGGTCAAAAGTTTTGTTGGTGTCAGCCTTATGAAAAGTGCTGACATTGGGATTGCGCGCTAAAATAATACCGTATTGATTGGCTTTGAGTGCTTGAGCGCCAAGTTCTTGAATCTTTTGTATTGCGGCTTTTGGAGAGGTGCAATCAAAGAGAATAAATTCATGAGCGGTATTGTTGAGGTCCAAAATCGTTGGAGCCAAGATCAATTGTGCTTGTGCAAATTGCCGCGCGCTTAAATTGTCGTCAAGATTTTTGTCCGTGTAATAACCAATCTGGGGAGCGTGTCCCAAAAAAGCGTCAAGCCCCATAAAGCGGTCGCCTAAAAATGTGTAGGGAATATGTTTGCGAATCTTTGCCATTTTGATGGTTTGTTGGGATAAAGTGAAAAGATTAAAAATCAGAACCAAAGATGCGGTCACGAGAAAGATATGTTCTCTGGTAAATTTTGTTAACAAGGCTGTTTTTTTTGTATTCATAGGATAAACTAAGCTCTGCACTTTGAGCATTGTACTATAAATATAAAAGATTATTATTTTTAACTTAAAGGAAATTGCCTATAATGGCGATAGCTTTTTATCATTTTCCTCTGCCGTTGATCATCAGCGGCCGTCGGAAATAAAGGATCATCAAATACGAGGAGGGGGCTTTGATTCGTTTAGGCATTATCGGTTGCGGCCATTGGGGGCCCAATCATATTCGTATTTTTAGTCAAATTGCCAATTCGCAAGTTGTGATGTGCGCGGATTTGGACCAAGAACGGTTAAAGTCGATACAGGCGCTTTTCCCGACGATCAAAACCACTAAGAATTATCTTGAAATTCTTGAAAACAGCGAAATCGACGCGGTTTGCATTGCTTCCCCGACCAATACGCATTTTCAATTTTCGAAAGAAGCTTTAGAACATGGCAAACATGTTTTGTGCGAGAAGCCTTTGGCTTTGGATCCTCAAGAATGTTTAAAATTGAAAGACATTGCGGCACAAACAAAAAAACTGCTGATGGTGGGTCATATTTTTGTGTTTAATCAAGGCATTGTGCGGCTTAAAGAATATATTCAGTCCGGCGAGTTGGGAACGATTCAGTACGCGCATTCGGAGCGGACTAATTTGGGACCGTTTCGTTATGATGTCAATGCGCTCTGGGATTTGGCGCCGCATGATATTTCAATCTTTGATTATTTGTTTGATTCTTCGGCGTTGAAGGTATCGGCTTGTGGTCAGAAATATCTTGGTCAAAGCCTCGAGGATGTGGCCTTTGCTTCTTTAGAATATCCCAACAAAGTTTTGGTGAATATTCACGTCAGTTGGTTGGATCCCAAGAAAGTTCGCCAGATTACCATTGTCGGCGATAAAAAAATGGTTGTTTGGGATGATTTGGATAATTTGGGGCCGATTCGCTTGTATGATAAGCATGTTGAGCGCACAGCCAAATTTTATGAAAGTTATGGGGAGTTCCAATTATTATCCCGGGAAGGCAGCATTACGATTCCTAATATGGGCTTTCACGAACCGCTCAAAGTACAGGCTCAGTATTTTATCGATTGCGTTATGAATAATAAACAACCAGATCGCGCGGATGCTCAAAAAGGTTATCACGTGGTACGGACATTATGCGCGACGCAGTGTTCCATGGAAAAAGGCGGCATGCCGCAGGTGATCGCATGATTCTGAAAAGAAAGTTCTTTTGTCACTCAAAGGCTTTGATTAGCGCGCAAGCGCAAATCGGCGAGAGGACCCGTGTTTGGGCCTTTGTCAATATTGCCGACGGCGCGGTCATTGGCCAAGACTGTAATATTTGCGATGGCTGCTATATCGAAAAGGGTGCCGTGATTGGCAATCATGTGATTTTGAAGAATGGGGTCAATGTCTTTGAGGGCGTGACGATTGAAGACAATGTTTTTTGCGGCGCTAATACCGCTTTTACCAATGATAGAAATCCGCGGGCTGTGCGTCGGGACCCTTGGGTTTTGGAAAAGACTTTGGTGAAAACGGGCGCGTCAATTGGCAGCAATGCGGTGATTTTATGCGGAGTGACCATCGGACAGTATGCGGTTGTCGGCGCGGGCGCTGTGGTCACAAAAAATGTCGCGGATTATGAAATTGTCGCTGGAAATCCCAGCCGGTCTTTGGGGTATGCGTGCCGTTGTGGCCGTAAACTTTCCGCGGATTATGATTGCGCTGCTTGCCGCAAACAGTATCGGCTTTTAGATAATCAACTTCGTCTTAAAGAGTGATTTTTCCTTATGCATAAGTGTTTGGTGTGCCCAGTTGCTTATAATGAGAATGTTAAGTTAAAAAGCGTTATTCAACGGTTTTTGAAATCTCCAGCTTATGGGACCACGGATTATTTGATCATTGATGATGCTTCAGATGATGGAACCAGTCAGATGATTGCGTCTTTCTCGTCACAAGGTGTCAAGACGATTAAACATTCTCACCGGCAAGGTGTTGGGTCAGCAATCCGGACAGCGATTAAATATGCCCAAGAGCAAGGGTATGAAGTTTTGGTGATTATGGCAGGAAACGATAAAGATAATCCCGATGAAATTCCGGTATTGCTTTTGCCTATTTTTGATCAAGGCTTTGATTTGGTTCAAGGTTCCCGTTACATTGGAGGTAATCGGATTGGCGGGGATATGCCGTTTTATCGCAAATGGGCGACACGCCTGCATCCGTTTTTGCTTTCGTTGTTTGTTGGGCGCAAAGTGACTGATAGCACCAATGGTTTTCGGGCGATGCGCTTATCTTTGTTCAAAGATTGCCGGATTGATATTGATCAGGTGTGGCTTAATACCTATGAGTTGGAACCTTATTTGCTTTTTAAGACGATCCGTTTGGGTTATCGATTTTGTGAAGTGCCGGTGACCAAAATTTATCCGGCTAAAAGTTTGGGTTACACCAAAATGAAACCGATTGTCGGCTGGTGGAGCATTTTAAAACCGCTTTTTTATTTGGGATTTGGAATTAAGAAGTGAAGAAATGTAATCGTTGCAAAATTGTTTTTCATAATAATGAACGACAGCGATGCCTGTATTGTGATACGAATTTATTGTTAGTCGAGCGAGATGACACTTTAGGATTTCGCGATGACAAAGATTTTGATCCGAATTTAGTTGGCAGTGACATTAAGCGGGAAGTTTCAGTTTTAAAGAAGGTTTTGTTGGACTGGGAGATGAGTGAGTATTTGCGCTCTCAGTATGTGATTGGAACATATTTTAAGGTCAGGACGTTTAAGTTTTTATATCTCTTTAGCCGTAATCATTATAAGATGGGTCGAGATTATAAGCGGCTTTTGGTTCAACCTTTGAACTTAACGTCTTTTTTGATGATTCCGTGGGTTGTGATTGATGTGATTGATTCTTTGTATATTCGAATGTCGTATAATGCGTATTGTACGAAATGTGGTTGGAAATTTCGTCAGGTGCACGCAACACAATATCATAATGCCGCCGAGTGCGAATACAATTTGGAGTATTCTCGTATTGTCAATGAAATTTTAAGCGGCAATGTGAATAAGACCGAAGGGTTGATTAAGGAGAGCGCGTATCGCAAAGTGAAAGCTGGTAAGCGCAGCGCGTATAAAGATTTGTGTTCGCGCCGCAGTGAAATGGGATGGATTTTTGATGTGTTATGTGTGTGGTTGTCTATTCTGATTTTAATGGTGCTGGTGATTGCGACAATGTTTCCGGTCTTTTTAAGTATGGGACATTTTTTAATAAGAAATTAGTTGTCGTGGGGTTAGGGTTTGGTGGCTAGACGGTGGCTGCTGGTATAAAAATGTTATGATGTGATCGTACACTTGGGAGGGGATATGAAGTTGTTTTTGATTGGGATTGGGTTTTTATTTATTTTGGGGTGTAGCGCACAAACGCCGTTAAAGAATATTATTCGAGATCGGCAATTTAGTGAATATAACTCGACGTTAGAACAATTGGAATCCGACTATTTGCAAAAGAAAATCAGTTACGCGCAATATTTGGAACAGAAGAACCGTGTTGAAGAGGATTATCAGCAAAAGATAGATACCCGTCGGAATTTAATTCAAAATCAAAACGCGCCCAGTGCGGTTTCGGAGATGTTGCCATGAGATTATACGGGCGTAATCCTGTTTTAGAAAGAATCAAGTCAAATCCACGCAGCATTAAACGGATTTTTGTTGAGCATGGGAATCCGGAAACGACCTATGTCAATCAAAAAGCCAAGCAATTTGGCATACCGGTAACCATGGTGCCCGGTTCCAAGATGATGAAGTTGGCGCGCAATGTGAATTCGCAGGGTTTGCTGGCTGAAATTGAAGGGTTTTCGTATTTAACTTTTCCAGATATGTTGAGTGTTGTCAAAGAACAAAAGGGGACATTGGTTTTTTTAGATGAACTCAATGACCCGCAGAATTTAGGGGCTATTATGCGTAGTTTGGGTTGTTTGGGTGGTTTTTATATAGTTTTGCCGACACATCATTCAGTGGAAGTGACCGAAACTGTTTTGCGCATCGCCTGTGGAGGCGACAATTATGTTCGCGTTGCGAAGGTGGCCAATATCACTGCAGCGATCACCAAGGCCAAGGAAGAAGGTTTTTGGATTGCTGGATCGGTGGTTGAAAATGGTCAGGATTTGACGCAAACGACATTTCAGTTTCCGTTGGCTTTAGTGATTGGTTCTGAACAAAAAGGAATTCGTAATGTGATCAGCAAACATTTGGATATTGCGGTCACAATCCCGATGGCCAATCCGCGGATGTCTTTTAATGCCGCGCACGCGACGACGATTTTGTGTTACGAGATCTTTTGCCAGCGTAAAAATGCATAGCCTATATTTTAAGGTAGAGATGAAACCAAACAAAAGAAAAAGTTCAAAGAAGAAGACATCTTTGTCATTGACAGCGGCAGTGGATTTTTTCGCGGAAGCTGGTCTTTTAAAACACGTCAAGCGCAGCGGTTGGTGGGTCGCTGGAATTAAAGAGCCGGAATCGGTGGCTGAGCATTCATTTCGAACAGCGGTGATTGGATTTTATTTGGCGCATTTGGAAAATTTGGATCCGTATAAGGTTGTGGTGATGGCCCTGTTTAATGATATTCATGAAGCCCGTATTAATGATTTGCATAAAATGGGGCATTATTATATTGATTTTAAAGGGGCTGAAAAGAAAGTTTTTAAAGATCAAATGACTAATCTGGATGAGAATATTCGCCAAGTACTGGAGCGAATGCGCCGGGATTATGATGAGCAAACGACGCGGGAGAGTATTGTGGCGCGGGATGCCGATATTTTAGAATGCCTTTTGCAGGCCAAAGAATATTATGATCGTGGACATCAAGGCGCTAAGATTTTTTTTAATCGGGCTCCGGATTATTTGAAAACAAAAAGCGCCCAAGCAATGTGGGTGACGATTAAAGATTGGGATAGTCATCAGTGGTGGCAGAATGTGGTTAAGTTTGAGCGATAACGAGGATGACGCCAAGGAGGTTTATGGAACGCATTGGAATTGCAGCGAGTAAGATCGCTAAAGGAAATTTGCTTTTATATAATAGCTATGTTGTTCTGATTGCTTTCTTATTGTCTGTATTATTGTTTTTGTTGGCAGGATCTTCTGTATTTTTAGGATTATGGGCTTTGCGTTTGTTGGTCGGACCTTTTATGCCCGCGATGAGCCCGGGGGTTTGGAATTTGGTTTTTTGTTATGCTTTGCTGGTTTTGACTGTTTTGGTTGGCATGGTCAATTGTGTCGCTATTATTAGAAATATTCGTTTTAAAAAATGATCTGTTTAAATTTTGGGAAGGGGCACCGTTTTTCGGCACTATAAGTATGAGTGAACCTAATTTAACAGTGTGGCCTGATTCCCAGGCTTTGATCAATGTTATGCCGGTGGGTGTTTTTCGGATTAAGCTTGATTCGAACCGACCGTTTGTTTTGGTAAATGACTGTTTGTGTCAGGTATTGTCGTATTCCCGCCCGGAGTTAATGTCTTTGTCCGTTAAAGATATATTCGCTGATCAAAAACTTTATCAAACTTTGGAAGCGATGGCTGTTAAACAGAGTTTTTCTCAAAATGATCGCGTTGAGATTTTGACGAAGACCCAGCGAGTTCTGCTTTGTCGATTGTTTTTTGTGGCTGTTGCAGCCGGTAAAGATAAAACAGTTTTTTTGGACGGCATATTGGAAGATATTTCTGGAGTTAATCGTGTTGATAAGGATTTGAAAGATTCCAAAGAGATTTTTCAGACGGTTTTTAATAATTCTGCGGTTGCGATTTTGGTGGCGGATCAACAAGATCGGGTTACGGCATGGAATCCTTTTGTTCAAGAAATACTGGGAATGGAGAAAATTGATCTTTTTAATAAATCGGTCAGTGACCTTTATCCAGCTCAGGAGTGGCAAAGGGTTGTTGCTGCTCGCGCCAAGGATAATAAGCCGGCAGCGGAAATAGAAACTCAGGTTTATAAAAAAGATGGCAGTGTTCTGGATGTTGGGCTTTCTTTGTCTTTTATCAAGGATAGTGAACAAAACACGATTGGTTCTATTATCATTTTACGTGATATGACTCGACAGAAGATTGCTGAGCGAAAGATCCGTGAGTCAGAAGCTAAGATTCGGATTATTCTGGATCATTCCGCGGCGGCCATTACGTTAACGGATGAACAAGAACGTATTATTTCGTGGAATCGTTTTACGGAACAAATGCTGGACAAGACCAAAGAAGATTTATACATGCAGCCGATTAGCATTTTATATCCGCCGTCGGAATGGGAAAAGATTCGGGCCGCGGATATTCGTAAAGTTGGGTCTCGACATCATTTTGAAACTTTCGCGGTAAAGAAAGATGGGACTTTGATTGATGTGGATCTTTCAGTAAATATGTTAAAAGACTCTAACGGCAGTATTGTCGGTTCGGTAGGGATTATGCAAGATATTACCGAACAAAAGCGTGTGCAACAAATGTTGATTAAGGCTAAGGTGGCGGCGGAAGAGGCGAATAATTCTAAAAGTTTGTTTTTGGCCAATATGTCGCATGAAGTTCGTACTCCAATGAACACGATTTTGGGCTTGGTGGATTTGACGTTGGACACACAGTTGTCGCCGGAACAACGGGATAATCTCAACACGATTAAAAATGCCGGTGATATTCTTTTGAGTTTGCTCAATGATATTCTTGATCTTTCTCGTGTTGAGGCGGGCAAAATTCAACTTGAGAATATTGAACTGAATATCGCGAATATTGTTCAAAGTGTGTGCAAGGGGTTGGAAGTTTTGTCCCGGCATAAAAAAATTGAACTGGTTCGGGAGATTGATGAAAATATTCCTGCCGCTTTGATTGGTGATCCGGTTCGTATTCGTCAGATTTTGGTGAATTTGATTAATAATGCGATTAAGTTTACGTTTCAAGGCAATGTGACAACCAGTGTGAAGATGATCAGCTGTGCTGACGGGATTTGTGAATTACAGTTTGCCGTAAAAGATCAGGGAGTCGGGATTCCTAAGGATAAGTTGGAAACTATTTTTGAAGTTTTTACGCAGGCGGATGCTTCGACCACGCGTCGTTTTGGCGGCACTGGTTTA
The DNA here is from genome assembly GCA_020632555.1 of Candidatus Omnitrophota bacterium. Classification (GTDB taxonomy): domain Bacteria; phylum Omnitrophota; class Gorgyraeia; order Zapsychrales; family JANLHA01; genus JADLGJ01. The sequence continues at coordinate 28,837 of JACKFI010000001.1, read as the reverse complement.
GGTTTGGCGATTTCAAAGCGATTGGTCGAAATGATGAATGGCCGAATATGGGCGGAAAGTGAAGAGTTTCAAGGCAGTGTGTTTATTTTTACCGCGAAGTTTCGTATTGGAGAAAAAGCAGCTCAACCCGTCGTAATAGCCAGCGAAGAGGTGGTTGCCGTGGTTAAGGAGATTAGGGTTCTGCGGGTGCTTTTGGCTGAGGACAATGTCGTGAATCAAAAGATTGCCGCTAAAATGATCGAGAAAAAAGGGTGGACGGTTAAGGGGGCTGAAAACGGCAAACAAGTTTTGGAGTATCTTGAACAGGAACCATTTGATGTGATTTTAATGGACGCGCAAATGCCGGTTCTCGATGGATTTGAGGCGACGCGCTTGATTCGTGAAGCGGAGAAAAAAACCGGCAAACATATTCCGATTGTTGCATTAACCGCCCATGCAATGGCGGGTGACCGGCAAAAATGTTTGGATGCTGGCATGGACGGTTATGTTTCTAAGCCGATTGACCGGCAGAAATTGTATGAAGCTGTAGAAAGTGTTGTTAAATAGTTTTTAAACCAAAGGAATCATATGAGTGATCACGTTGTTGATTTAAATGAAGTGATGGAACGGGTTCAGGATGATAAAGAACTGTTGTTAGAACTTTTTGAAATATTTGCAAATGATTACACTCAAAAAGTACAAATATTGAAATCTGCGGTGAAGGATAAGAATTTTGAAGTGATTAAAGATGTGATTCACTCGATTAAGGGTGCAGCTGGCAATATTTCCGCGAAAATGGTACACGGGTTATGTGCTAAGGTCGAACAGCTTTGTCTTAAGCAAGATATTGCTGCTGTCGAGGCGGCGATCCCGGTCTTGGATGGGCATTTTAGGGATTTGCAGGTTCGTGTTGAGCAAATTAAAAAAGAGTTTGGGGGTTAAAGGATAGAGCGGTCGTATGAATTTGCAATATATCTTTCGATTAACAGTAGCACTGATTGCTTTGTTGGCGGGGGTTTTTTACTATATCTGTTATACCCCGGTATTAATACAGCGGGCTGCGCCTGCATTTATTGAAAAGCATATTCCTGAAGTCACTTTGCGATCATTGCACATTGGTGGTCAGTCGCTATCTTATCCAGAAGTATTAAAGCTTTATAATGTTCAAGCTGAAGTGGAATGGCAAGATGAAATATATCATATTGAAATTGCAGAATTTGATTTTTTGAATTTTCAAACTTTTATCCGGTTGCAAGACCAAGCCCTTCTTGAATTTGTCGGGTTAAATATTGACCGAAAGAATTTTAAAGTTGTCGGTGCGGCCTTGAGTTTGACAGTTAATTTGAATACGAAAGGGTTTAATCATTGTGACATTGTTGTGAGCAATGGGGAAGTGATGATTCCTCCGTATCGTGTGACGCGTGTTCAGACGAAGATTCAAGCTAGTCGAGAAGGATTTAAAATTCCAGAATTTCAAGGGCAGGCTTACGGAGGATGGGTCAAGGGCAATGTGGATGTGACTTTCGGCAAAAAAACTTCGGAAGTGGTTCGGATTGAGTTTAAGGATTTCAAAAGTTTAGAGTTGGTGGATGTGAATAGAGCTCTTTTTTCGCAATTGCAGGGTGATGTTAATGGCACGTTGCGCTTAACGCGGTTGGATGGTTTGATTCAAGTTTTTGCGATCATGGCTGAAATGCCCAAAGAAGGGAGCATGTCGACGGCTTTGGCCAAAAAGATCAGCAGCTATATGACAGATGAGGAGAACCGCGCTAAAGTTATGGCGATGGTTGATAATCGGGGCAAGTTGGATTTTGATTCCGCGCAAATACGTATTCTTAATCTTAATCCGAATTTGGCGGGTGTCACGATTACCTTAGAAAATAAAAAGGAAAACTTCCGGATTCACGAAACGACCAATGTCGATTTTGCTCGTATTCTTAAAAAGGTTGACTGGAAGCAGTAAATGGTATGAAACAAGCCCTTTTAACGTTTTTTATAATCGGAACTTTATGTTACTGCAATGCTGTCTTTAATCCTTTTGTGCATGACGATGTTGTTTTTATCGTTCAAAATCCGCAGGTTCATAGTTTGGATCAGATCACTGATGTTTTTACGCAAAGTGCTTTTGCTCCCAAATCTGCTGTACTGGCCAATGCGTATTATCGCCCTCTTTTAGATGTGGTGTATCGTTTGGAATATTGGATGTTTGGCACTCAACCAGCGGGATACCATATTGTTAATATCATTCTGCATATCTTTAATGCTGTATTAATATTTGTTTTAACTTTGCGGTTAACACAGCGCCGGGGTTTGTCCTGGTGTGCCGCAATGCTGTTTTTAATTCATCCGATTCAGTCTGAGGCGGTCGCTTGTATTTCCGGGATATCAAACGTGTTATTTGCGTTCTTTCTATTAGCGGCATTCTTGCTTTATCTTAGAGCTTCAGACCGCAGGCATGAATTAAATTTGATAAAAATGGCAGGCATTTACAGCGCCTCACTTTTTCTTTTTGGGTTGGCTTTATTGTGCAAAGAGCAGGCGGTGATTTTACCAGTGCTGTTCATGTTTTATGAATTTTGTTTTCCGCGAGTACTGGTGCGAGGCAATGCGGGTTGGCGGCTGCGTTTGGCAGGATTTTTGATTGTTGCCGGAGGGTATTTTTTATGGCGTAAAGTCTTGATTGGTGGATTTGCCGCATCTTTTGTTGAAAATTGGGGTGAATTTTATTTGCGGCTTAAAGCTTTTCCGGCCATTGTCATGAATCATTTGCAGACGGTTTTTGTGCCATTGGATTTGCATTATTATCGCAGCTACGATATTCTTGCTCCCTGGATAGGGCCGGCGTTGAGTTTTGTTTTCTTTGTAATTGCTTGTGTTTTGATTTGGCGAATTTTGCCTCGTGATCGGCAACCGTTTTTTGCTTTTGGCTGGGCGTGGTTTGCCGTAACATTATTGCCGACCACTAGCTTGGTTCCCTTGATTCATGAATATTCCTGGATAGCCACGTTTGAACATTTTTTGTATTTGCCACTGCTGGGATTGGCGTGGAGTGTTTTGACGGCCTTGGATTATTTCGCTGACCAATGGTTTGGGCGGTATAGCCGGAGCATTAAAAAAGCCTTTATTGTTGTTGGCATTTTGGGTTGTGTTGTTTTGACGCAAGCGCAAACAAAAATGTGGGCTGGAGAAGTTCCTTTGTTTGAAAAAGCAGTTCAGTATCAACCGGCGATGGGACGATTGCGTTTGTTGTTAGCGCAAGCGTATTATGTTCAAGGAGATTATCAACAGGCGCGGCGAGAGTATCAACACGCCCGCGACATTATGGCGGGTTATTTAGGAAAGATTCGTGATCAAAGAGTCCGGCCGTTTTATCAAGGATTTTTGCGCGACAGTTTATTGGGTTTGGCAGCTTCTTATGCCGCGGTTGGTGATTGGGTAGGCGCGCAAGATCAATATAACAAGGTTTTGATTTTGTCTTCACAGAACAGCGATGTTGAAAATAGTTTGGGTATGATTGCCATTCGTCTTGAGCAATGGGATACGGCCATGATGTGTTTTGAGCGGGCTTTAAAGCAAGATATGCAAAATGTTGCTGTTTTGACCAATTTAGGGGTGTGTTATATTCGTGTTGGTCAGACAGATAAGGCTGAAGAATATTTTCGTCGTGCTTTGGAGGTTGATGGAAGTTTTGGCGCGGCGAAAGAAAATCTCAACCAATTGTTAAAACAAAAAGCTTTGAAAAAAGGTATAGGCGATTAGGATGGAAATTTCTTTTCAAGTTATGGCCGCGGGGGCAGTGGTTATTATTGCCGGTATTATTGGGCTGTTATTGCTGGTTCCTACCGATAAAGTTAAGCGGCATCGTTTGCCGCGAGACGCTAAGGATAAAGTTTCCAGTGCCCCAGAGAAGGATTGGCAAGCAGTGAGTTTGAAGTTGGAACGCCATATTCAGGCTTTGCGCAAAGAGATTCAAGAGTATCAGAAGAAAACAAGTCTTTTGGACCGGGATTTAACAGTGTATAAAGAAAAGTATGTTAAATTGCAGGAAAAATTGGCGCAAGAGCGTGATTGGCAGAAGAAAGAAGAGCAGGGGTTAGAAAAAAGAACTCAAGAAATTCTTGCCCTCAAGAATGAGGCTCGGCGTTTAGAGCATGATTTGAGCGTTATGCACTCGGACCGTTTGCGGTTGGAGCGGCAGCTGAGAGAATCAAAAAGTGAACAGGATACGATCAATATGCAGCGTCGTGATTTGGAATTAGAAATTGCAAAGGCAAACGCGGAGAATGAACGTTTGCGTAAAGAAGTCAAAGAATTAAAGTGGGATAATGTGCGGCTGGCTGAGAAAAAAGACGCGCAAAGTTGGATACCAAAAGAGGATTTTGAAAAACTAGAAGTAACTTTTCGTCAGACTGAAAAAGAGCTAGCCCGCCTGAAGGAACAATTGAAAAAAGAAGTATCGTAGGGACGTATTGCAATACGCCCGCCCGTTGGGGAAATATCATTTGTCTGTCTGAGCAAAACCCGTTATAATGACCCGTTTTTGTAAAAGTGCTAGGTCGGGATTCGAAGATTCAATAGTGAATTCATAGGATTGGGATTTTATGTTTGCAAAACGAACGAATTGGGAATTGACGCCAAATCGCGTGGCGGGTATTCTTGAAGGTTATAAAAGCAGCGGACAAAAGATTCTGGATTTGACACAGTCAAACCCGACGTGTTGTGGATTTGTGTATCCGCAGGATGAGCTTTTGGCGCTTCTGTCTATGCCCGCTAGTATGCGGTATGTTCCATCGTCACAAGGACTTTTGTCGGCGCGTCAAGCGGTGGCGGCGTATTATCAAAGCCAGAATATTGCAATTTCACCACAACAGATTTTTTTAACGGCCAGTACATCCGAAGCGTATTCTTTTCTTTTTCGATTATTAGCGAATCCGCAGGAAGAGATTCTTTTCCCCGCGCCCAGTTATCCTTTGTTTGATTTCTTGGTGGATTTGAATGATTTGAAAAGCAGTTTTTATTCTTTAGTGTATCAAGGGCAATGGGCGATTGACTTAGGAGAGTTAGAGAACCATATTTCGGTACAAACCAAGGCGGTGGTTGCCGTTAATCCTAATAATCCGACAGGTTCTTATATCACGAGGGAAGAACTAAAGCATTTGAATCGAATGTGTCAGCAGAATCAGTTGGCTTTGATCAGCGATGAAGTCTTTTTTGATTATGCTTTTGATTCTTCTCAGCGTTTTGTGTCGTGTGCGGCGAATACAGACAATTTGACCTTTACGTTGGGGGGGCTTTCTAAAACATTGGCTTTGCCGCAAATGAAATTATCATGGATTGTGGTTAATGGGCCGACGGACATTGTTGCGGACGCGATTGCGCGGTTAGAAATTATTGCCGACACGTATCTTTCTGTGAATGCTCCGGTACAAAATGCTTTAGCTGCGTGGATGAATTATCGGCCGGCGATTCAAGAACAAATTATCAGACGTGTTGCGGTAAATCGAGATTATCTGATTAACAGTTTTGCGAATTATGATGCTGGAACAGTTTTGCATGCTGATGGCGGATGGTATATGATTGTGAAGTTGTTGGGAGGGGTTGATGAGGAAGCGCTAGCTGAGCGGTTATTGTTACGCGATCAAGTGTATGTGCATCCGGGTTATTTCTTTAATTTTAGTGAAGAGTCATTTTTAATCTTAAGTCTTTTGCCACCCGAGAGCGTTTTTATTGAAGGGGTCAAAAGAATTATCGCGCGAGTCAAATCATTTAATTCCTCTTCTTGATTCTAAGAGAGGGCAGAGGGAGTTTACAATGGAAATAGGGATTGTCGGGTTGCCCAATGTCGGCAAATCAACTTTGTTTAATGCTTTAACTGGCGCGGGAGTTGCTGCGGAAAATTTTCCTTTTACCACCATTGAACCGAACGTTGGCATTGTTCCTTTGCCGGATGAGCGTTTAAATGTTTTAGCGAAAATCAATGAAAGTGTTAAAGTTTCTCCGGCGGGGATTCGTTTCGTGGACATTGCCGGTATTGTCAAGGGAGCCAGCCAGGGAGAAGGTTTGGGCAATAAGTTTCTTTCTCATATCCGTTCGGTTGATGCGATTTGTCACGTGGTGCGTTGCTTTAAAGATGAAAATGTGGTGAATGTTTTGGGCAGTTTGGATCCTTTGAACGCTGCTGATATTATTGAAACCGAACTTTTATTGGCTGATTTACAGCAAGCGCAGAAAGCTTTGGATAAATATAAGAAACCGGCGCAAGCTGGAGATAAGGTCGCAAAAGAGAAAGTTGCGGTATTGGAAGCGGCGATGAAAGGTTTTAATGAGGGCAAGTCCGCCCGTTCGCAAGGTTTGTCTGCGGAGCTGGTGGCAGAGTATCAGTTTTTAACGTCCAAGCCGATTGTTTATGTCGCGAATACGGATGAGGGGGGTGCTAGTCCTGAACTTTTGATGCCTTTGCAAGAACGGGCTAAGAAGGAAAATGCGGAAGTGGTTGTTTTGTGCACGAAGATTGAAGCGGAAATTCTTGAGTTGCCGTTGGAAGATCGGGCGTCTTATTATGATAGTGCGGGCATCACGTCTCCGGGCTTGGCCACTTTGGCACGTGCCGGACAAAGGCTATTAAATCAGATTTGTTTTTTTACAGCCGGCCCGACGGAAACTCGGGCGTGGCTGATTCCAAAAGAAACGCGGGCGGTCAAAGCGGCGGGGAAAATTCATAGTGATATTGAACGCGGGTTTATTCGGGCGGAGATTCACAAGTATAAGGATTTGATTGAACTGGGTTCTTATAAAAGTGTGCAGGAAAAAGGTTTGGTTTCATTGGAAGGGAAAGATTATTTGATGCAGGATGGGGATGTGGTGTATTTTCGTTTTAGTGTTTGAAAAAGTTTTTAAGGGGAGAAAGGGCTATGGTCAAATCAACAAAAATTGTTAAAGTCAGTCAACGTCCTGACTGGGACCAGTATTTTTTAAAACTCGCGATGCTGGCTTCTGAACGCGCGACGTGTCCGCGTATGCATTGCGGGTGTGTTTTGGTTAAAAATAAAAATGTTATTTCAACCGGTTATAATGGTTCAATTCCCGGAGATGAACATTGTGAAGATATTGGGTGTTTGATTGTGGATAATCATTGTGTTCGTACGGTGCACGCGGAAATGAACGCCTTGGTGCAGGCGGCTAAACGTGGGCATGCTGTGGACGGGGCGACAGCATATGTGACCAATATGCCGTGTACAACGTGTGCGAAATCTTTGATTACCGCCGGTGTTGTTCGAGTTGTTGTGTTTTCGGATTATCATGACACACTGGCGACACAGTTTTTTGCTGTAGCAAAAGTGCAGATTGATAAAATTGAGATGCCTAATGTGCAAATCAATTATAATTTGGGTAGTTATTCTTCAGCGCGAAAATAAAGGAAAACCAAATGACTCAATTGAAAGTGTTGATGGCAGATGATGAACCAGATGTGCTGACGATTATGGCTAAGAAGGTTGTCGCGGCCGGGTATGATGTGATTACGGCTGTGGATGGGCAAGACGCGTGGGACAAAATAGTCGCGGATGATCCCGATGTGATTTTATTGGATGTGACCATGCCCAAGTTGGAAGGATTTGAAGTTTTAAAACGGTTACGCGAAAATCCGCCGTCAAGGAAATGGCAGCCAGTGATTATTGTTTCCGCGCGAGAAGAGTTGCAGGATATTCAGAAAGGTTTTTTGCTGGAAGCGGATCATTATTTGACCAAGCCTTGCAATATGGAGGATGTGATTAATGCTATTCGTTTGATGGCGAAGTTGATTCCGCAGCATAAAGCTCACGGTGAAGATTAAAGGAGAAGGATGAAGTTTTTGATTTATATCTTTTGCGGATGTGTTGTTTTTATTATTTACGTGCGTTTTCTTGAGGCTTCGAGTTTATTTGTTCCTTCTCACGATATTGCATTGACTCCAAGCCAAGCAGGACTTGATTTTGAAGATATTTATTTTGTGACCCAAGATCATGTTCGATTAAATGGATGGCTGATCAAAAGCGCGGTGGCGCCAGAAACAGCAGCGACTATTTTGTATTGTCATGGCAATGCTGGCAATATCGGTGATCGTGTCGAAAAGATTCGGGATTTTCATCATTTGGGTGTTAATGTTTTTATTTTTGATTATCGCGGTTTTGGAAAAAGCCAAGGGCGTCCGACCGAAAATGGAATGTATCAGGATGCTTTGGCGGCCTATGATTATTTGGTTAACCGTGAAGATATTGCTAAGGATCGATTTGTTGTTTATGGCGCATCGATGGGTGGGGTCGCGGCTATTGACCTTGTGTCCCAACGGATGGTGAGCGCTTTGATTGCCGATTCGACCTGGACCAATGCTGTGGATATGGCTCAGACGATTGTTCCTTTTGTTCCGTCTTTTCTTTTGACAGCACAGTTGGATAATGTCAAAAAGATTAAAGAAATTAAGGTCCCCAAATTATTTATTCATAGCTTCGATGACCAAACAGTCCCGTTTCGTTTGGGTCAGAAACTTTTTGCAGTGGCGCCTGAGCCCAAGAGGTTTTTACGAATTTCCGGTAGTCATGCGCAGGCGTATTCGGAATCGAAAGATGTCTTTTTGCCGGCGATGGAACAGTTTTTAGACCAAAATCAATTGCGATAAATGATGCAGACCAAATTCCAAGTATTCCCAAAGATTACCAGTTTCGCGAATCCCAAAATAAAGGAGTTGGTAAAACTGCGTGATCGGCGGGAACGCATGAAAACCGGGGTGACCATCATTGATGGCATTCGTGAACTAAAAGCCGCGCTGGATGCTGGCGTGGTGATCAAAGAAGTCTTTGTTTGTCCGGCTTTGTATCAAGATCAAGGGCAGGGCAATGTTGAACAGGATATTATAAAGAACTTGACGGCAAAGAATATTGCTGTGTTTGAAGTTTCTAAAGATGTTTTTGCCAAGATTTGTTTTGGCGATCGGGTCGAGGGAGTTTTGGCTGTCGGTTGTCCTCAGACTAAAAAGCTTGTTGATTTGCAGGTGAATAAAAATCCTTTGTTGATGTTGATTGAGCATGTTGAAAAACCGGGAAATTTGGGTGCGATTTTGCGTACTGCTGATGCAGCCGGGATTGAAGCGTTACTGGTTAGCGATGCGGCGACGGATGTTTTTAATCCCAACGTGATTCGTGCAAGTTTAGGAACAGCTTTTAGTGTTGCGGTTATTCCTGAGACGCCGGAGAATATTTTGAGTTTTTTGAAAAGACACAAAATTAAAATTGTCGCGGCAACACCGGCGGGTCAAAAAGTTTTTACAACTGTAGATTTGCGATGTGGTGTCGCGATTGCGATTGGCAGTGAAAAGGATGGTTTGAGTGATTTTTGGTTAAACGCGGCCGATGAAAGAATTTCTATCCCGATGAAGGGCAAAGCGGATTCGCTCAATACGTCGGTGGCCGCCGCGCTGATCGCTTATGAAGCATTAAGGCAGAGGGGAAATTGATTGCATGCAAGAAACAACAGAATCTCAGCGGCTTAATGTGTATTTGGCTCATCAAGGCATTTGTTCTCGCCGTAAAGCGATGGAAGCAATACAACTTGGTTTTGTCAGTGTTAATGGACAGATTGTCCGCGAGCCGTCCACGCTGGTTAACGCGGCTCATGATCGTATTATCTTTGATGGCAAAATTGTTCAGAAAAAAGCGTATGAGTATGTGATGCTCAATAAACCAGTTGGTTATGTGACCACGCGGGAAGATCGCTTCGCGCAAAAAACAGTTCTAGACCTTTTACCGACGGGTTTGCGTCATTTGAATCCGGTCGGCCGGTTGGACAAGAATACCGAAGGTTTGTTGATTATGACCAATGACGGGGATTTGGCCAATCAGTTGACTCATCCGCGCTATGATGTGGACAAAACTTATGTGGTGCGGATTCAAAAACGATTAAGTCCGCAGGATCAAAAGAACTTGGAAATTGGCGTTATCGTTGACGGAGAAAAAACAGCGCCGGCAAAAATCACCGCGCTTAAGATTTTGGAAAAAGGGTGTGAGTTTTTGATTACAATTCATGAAGGTCGCAAACGGCAAATTCGTTTGATGCTTGCGCAAGTTGGGCATTATGTCACATTTTTAAAGCGCATCCGACAAGGGTCATTGTCTTTGGGGGATTTGGCGACGGGTAAATGTCGGGTTTTGACGGCTAGGGAAATCCGGGACTTAAAAATAAAGCAGAGTGTTTAGTTGGTGTTTGTGCTTTTGTATGCCTTATGTCTGAACGTTTGCCCCGCCCAGCGTGCGTAATGATCAGGGGACATATAAAGATTGGGAGTTGTCTTTGGCGACAGCATTGTTGTGCTGTCATTGCGAGGAGCCAAAGGCGACGCGGCAATCTTAAGATAAGATTGCTTCGGCCTGACGGCTTCGCAATGACACAAAACAATAAGGATTTAGAGAATTATGATTACAATTAATGGATTATCAAAGAATTTTACCGGGCGCACATTGTTTAAAGATGTGAATTTGAGCATTTTTGCCGGTGAGAAAATTGGTTTGACAGGTCCCAATGGTTCGGGAAAGTCGACTTTGTTTTCGATTATTCGCGGACAAATGGAATCAACCGGCGGCAGTGTGCAAATGCAGAAGAATTTGAATATCGGCCATTTGGCGCAAGAAGCTCATTTTTCTTCCAAGCAGACTGTTATGGATGAAGTGACGGCAGGTGATGCGCGCATTAAAAGATTGTTACAGGAAAAGCATGAGTTGGAAGATGCCAATAAGGCTGACAGTGTGCGCTATGGCGATATTTTGGAAGAATTGGAAGCCGCCGGGATTTATGAACTAGAGAATAAAGCCGAGCGTATTTTGACGGGTTTGGGATTCAAAACCGAAGAGTTTCATAAACCGGTTAATACTTTGAGCGGCGGTTGGCAGATGCGAACATTGCTGGCGAAGTTGCTTTTGTATTCATATGATATTATTCTCCTCGATGAGCCGACCAATTATTTGGATTTGCATGCCACATTGTGGTTAAAAGGATTTCTCGCCAGTTACCCGGGAACTTTTATTATTATTTCGCACGATAAGATTTTTCTTAATGATGTGACCAATTATACGATTGTTTTGGAAAATGGGCAGATGACTAAAATCAAGGGGAATTATCAAGCGTATGAAGAACAAAAGAGTTTGATGAATAAATCCTTGGAAAAACAGCAAAAGGTTTTAGAGCAACGTAAAGATCAGCTGGAGAAGTTCGCGCAGAGATTTCATGCCCAGCCCAATCGCGCGGCGGCTGTTCGCAATAAGCGCAAAATGTTGGAAAAGATTGAAGAACAGCAAGTGGACTTGCCGCAAGAGCGACGCAGTATTCGTGATTTTGAGTTTCCGGCAACTCAAGAAAGCGGATATGTGGTGGCCACCGCGCAAGGCTTGAGTAAAGCTTATGGGGAAAAACAAGTTTATAAAAACCTGGATTTGGAAATTATTAAGGGACAGAAAATTTGTTTGATTGGGCCTAATGGCGCCGGTAAATCCACATTGTTAAAAATGTTGGCGGACATCATTTCGCCTGATGAGGGGCAGGTGAAATTGGGATTTAATGTCACGCGCGGTTATTTTTCGCAGACACGATTGGATGTTTTGAATCCGAATAATACGGCTTTAGAGGAATTGGCCACCGCGTCATCCAAGAGTGTTCCGGCGGTGACGATGCGGACGCTGTTGAGTATTTTTAATTTTCGCGGGGATGATGTTTTTAAACATGTCAAAATTCTTTCCGGCGGTGAAAAGAGCCGCTTGATTTTGGCCAAGCTTTTATTGAATCCACCCAACTTTGTTTTATTGGATGAGCCGACGACGCATTTGGATATTGATGGCGTTGAAGCTTTGACCGAATGTTTTCAGAAATATCAGGGAACGTTGGTTTTTATCAGTCATGATCTTTTTTTTGTTCAGCAAATCGCGGATTATATTATTGAGGTGGACCAGGGCCGCATTAAAATTTATGCAGGGGGCCTGGATTATTATCTCGATAAAAAGGCCAGCGGGGAAACGTTGGGCCAGGAGAGTCAGCGCGTGGCGCGTGAACAAGAATTGAAAGTCAAGGAGGACAAACGCCGGGCTTTTGCCGCCGAGAATTCTAAAATGCAGGAGGCGCGGGCGCAGCATAATCAAGCTTTAAAGCGGCTTGCGGATATTAAAAAGGAAATCAAGGCCTTGGAAATTGAGAACAAAGAGATCGAGTCCGAAAGTTATGTCAAAGCGCGCGTTCTTTCTAATGCTTACGGCAAAGACCCAGATATGCTCAAAGAATATGGCCAGCGGCTCAAATGGATTGCGCAGCGTCAGCGGGAGATTGAGGCGACCATTAAGCAATTGGCTGAAGAACGGGGACGGATTAGTAAGTAAGACGTGAAGGTTTCTTTTGTTTTTCTGTAATATTTATTGGTGAACTTTTAAAACGAGGTATATAATGCCGGCAATGAAAAATTTTAATTGTCTTGTTTTGATTTTGATTATTTTGGTTTTTGCTGGTTGCGCCAAGGTCTCGCATATGCAGGAGCTGTTGCGGCTAAAAGGGTATTCGCAGAATAAAGACTGGCAAGCTAGCACAGTTCAAGAACAAAATCGAAGGTTTGAACATTTATTGACTGCCGCGAAAACCGGAACATTGAAGCAATATTCAAACCAGGAAAGTATTTGGATCAATTTTGGCCAACCGATTTTTGATAAAAAAGTTAAAATGGACGATAGCGTTTATCAAGTTTGGATGTATCGTTATTCCACCAAATTATTTGGTTCTGACAAAGTTTATCTGTACTTTGATTCCGAAGGTCAATTAAGGATGTATGATTTCTTTCCGGGTGGTCGGATAACATCTGTTCGATAATGTCAAAGGAAGGATTGTGGATGTCTCGTAAGCCTCGCCAAAAGCTAGATCCTAAGAAATTCACTCCGCAGGTTGAAACTCAACAGAAAAAAGATAAAGATTGGACGTATGACGATATTTTGCGTTCTAAGTCTCGCCGTCGTTGATGTTTAGGGAAGGTGTTTGTTGTTGAACATCTGCGTTGGGTTTTTTATTCTTTAAATGGTATAGTTGAAGCAATAATTCACGTATAAAAAAGGATGTTTTGACAATGAAGCATCGATTAAGCGGGTTTACTTTGATGGAGATTATTATTGCCATTATTATGGTGACTGTCTTGGCCTCACTGGCGTTTATTAATTATGGGACTGTGATTGAAAAATCGAGAGCGAAGGAAGCTGAAGGGATGTTGATAGCTATTTTCTCTAATGTTCAGCGGGTTAAGGTTGAAACGGGAACAATTGCAGGTGTGATTGTTGGGGGAATAGATCCGTTTGCTAATGGTTTACAATTATCAGAGAATTTTCAGCCGGTTAATGCAATATTTGCTCCGGGGATACCTTCGTTAACATATACGATCACGCGAACTCCGCCGCTTTCATATACATTGAATATGGTGGTGATTAATACGACAGTAAGGCCTAACATCACCTGTTCCGGGGGCCCAGCTGGACTTTGTACCAGATTGGGTTATTAATATTGTTCCTAATAGCTTGTTTTTGATGTTTTGAAGACGAGTTCTTTGTTTGTTCCCTCGAATGATGAAAATAATTATGCATGTTGATCTCGATGCTTTCTTTGCTGCAGTTGAGCAAAGGGATCATCCGCATTTGCGTGGTAAGCCGGTTGTGATTGGCGCCGATCCCAAAGCAGGTCGTGGCCGCGGGGTTGTTTCGACCTGTTCTTATGAAGCTCGCACGTTTGGCATTCATAGCGCAATGCCGGTTTCCAAAGCCTATCAACTGTGCCCAACAGCTATCTTTCTGTCGCCCAATTTTCAAAAATACAGTGAAGCATCGCGGGCGGTTTTTAAAATTTTTTATGACTTCACTCCCCACATTGAAGGGCTGAGTATTGATGAAGCGTTTTTGGATATGACCACCAGCGCGCATTTATTCGGCGGTGCTGTTTTTGCCGCTCAACGTTTAAAAGAAAAGATTCGGCAGGACGTTGGATTAACGGCGTCGGTTGGTATTGCGCCGGTGAAGTTTGTTGCTAAGATTGCTTCTGATTTATCAAAACCAGATGGTTTGTTAGAGGTTTTAGAAAAGGAAGTTCAAGGCTTTCTTCATCCGCTGAAAATTGAGCGGTTGTGGGGTGTGGGGCCTAAGGCAGCAGAAGTTTTGCATCGTTGGGATATTCAAACCATTGGAGATTTGGCGCGAATGTCACGGGAGCAGTTGCATAATCATTTTGGCGAGACCGGAGAACATTTTTTCAATTTGTCTCATGGCATTGATCAGCGGGAAGTTGTTGAGCAAACAGATATCAAGTCGGTTAGCCATGAGCATACTTTTGAAAAAGACACCACTGACGGCGAGGAGGTTTTGGCAAGGATGCTGGATTTGGCTCAGCAGGTTTCGCGGCGACTGCGAAAGTACAGCTTGAAAGGTAAGACCATCACGGTTAAAATACGTCTGCATGGATTTCAGACGTACACTCGTGCGCAGACTTTGGGAGAGCGGACTAATTTTTCTGATATCATTTTTGCAGTGTCTAAAGACATATTCAAAAAGTTCTTTAAACCAGGGATGAAAATTCGTTTGATTGGAGTTAAGGTTAATAATTTCGCTGATGATTATGTGCAAGAAAGTTTGTTTAGTTATCCGGTCAATGAACGACGCGAGAAAATTCATAGCGTTGTCGATGTGATAAAAAATAAGTTTGGTGAGCAAGCTATTGGACGTGGAAAGATGTAGGTGGCGAGTTGCATATTGAGTTTTTAGGCGAATAGCGCCATAGAGGCGCCAAACAATTGAGCCGAAAAACTCAATATGCAACTCGTTGTTCTCTTGCTGTAGCTCCTTGCTAGAATAATAGAAAGGGTGTTTTTATGGAGTTCTTGATTGTCGGAATTGTTGGCATCGTGTTTGTTTTGATTGTGTTTGTCTTTGTTTTGCAAAAGGTTTTGCAATCGCAGAGTCAAGCTCAGGTTGCTTTTTTTGAAGAACGGATTGCTCAGCAGATGAAAGCCAATCAAGAACAGTTTTTGCTTTTGGCCGGACAGCAATTTAAAACAGAACAGAGCAAAGCTTCTGGGGAATTGGAAGTTCGCAAGCAAGCGGTTGAATCGTGGGTCACACAGCTTAAAGAGGAATTGGCGCAATATCAAAAACAGGTGCGTGATTTTGAACAAGACCGCTCGGTTAAATATGGTCAACTGGAAAATGAATTAAAAAATGCTTCTTTGGCGACGGCGCGTCTGCAGGACACCACCAATCATTTGAATAATATCCTTGGCAATGTCAAATTGCGCGGGCAATGGGGAGAGCGCATGGCCGAAGATATTATTCGTTATGCTGGCTTGATGGAAGGTATTAATTACGAAAAGCAAAAGCAGCAAGACAGTGCGACGACTAAACCAGATTATGCGTTTTTTCTCCCTAATCATCAGCGGGTGAATATGGATGCTAAATTTCCGTTGGATAATTATATGAAGATGGTCAATTTGCCAGAAGGCTTGGAGCGCACTGCTGCTCTCAAAGAGTTTCTTAAAAATGTCAAAGATCGCGTTAAAGAAATTCAAAACCGCAATTATATTAATCCAGCCGAGAACACGCTGGATTTTGTATTATTGTTTATTCCCAATGAACAAGTTTTTGGGTTTATTCAAGAGAACTTGCCAGATTTGATGACAGAAGCTTTGCGCGACAAAGTTGTTTTGTGTTCGCCGTTTACGCTGTATGCTATGCTGTCGGTGATTCGACAGGCGCATGAGAATTTTCGCTATGAAAATGATATTCGCAAAATCATTGGTTTGATTGAACAGTTTATTGGTTTGTACGATCGTTTTAAAGGACGGTTTGACGATGAGTTGGGGAAACAGGTCGAGAAACTCAATTTGCTTTATGCAGATATTAAGACCAAGAACTTTGTGCAGTTGGATACGAAAATTCGGCAAATTGAAGAATATAAGCAAGGTAATCCTGCCGTCACGCAAACAGATTTTGCGGCGATTGATTTAAAGGCGGAGGCTTTGCGTGAATCTTGATGGATTTGATAATTTCTTTCCCAATCAGGTGAAGGCTATTTTTACCGATGCGACCACAGATTTTGTTTTGCCGCCGCAAGCGCTGGGCCTTTCTGCAGAGCAAAAAAAATTTTTACGGCACGAATATCAAATTGATGCAGACAAGATTTTTACTATTCGTCAGGTGCATGGCAATAAGATTTTAACGATTAGTGCCGGAGATATCCCTCAACAGGAGGGTTTGATTCCACAGGCAGATGGTGTTGTGACTAATGTCCCGGGAGTTGTTCTTTCGGTGCGAACGGCGGATTGTTTGCCGGTTTTTTTATATGATCCGCAGAAAGAATCTATTGGTTTAGTGCACGCTGGATGGCAGAGCAGCGCTCAGAAGATTGTTAAGCAGGCAATTGCGGCTTTGAAGCAGAATTATGGCAGTTGTGCGGTCGACTTGAGAGTGGCTTTTGGGCCGGCGATTGGGGTTTGTTGTTACGAGGTTGGGGCAGAATTTGCGACAACTTTTCCGGGCGAAGTTTTGGTTATGGGAAATAAACGGTATCTGGATTTGCCGCTGGTCAATAAAAATCAGTTGCTTAGCTTGGGTGTACAACCAGCGAATATTTTTGATAATGCTTCGTGCACGGTTTGCGGCAAAGGATTTTTTTCATATCGACGGGATAAAGAGCAATCTGGTCGGCATTTGTCGATGATGATGATGGAAACAGGGATTAGGGGTGGGAAGCTAGACGCTAGACGTTGGGGTTAGTGGTTGGGGGATAGGGGTTAGACTCTGGATTGTGGGTTGTAGTATTTCTTTCTGTCATTCCCGCGTAAGCGGGAATCCACGGGTCAAATTGGTCATTGGGCGGATAGGGTAAATTCTTAGGAAGGATAAAACATGAAATTTATTGTGGTGTATGTGACGGCGAAAGATTTATCAGAGGGGCGTAAGATTGCGCAGCATTTGTTAGCGCGAAATTTGGCCGCTTGTGTTAATATTATCCCCAACATCGAATCGCATTATCGGTGGCAAGGCAAGGTGGAGTGTTCATCGGAAGTTCTTTTGGTGATTAAGACGCGTCAGTCATTCTTTTCTAAATTGGCCAAAGCGGTCAAAGAAGTCCATGGTTATGATGTCCCGGAAATTATTGCTTTGCCGATTATCGCTGGAGAAAAGAAATATTTAGCATGGTTAGCGGCAGAAACAAAATAAATTTAAATGAATCAGGGAGGTTGATGATGAAATGGTTATTGAAGTGGTTTTGGGTTTTGAGTGTGGTGATGTTGATCTGTATTCCTTTTAAAGCGGAAGGTCAGTTTAGTTTTGAGGAAAACCCTTTGATTCAAAAACAAGCGCCAAATTTTACATTAAAATTAAGCTCGGGAGAAACGATGAGCTTAAATCAGTACCGTGGCAGTGATCCGGCGATTATTTTCTTTTGGGCGACTTGGTGTCCGCATTGCCGGGAAGAATTAAAAACTTTGGGCAAGTTAGAAGAGGTATTTAAGAAAAATAATATTAAGATTGTTTTGGTCAATGTTGAAGAAGGCCCGCGTCTGGTGCAATCGTATATGAATAAAATCAAATTGCCTTATTCAGTCTTTCTTGATGAACATTCGGAGATATCCGAGCAGTACAGCATTATCGGTTTGCCGACTTTATTCTTTGTTGACCGTGGTGGGATTGTTGTTGCCATGGAGCATGGTTTGCCGGACAATTTTATGACGATGTTGGGCGCTGTTGCTGTTGAGAAATAAACCCGGATTTTGCATTAGTCTCGCCTTTGCGAGGCCAAGCAAAACTCGCCCAAAGGGCCGCATGTCTCGACAAAAACGAGACGTGCGGGGTTAATCCTTGCGGGAATCCGCAACCGAAGGCAAATTTTGCATTTCACTTTTTTGTGAGCAACTTATCGTCGTGCACTGTGTTGTAATGCAAAATTTGGGATAAAATTTTTATAATAAAAAACCCCGCGCATTTGGCACGGGGTTTTTTATTGTGTAATCAGCGTGTAGCTAGCGGAAAAGTTTTTTGTCTTCAGGCAGATACGATTCTAAATTGGCTTTTAGCCGCAGATGGGTCAGGAAATCATTAAATGCTTTGCTTTTCTTTTCCATCAACAGGGCATTGGTGTATTTTTCTTTTTCTTTTTCAAAGTCAGTCATATCTGCCTCGGTGCGACCATCCAGATGAATAATACAATAGCCTTTGGATGTTTGCGCAATCTCGCTGATGGGGTTGTCGGGTGTTAAAGCGAAAGCTTTTTCGATAAAGTCCGGTGCTGGCCCAAGTTTAGGCAGGTAGTTTTCATTGTGGCCGAATGCGGGAATTTGTATAAGTTCAAGTTTTGCATCTTTGGCTATTTGTGCGAAGTCTGGCTTTGTAGCGCTTAATGCGCGAATTGTTTTTAGGGTTTCGGTAGCTTTGGCTTGCGCCAGTCGGGCGGCTTGGGTGAGCTTCCATTGGTCGGTGACAATGTCTTTGATTTCACTTAATTCTGGCATAGCGGCATCTTTGCGTTCTTTGACGTGCAAAATTTGATAGCCGGTTGCGGTTTCAATAGGATCGCTGATATCATCAGGTTTCATTTCAAAGATTTTTTGTAATAATTCGAACGGCCAGCCAGCTTTCAGATTCGGTTGTTCCATACTGAAAAATCCGCTTTCTTCGACAGGGATGCTATTTTTTGCGGCAACAACGGCAAAGTCAGGATTGGTTTTTAATTCTTGGCGGGCATCATAAGCTTGACGCCAGGTCGCGTCTTTGTCCTCGTCGCTGATGCTGGGGGTTTCCTGATTTTTGGGTGATTGTGTTGGTTTGGGAAAATTAAAACGTAGAAATTCCGCATTAATCATTGGGGGTGTGGCAAATTGATTTTTGTGGTCTTGATAATATTTCTTTATGGCTTCTTCGTCAGCTGAAACTTGATCCTTAAAATTTTCATTGCCAAAAAATATGTAGCTGACTTGAACTTTCTCATTGTATTGACGGTAAGCTTCTGCGGTTTCTTCTTCCGTGACAGAGATGGTCGCTGTTTCTTGAGCCATGATATTGTCGATTTTGAGTTTGTCACGGAAGCATTCTTCAAAATCGCGAGCGTTAATCTGGAGGTAATTCTTCAAAATGTCTTTGTAGTAAAGGTCATTGAATTTGTCGGAGATTTGAAATTTAGGGTACGCCATAATGGCTTTGATCAGATCTGGATCAGAAATTATGATATTGCGTTTTTCCGCTTCCTTAAGCAGAAGCAGCCTAACCCAAGTTCTTTGCACGCGGTCTTGGTCTAAGAGATGCTTGATTTTTTCGTAATTGTTTCCATAGTTGATTCTGTCCATGATGATCGTTTGTTTCAATTGGTTTTGAAAATCAGCAGTAAGAATCTTTTGTCCAAACACGCGGCCGGCATATTTTTGTTTTTTATCGGCGCTGGATTCCATTCGGTAGGTGGAGCCAAAAACACCAAAAGCCAGAATGATAATACCTGCTAAAAACCAGAGAATAATCTTGGATACACCTTTTCTGCGAAGAATTTTAAGCATTGCTACTCCTCATTTTGAATGTGAAATTTTTTGTTAAGTTGGGCATTGTATTGCTTTCCTTAAAAAATACTAAAATTACCAATTTGCAAGTTTAAGAAGAAGCAGTATATCCGTCACTTTAGGCTTTGACAAGAAAATTTCTTTACAACAGACGTGCCGATGGGTATAATGGCGCCTTGTTTAAAAAGGAAAAAGACTTATGCCAAAATTAAAATTAGGTTTGCCTAAAGGAAGTTTGCAGGAAGCCACCGTTAAAGTTTTTGAGCGGGCCGGTTATAAGGTTCATGTCTCGGGAAGGTCCTATTTCCCGACGATCGATGATCCAGAGATTGAATTGGTGCTTTTGCGCGCGCAAGAAATGTCGCGGTACGTGGAGCAAGGCGTTTTGGATTGCGGCATTACAGGTGCGGATTGGATATTGGAAAATGAGTCAAAAATCCATACGATTTCTGATTTAGTGTATGCCAAAACATCCTCAGTAAAAGTTCGCTGGGTTTTAGCTGTTCCCAATGCTTCGAATATCAAATCGGTTAAAGATTTAGAAGGCAAGCGCTTAGCGACGGAATTAGTCAATGTAACGCGCAATTATTTAAAGACTAATAAAGTGAAAGCGGATGTTGAGTTTAGCTGGGGGGCGACGGAAGCTAAAGTTGCGACGGGTTTGGTGGACGCGATTGTTGAATTGACGGAAACGGGCAGCAGTTTGAAAGCGCATAATTTGCGCATTGTCACGACTTTGTGTGAGTCTACGACCCAATTTATTGCCAATAAGGCTGCTGCCAAAGATTCTTGGAAAAAAGCCAAGATGGATCAGATTGCGGTTTTGTTGGGGGGCGCCATTGCCGCTGAAGGCATGGTGTGTTTGAAGCTGAATGTCGAAGAAAAGAATTTGCAAAAAATTTTAAGTCTTTTGAGTTCGCTTAAAAACCCAACGATTTCAACACTTAGTCAAAAAGGTTGGCTGGCTGTTGAAACGGTGATTCATGAGAGTAAAGTACGCATCCTTGTGCCACAGTTGAAATTGGCTGGCGCAGAAGGTATCATTGAATATAGTCTGAATAAGATTATTTATTAACATACGGAGCAGTATATGCCTTGCGGAAGAAAACGCAAACTTCGAAAGATCCGGACGCACAAGCGCAAAAAAGTTCGTAAAGCGCTGCGTCATCTTAAGAAACGCGATTGGGCGTAATTTTTCATTTTTGACAGAAGGCCATGTTCTTTAGGGACATGGTTTTCTGTTGAAATGATATGTCATTACGATGAAACCTCAGGTAGGAGTTTCCTCCCATGAAGTCAAAAATATTCGGCAAATTTCTTTTGTGGACCATAGCACCGCTATTTTTTGTATTTTCTCATCTCTCCTTTTCTTTTGCTATGAATTCCCAAGAGGATCAGGTTAATTCAATCAGCGCGTATGCGATGGGCGTTATCCATGATCTTAAAGGAGACACTGATCAGGCGATCAGTGCTTATGAACACAGCGCGAAATTTGAGCATTCCAGCGCGGTGCGTTTGCGTTTGGGTGCCGATTATGCGCGTTTGGGAAAATTGGATGAAGCGAAAAAAGAATTGGATGCTTTGCTTAAAGATGATCCGGACAATGTGCAGGGACGCTATTTGCTGGCCTTGATTTATACGATAAAAAAAGATTACGACAAAGCAGCTGAAGAATACGAAAAGATTTTAACATCATTGGCGATTGCCGATCCGCAGAACGTTGAGATTTATGGATATCTTGGGCAGTTGTATTATTCAAAAAAAGATTATGAGAAGGCGATTCAGCAATTCGAAAAAGTTTTAGCATTTGAGCCGACGGAAAACGCGGATCTGGTCTATTTGATTGGTTCTTTGTATTTGGAAATTAAGAACCGCGATAAGGCTTTGGAATTATTTGTGCGGGCTTTGAAGATTGAACCGGATCATGATGAAGCATTGAATTCTTTAGGGTATTTGTACGCGGAGGATGGCGCTCGTTTGGATGAAGCTTTGGAGCTTGTGCAGCGCGCCGTTAAAATTGCGCCTAAAAATGGTGCCTATTTAGACAGCTTGGGGTGGGTTTACTTCAAAAAAGGTGATTACACTGCCGCGCTTAATTATTTAAATAAAGCCTCAAGTTTATTACAGGATCCTGCTATTTATGAACATTTAGGAGATGTTTATTTCAAGATGGGCGACAAAGTTATTGCAAAGAAATTTTGGAAACTTTCGATTGGATTAAATCCTAATCAAGATCAGGTTGTTAAGAAATTAAAAGCTCTCGATTCCCTTTAAAGTGCATGTCAACTCTTCTTCTGCGTTCACCAGCAAAACTCAACCTTTTTCTTAAAGTCCTCGGTAAAAGACCGGATCATTATCATAATTTGGAAACGATTTTTGAACGTATCAGTTTATGTGATGAAATTCGTTTGGTTGGCAATCAGAGCGGTAAAATTCAAATTCTTTGTAGTCATCCGCAAGTACCCAAAGGACCCAAAAATTTGGTTTATCGAGTTGCCCGTTTGTTGCAGACGCGGTTTGGTATTCAACAAGGAGTGACGATTAGGATTAAGAAAAATATCCCGGTTGCCGCAGGTTTGGCGGGGGGTTCAAGTAATGCGGCCACAACGCTTTTGGGGCTTAATCGAATTTGGAAATTGGGTCTTTCTTCCAGGCAGTTGGTTGATTTGGGGGCGCAAATCGGCAGTGATGTGGCGTTCTTTTTGTATGACACTTCTTGGGCTTTGGGAGAAGGCCGCGGTGAGATTATATCTCCGCTAAAAATCAGGCAAAAACTGTGGCATGTGGTTGTGGTTGCCCGTATGAAGATGTACTCAAAAGCTGTTTTTACCGGACTTAATTTGAAGTTGACAAAAAAAGGGGCGGATGTTAGTATTTTGACTCTTGCTTTACAAAAAAAATCTGTTTTTCAAGCCGGTGATTTACTTCATAACGATTTGGAAACAAGCATTTTGAGTATGGCTCCGCAGCTTGCGCGGGTTAAAGAGCGTTTGTGTCAATATGGATTTTGTGGGGTTGCTTTTTCGGGCAGCGGGCCGGCGTGTTATGGGTTAGCTGCGTCGGAAAAGATGGCGCGTGCGGCAGCAAAAGATTTGCGGCGATTTTATGCTCGCGTTTTTGTGGTCAGCACGTTTTAAAGAGATGTTAGTGAAAATATTGAATAGGGTTTGCAAATTAAGTTGACTTGAAAATCCTTTTATGGCTCAATTGTTTGGCGCCTCTATGGCGCTATTCGCTTAAAAAGAATTTTCAAGTCAACTAATATAAAGTTGATGTTTTACGTTTAAGTTTTTGCCCGGTGGTGTAATTGGTAACACACGAGAATTTGGATCTCGTTTTCCAGGTTCGAGCCCTGGCTGGGCAGTATACATTTAAAAGGCCGATGGCCTTTTAAATGTATACATGTTCAACAGAATGTGACGAACTATTGCGAAGCAATAGTTCGCGACCGAGGACGAAATGTCCGAGGGAGTGCTGAGCACTCCGTGCGAAGCAGCCCTGGCACTATGTTTTTCTGAGATAGGCTTTAGAGGAAACATAGTACACAGTACCGTGATCGCTGAGATAATTTTAAGGATTTGTAGAACACGGTACTGGCTGGGCAGTATGTATATGTTTAATGCCTGTTTGACTGCTTTGAAAATTGGCAGGCTCAGTCATGCTGAGCGTTTTGTGCGCAAATTAAGATTTTGTAAGGTGCATTTGATTATTCTGCTGTTGTTTCTCAATGAAAAGTAAACCTGCCCAAAAGAACAAGCCGGCCAAGAAAAAGCCAGCTAAGAAAAAATTGGCGTGGTGTGTTTATGTTTTAGAATGTGGCAATGGGGATTTGTACACGGGCATTACGGGTGATTTGGAACGAAGATTTAAGCAGCATCAAAGCGGCAATGGCGGAAAATTCACACGGACGTTTGGGGTTAAGCAAATTGTGTATTGGGAAAAGGCGCGCGGACGCAGTCAAGCTCTTAAACGGGAATGTGAAATAAAAAGTTGGCCGCGCAAAAAGAAATTAGAATTAACGAACGCCCCAAGGGGATAATCAATGCTCACAAAAAGTAAAATCTTAATTATTATTAAACAGCATGCGCGTGAGTTCAATTCCTATGGCGTTAAAAAGTTGGGCATTTTTGGTTCGTTTGCCAAGTCTTGTCAGAATTCACGAAGTGATGTGGATGTTTTAGTTGAGTTTGACCGTGAACAGAAGACATTTGATAATTATATGAATTTGAAGTTCTATTTGGAGAAATTATTTTCCCGTAAGGTTGATCTTGTGATGAAAGATGCTTTAAAGGCTAGGATCAAAGATCAAGTACTTGCTGATGTTATTTATGCGTGACCACAATTTATATCTCGATGATATTTATGCGGCGATCGTTAAGGTCGAGCATTACACCGCAGGATTAACTTTTACGCAGTTCCGGAAGAATGATCTGATTATTGATGGGGTTGTTCGCAACTTAGAGATTATCGGTGAAGCGGCAAAAAAGACACCGGCGGTTTTAAAGAATAGAAATTTAGAAATTGAATGGAAAAAAATAGCTGGGTTAAGAGATATCCTTGCGCATGAGTATTTCAATGTTGATTTAGAGGTTCTTTGGGATATTATTAAAAATAAATTGCCTGTGTTGAAGTGTCAGGTCGACAGCATTCGGAAGTGATGGGCATGAGTTCTTTAGCGACGATTATTTTAGCGGCTGGCAAGGGAACGCGGATGAAATCCGCTTTACCGAAAGTATTGCATGAAGTGTGTGGCCGTCGGTTAATTGATTATGTGATTGATATCGCTTGCCGTGTTGGTTCCAATAAAACATGCGTTGTCCTCGGGCATGGGATTGAAAAAGTTCGAGCTCACTTATCAAAAGATATTTTGACGGTTGAACAAAAGCAATTGTTGGGCACGGGGGACGCGATCAAAAGCGCGTCAAAGTTTTTTAAAGATTTCCGTGGTGATATTTTGATTTTGTGCGGGGACACGCCGCTATTGCTAGTTCAAACGATTCAATCTTTGATAAAGCGTCATCGTCGTCAAAAGGCAGCCGTGACTGTTTTGACCGCCGTGGTTTCGCAAAGTCAAGGATATGGTCGTATCATTCGGGATAATGCTGGCAGAGTTACTGCGATTCGTGAAGAAAAGGATTGCACTCAACAGGAAAAAAAGATTCAAGAGATCAATTCCGGTGTTTTTTGTTTTAACAGCCAGCTGTTATTTGAAAATTTAAAAAAGATTAAAGTCAATGTTCGCAAGGGTGAATATTATTTGACGGATATCGTTGCTCTTTTATCCGGTCAAGGGTTCATCGTTGAAACACTGACGACCCGGGAACCTCAAGAGGGTTTGGGTGTTAATACGCGTGAAGATCTTTCTGCCTGCGCAAATATTTTGCACCAGAAAATATTGAAAGATACGATGCTGGGCGGCGTCACTATTGTTGACCCAGCGACGACGCGTATTGCCGCGGGTGTGAAGATCGGAATGGATACGATTATCAAGCCGTTTACGGTCATTGCTAATGATGTGGTGATTGGTAAAAATTGTGTGATCGGCCCTTTCGCGCATCTTCGTCCTGGGACGCGGATTGATGATACCGTTGAAGTGGGAAATTTCGCGGAAATTTCGCGGACAACGGTAGGTAGTCGGACGTTTATGAAACATTTTAGTTTCTTGGGTGATGCTTTGGTCGGACGGGATGTGAACATCGGTGCGGGAACCATTACGGCAAATTTTGACGGCAAAGACAAGCATCGCACCGTGATTGGCGATGGGGCTTTTATCGGTTCAGATTCGATTTTGGTCGCCCCGGTTAAAGTCGGTAAAAGAGCGATGACGGGCGCCGGTTCGGTGGTGACCAAGGGTAAAGTGATTCCCGACGGCAAGATTTTTGTGGGTGTTCCGGCGAGAATGGTGCCGCGAAAAAACAGAGAATAACAGAAGGGAAAAGTCATATGAATGGGATGGCGATTTTAACGGGAAATTCGAATCCGAAATTGGCACAGGAAATCGCTGAACAATTGGGTATTCCTTTGACGGATGTTTTGGTGGGGCGTTTTAGTGAAGGAGAGATACGCGTTCAGATTAAAGAAAATATTCGTGGCCGGGACATTTTTATAATCCAGCCAACGTGTCCGCCGGCAAATGATAATTTGATGGAAATGTTGATTTTGATGGATGCGGCCCGTCGGGCTTCGGCACAACGGATTACGGCTGTTATTCCTTATTATGGTTATGCTCGTCAGGATCGCAAGGACCAATCGCGTGTTCCGATTACGGCCAAATTGGTGGCCAATTTGATTTGTGCCGCCGGAGCTAATCGTGTTTTAACCATGGATTTGCATGCCAGCCAAATTCAGGGGTTTTTTGATATTCCCGTGGATCATTTGTACGCGATTAATGTGTTGTGTGATTATATTGCCAGCAAAAACATCAATCCCAAAGATTTGGTTGTTGTGACCTCGGATGTTGGTGGAGTTAAAATGGCGCGTGCCTATGCTAAGCGTTTGGGAGCGGAATTGGCTGTGGTGGATAAGCGTCGCAAAGGACCAGAGACCACAGAAGTGATGCATATTTTAGGTGAAGTCAAGGGAAAAATCGCGGTGATTGTTGATGATATCGTGGCGACGGCTGGCTCTTTGGTTGATGCCGCGCAGGCTTTGGGGCGCAACGGGGTCAAAGATGTTTATGCCGCGGTTAGTCATGGGATTCTTTCCGGCAGTGCTTTGGAACGAGTGAAAAATTGTCAGCGAATCAAAGAATTGGTGATCACCAATAGTATTCCTTTTTCTCGGGAGTCGGAATATCCCAAGATTAAGGTTGTGTCGGTTGCCCAGCTTTTGGCCGACGCGATTAAGCGGATTCATGATGAGGAGTCTGTTAGCATATTGTTTGAAGAAACACAGAACCAAATGAAGTAGAGGTATCAGTAAAAAGTCAAATGTCAGCGTGGTGTTGACATTTCACCAGGAAAATCATTAACAGAAAAAGGCAGGTAATCAAAAATGGAACAAATTGATTTGGATGTTCAAGTTCGTGAGGTTGTTGGGACCTCGGCCGCTAAGGCGGTGCGGCGGGAGAATTTTGTGCCGGGCGTTGTTTATGGCGGCAAATTGCCATCAACTGTCGTGAAGGTCAATCGGAAAATTTATGAGCGCATTCGCCGTGAACATCATGGTGAGAATGTGGTTTATCGTTTAAATGTTTTTCAGGCGGATAAGAAATTGCGTGATTATACCGCGATTGTTAAAGAAGAGCAATATCACCCGGTCACGGATCAGATCATTCATATTGATTTTAATCGAATTTCTTTGACGGATAAAATTACGGTTGAAGTTGCTTTGATGGCCAAAGGTGAGCCGATCGGCGTGAAACGTGACGGCGGGTCTTTGGAGCATGTGCTTTGGGAATTGGATATTGTTTGTTTGCCGACGCAAATTCCAAATCATTTGGATGTCGATGTCAGCGCTTTGGAAATTGGCGATAGTGTGCATGTCAGGGACATTATTTTGCCGGCAGGGGTTACAACCAAACATGATTTGGACGCGATGGTGATGACGGTTGTTCCGCCGATGAAGGAAGAGGTGGCCAGTGATGCCGAGGCTCCAGCGGAATTAGAAGTGATCAAGGAAAAGAAAGACAAGGATGGGGCTGTTAAGAAAGATGCCGCTGTTGCTGCTGGTGATAAGAAAGCTGCCGCCCCAGCTGCTGGGGATAAAAAGGTTGATGATAAGA
This sequence comes from Candidatus Omnitrophota bacterium, assembly GCA_020632555.1. Classification (GTDB taxonomy): domain Bacteria; phylum Omnitrophota; class Gorgyraeia; order Zapsychrales; family JANLHA01; genus JADLGJ01. The sequence goes on along the minus strand of JACKFI010000001.1, from coordinate 1,559 downwards.
AAAAGTAATCACTCTTAAGGCGGAATATGTCAGACAAACGATTAATTGTTGGCTTGGGCAATCCCGGTTCGGAATACGAGGCGACGCGTCATAATATGGGATTCTTGACGGTCACTCGTTTAGCAGCAGATATGGGCGTGCGTTTAAAGAAGTCAACATCTGTTAAAGGATTGTGGGGCGAAGGTCGCTTGGAAAACAGCGACGTTGTTTTGCTTTTGCCGCATTCCTTTATGAATAATTCCGGTGTAGTTGTGAAACAAGCGGTGATGTCTAAAAAGATTGAGCCTGAAAATGTGCTGGTTGTGTGCGATGATTTTAGTCTGGTTTTTGGCCAGATGCGCATGCGTCAACAGGGCAGTGATGGCGGGCATAATGGGTTATCGTCGGTTATTGAGCATTTAGGCACAAAAGTTTTTAGCCGTTTGCGTTTGGGCATTGGACCTGTTCCAGCGCATAAGAATACGGTTGATTTTGTGCTGGAAGATTTTCAATTGGACGAAAAGAAAAGAATGCCGGAATTTTTGACCGCGGCCGTTGATTGTTGCCGGGCGTGGACCAGCGAATCATTGGCAACCGTGATGAGTCGGTATAATCAGAAATTATTGGTTTAAAATTATTGAAGGTTGTTTTATTTAATCAAAGGTAAACGGAGGAAACATGAATAAGTACGAATTGGCGGTTGTTTTGGATGCGGCGTTACCGCAAGAAGAGAAAGATAGTATTGTCAAGGAAGCGGCGGACGCGGTTGTCAAATCTGGCGGGAAGCTGATCAATAGTCAAGTCTGGATTGAGAAGCATAAATTTAGTTTTCAGATGAAGAAATCTTGGGAAGGGACGTATTATTTATTGAATTTAGAAAGTCCATCTGAGGCGGCTGTGTCTTTGCAAAAAGTATTGCGATCCAATGAGCGGATTTTACGATTTTTGATGACCAGTGTGGCGTAAAACGTTGATTGATCAAGCAAGGCAGGTTGTATCAGGGTTGTTTTTTAAAAAATATATTTTTAACCTTTTGGGTGAGGAATTGGTATGGCGAATTTGAATAAAGTTTTTTTAATTGGGAATTTAACCCGGGCTCCGGAGTTGCGTTATACTCCGGCCAGTGTTGCGGTTGCTAATTTAGGTTTGGCGGTCAATCGTCGTTTTCGTGACAAGAATGGGGAATTTAAAGAAGATGTTTGCTTTTTAACAGTGACCGTTTGGGACAAGCAAGCAGAAGCGTGTTGTCAGTTTTTACAAAAGGGCAGTCCGATTTTTGTAGAGGGAGTTTTACAATCCCGTTCATGGGAAACCAGCGACGGACAAAAACGCAGTACTATTGATGTTCGCGCGGAGCGTATTCAGTTTTTGGGTAAATTCGCTGCTGATAATAAGCAAATGGATAAGTTGGACACAGTCTCGTCAGTTGCTGAAGGTTCAGGTGAAAATATGAATATGGCTTCCCATGAACCGTTGGGGGATACGATTAATCCCATGGATGTGGTTTGGGATGAATAATGTTTAGAATTTAAGGTAGTGGATATTAATTGGTTTCGCGGTTTGCGGAACATATTCAAGGA